>NZ_JBDJMM010000080.1:0-270 GCF_039673865.1 Pseudomonas sp. TWI628 | reverse complement strand
GCGGTCTTTTCCTCTTATATTTCAATTTATTGAAATTAAAGGTTGACGGCCTTTCGAATCCCCTTATAATGCGCCCCACTTCCAGCGACATCGGAACGACAAACTCCTTGAGATTCAACGAGTTAGGTTGTTAAGACGTAACTGGAAGGGCTTCGATCGAATGATCGATAGCGGTTGAGATGAAGGTTGACAGCGGTTTTAAACGCTGTATTATTCGCCTCCCGCTACGAGAGATCGCAGCGAGTCAAGTGTTTGAAGCTAAACGAGTTT
>NZ_JBDJMM010000079.1:0-291 GCF_039673865.1 Pseudomonas sp. TWI628 | reverse complement strand
CAAATTTTACCTTAGCCTGATCCACCAGCAGTGAAACTGGTGTTCAGTCTATTTCTATCACATATCCGAATTTTTAAAGAACGATCTGACAAAAGTCAGAAATCAACATTCAAAAGGAATGTTCATTTCTGAGTTCTAATCAGCAAATGAATCAAGCAATTCGTGTGGGAGCTCATCAGTAGGCTGATGTCGTCGATTAAGGAGGTGATCCAGCCGCAGGTTCCCCTACGGCTACCTTGTTACGACTTCACCCCAGTCATGAATCACACCGTGGTAACCGTCCTCCCGAAG
>NZ_JBDJMM010000078.1:0-338 GCF_039673865.1 Pseudomonas sp. TWI628 | reverse complement strand
AGGCCAGACCACCCGCCTGCAACGCACCTCGCGCGGCCTGCCGAGCAGCCGTCAGGATGCCAAGGGCGAGTGGGTACGCTATGAGTACGACAAGGCCCTGCGCCTGACCGCGCTGGTCAACGAGAACAGTGCGACGTACCGCTTCGCCTACGACGCATCGGACCGCCTGAGCGAAGAAGTGCGGGTCGACAACCTGACCCGACGCTTTAGTTACGACGCTGGCGGGTATCTGGTCCGCCTGGACGAAATCGGCTACGGCGAAAACGGTGAGCGCCCCGAGCGCAGCACGCTGTTCGAACGCGATGCCATCGGCCGGTTGATGGCCAAGGTCAACCGCG
>NZ_JBDJMM010000077.1:0-365 GCF_039673865.1 Pseudomonas sp. TWI628 | reverse complement strand
GGTGTCGCCGTCAGCGTCCTTGATCGTGTAGGTGAAGTTCTCCACACCATTGCCGCCACCGCCCAGGTTCTTGAAGTCCGGGGCGTTGGGGTTGAGCGTGTAGGTGTAGGAGCCGTCCGCGGCGAGGACCAGAGTGCCGTAGGTGCCGGTGTAAGTACCGGCGATTACCGGGCCGCCTGCCACGCGGTCGGCGCCCTGGATATCGTTGGTCAGCACATTCCCGGTCAGCTCGACATGCTGTTCGGTTGCCGTCCCAGCGTTGCTGTCGTCCACCGCTTTCGGCACATCATCGACGATGTTCACATCCAGGCTGCCGCTGGCAGTGCTGCCATCGACATCCTTGGCGACCACATCGAAGTGTTCGC
>NZ_JBDJMM010000076.1:0-379 GCF_039673865.1 Pseudomonas sp. TWI628 | reverse complement strand
CCTCAGGGTCTGTCAAGCGTTTATTTTGAAGTTTTTTGCGAGAAACTCGTTTAACTTCAGACACTTAACTCGCTTCGATCTCTCGTTGCGGGAGGTGAATAATACAGCATTCGAAAACGCTGTCAACCACCTTTTTACCACCACCGGCTGGCCATTCAGCCTACCAGGAGAAGCGATAGCTTCTACTTAAAGACAAAACCCCTACCTGCATGTGCAGATAGGGGTTTTGCGAAATGAATCTTGACGATGACCTACTCTCACATGGGGTAACCCCACACTACCATCGGCGATGCATCGTTTCACTGCTGAGTTCGGGATGGGATCAGGTGGTTCCAATGCTCTATGGTCGTCAAGAAATTCTGTAGCCAGAATGTCCAGA
>NZ_JBDJMM010000075.1:0-448 GCF_039673865.1 Pseudomonas sp. TWI628 | reverse complement strand
CAAATTTTACCTTAGCCTGATCCACCAGCAGTGAAACTGGTGTTCAGTCTATTTCTATCACATATCCGAATTTTTAAAGAACGATCTGACAAAAGTCAGAAATCAACATTCGAGGCGAATGCTCATTTCTGAGTTTGATCAAGGTACTGCAAGAGTGGTGGAGCCAAGCGGGATCGAACCGCTGACCTCCTGCGTGCAAGGCAGGCGCTCTCCCAGCTGAGCTATGGCCCCGCATATTGGTAGGTCTGGGCAGATTTGAACTGCCGACCTCACCCTTATCAGGGGTGCGCTCTAACCAACTGAGCTACAGACCTATATAGGGTCTTGATCGTCTTCGACAATGAATCAAGCAATTCGTGTGGGAGCTCATCAGCAGGCTGATGTCGTCGATTAAGGAGGTGATCCAGCCGCAGGTTCCCCTACGGCTACCTTGTTACGACTTCACCCC
>NZ_JBDJMM010000074.1:0-469 GCF_039673865.1 Pseudomonas sp. TWI628 | reverse complement strand
CTTGTCGGCCAGGCTGTACAGGTGCTTGAAGTTGTCACCGTTGCCCATGCCGCGGCCGCCGGAAACGACGATCTTGGCAGCGGTCAGCTCTGGGCGGTCGGACTTGGCCAGCGCTTCGCCAACGAAGGCCGAGATGCCAGCGTTGTGCGCAGCAGCTACCGCTTCGACAGCGGCCGAGCCACCTTCGGCGGCCACGGCGTCGAAGCCGGTGGTACGCACGGTGATGACCTTCACCGCAGCGCTCGATTGCACGGTGGCAATGGCGTTACCGGCGTAGATCGGGCGCTTGAAGGTGTCGGCGGACTCGACCGAGATGATCTCGGAGATCTGGTCCACATCCAGCAGCGCGGCAACGCGTGGCAGGATGTTCTTGCCGTTGGTGGTGGCCGGGGCCAGCACATGGCTGTAGCCGGCTGCCAGCTCTTTGATCAGTGGCGCGACGTTTTCCGGCAGGGCGTGGGCGTAGGCA
>NZ_JBDJMM010000073.1:0-478 GCF_039673865.1 Pseudomonas sp. TWI628 | reverse complement strand
ATTTTACCTTAGCCTGATCCACCAGCAGTGAAACTGGTGTTCAGTCTATTTCTATCACATATCCGAATTTTTAAAGAACGATCTGACAAAAGTCAGAAATCAACATTCAAACTGAATGTTCATTTCTAAGTTCTGACAAGCTACTGCGTACGGCGAAAGTGGTGGAGCCAAGCGGGATCGAACCGCTGACCTCCTGCGTGCAAGGCAGGCGCTCTCCCAGCTGAGCTATGGCCCCGTATACTACGGCTGAACCATGTAATGGTAGGTCTGGGCAGATTTGAACTGCCGACCTCACCCTTATCAGGGGTGCGCTCTAACCAACTGAGCTACAGACCTATAACAGGGTCGCTTTACAGCATCGTCTTTTACAATGAATCAAGCAATTCGTGTGGGAGCTCATCAGCAGGCTGATGTCGTCGATTAAGGAGGTGATCCAGCCGCAGGTTCCCCTACGGCTACCTTGTTACGACTTCACCCC
>NZ_JBDJMM010000072.1:0-508 GCF_039673865.1 Pseudomonas sp. TWI628 | reverse complement strand
CGATGCCATCGGCCGGTTGATGGCCAAGGTCAACCGCGATGCGCGGCAAGCCTTCGCCTACGACGATGCTGACCGCTTGCTGAGCATTCAGCGCCAGCCGACGCCTACAGGCAAGCAGCTGGGTATCACCGACGAAGAGCTCGGTTACAGCTATGACCTGCTAGGTCGACTGACACAGGAACTGAGCCCAAGTGGCGCACTGGACTATGAGTACGATGCCCTCAGCAACCTGACCACGCTGACCTTGCCGGATGGCCGCAAGGTCAATCACCTGTACTACGGCAGCGGGCACCTGCACCAGTTGAATCTGGATGGTCAGGTGATCAGCGACATGGAGCGCGACGACCTGCACCGCGAGGTCTACAGGACTCAGGGCAAGCTCACCAGTTGCTTTGGTTACGACGCCATGGGGCGCAAGGCCTGGCAGTTTGCCTCGACCTTGCCCGCGGACAAGCTTTCACAGGTGCACAACACCGGTATCAATACCTCGCTGCTGGTGGAGCATGCC
>NZ_JBDJMM010000071.1:0-643 GCF_039673865.1 Pseudomonas sp. TWI628 | reverse complement strand
GGCACCTTCGCCTCCAAGGTCGAAGTCGCTGGCGACAAGCTCAACGTCACCCGTGAAATCGACGGCGGCCTGCAGACCGTTGCGCTGAACCTGCCAGCCATCGTCACCACCGACCTGCGCCTGAACGAGCCACGCTACGCGTCGCTGCCGAACATCATGAAGGCCAAGAAGAAGCCGCTGGAGACCGTCACTCCAGACGCGCTGGGCGTGTCCCTCGCCTCCACCACCAAGACCCTGAAAGTCGAAGCGCCGGCTGCCCGCAGCGCTGGCATCAAGGTCAAATCGGTGGCCGAACTGGTCGAGAAACTGAAGAACGATGCGAAGGTGATCCAATGACTGTCCTGGTTGTCGCTGACCTTCTACAAGGTCCTGAGAACGGTGCCGTAGCCCCGGCCACCCTGAACACCGTCGCCGCTGCCGCCAAGATCGGTGGTGATATCCACGTGCTGGTCGCTGGCGCAAACGTCGGTGGCGTCGCCGAATCCGCTGCCAAGATCGCTGGTGTGGCCAAGGTGCTGGTTGCCGATAACGCTGCCTACGCCCACGCCCTGCCGGAAAACGTCGCGCCACTGATCAAAGAGCTGGCAGCCGGCTACAGCCATGTGCTGGCCCCGGCCACCACCAACGGCAAGAACATCCTGCC
>NZ_JBDJMM010000070.1:0-704 GCF_039673865.1 Pseudomonas sp. TWI628 | reverse complement strand
CGCGTCGCCCTGGCCCCCTCTACCGCTCTCCACCCGCGCCGGCCCCTGCGCGGTTAACCCCCCGAAGAGGCCGGCGCAGGAAAATTCGGTCAGGCGCGCTTGTTGAACTGCGCCAATGCCGGCAACAGCTGCTTGTCGATCGCCTGGCGCACCGCCGGCAGGATGGTCGCACTGCCGGTATACATCTGCTCCACCATCCCCTTCAGCGCCCGCGCATTAGGCTCGGTCAGCCCCCGCACCACCGCCTCGCAGGCTTGCTCGGCACTGGCCCCGGCCGGAATGTCGAACCCGCGCGCGCGCAGGTGGCCTGCCAGGTCGTCCTGGTCTATCAAATCCGCATGCATCATGGCTGTTGTCCCTTTTATCGCGAAGAGAGTGCTGCTGTGATTTACGACCGATTCTGTGTCTGCAGCGACAGGCCCGCAAGGGCAGAATGTCGCAATGGCCGGTTTGGCTAAGAACAGGTCGTTCCCGGCTAATTACGGGGGGCGGGAAGCCAGCAGACTGCAGCCATTCACGGTCCACGAGGGTTTGGTCACCCTCACTCATGCACAGTGGATATTGCTCGCTCTTGGCCCCGGATGCTCACGGCTTTCCGGGGTTATTTTTTGTCTGAATACATAACCTGTAGGAGCGGGGGGGGGGGGGCCGCCGCGCGCGGGGGGGCACACAACCAAACAACACCACGCCCCCCCCCCCCCCCA
>NZ_JBDJMM010000069.1:0-711 GCF_039673865.1 Pseudomonas sp. TWI628 | reverse complement strand
CTGGCAGTTTGCCTCGACCTTGCCCGCGGACAAGCTTTCACAGGTGCACAACACCGGTATCAATACCTCGCTGCTGGTGGAGCATGCCTACAACCCGATTCACCGCCGCTACCAGTACGACCCCGCGGGTGAATTGGTGCGCACGCTCGACAAGCTGCGAGGCGAGATCAAGTACGAGTACGAAGCCAATGGCCAGTTACGCAGCCGCGATACCGGCTCGCTGGTAGGGAGTGAAGAATTCCGCTACGACGCGGCAGCCAACCGCCTGGACTTCAATGCCCGGCAGTTTGCCAAGGTCAAGGACAACCGGATCAAGCTGTGGCGGGACCAGGAGTACCGCTACGACCCATGGGGCAACCTGATCGAAAAGCGCTCGGGGCACAGCAAGCTGCAGAGCTTCAGCTACGACTGCGAGAACCGGCTGGTTCGCGCCGAGACCCTGGTTAACGGCAAGCTGGAGAGCCGGGGCGCGTATCGCTACGACAGCCTGGGGCGACGGGTGGCCAAGCAGGCGGAGATCGATGGCAAGATCGAACAGAAGCGGTTCCTGTGGCAAGGGCTGAGGATGCTGCGGGAAGAGACGCCTGGGCAGAGCATCTTGTATGTGTACGAGCCGGGTAGCTATGCGCCGTTGGCGCGGGTTGATCAGGCGGAAGGGGAAGGGCAGAAGCTTTATTACTTCCATACGGATCAGATTGGTACGCCGCTGGA
>NZ_JBDJMM010000068.1:0-846 GCF_039673865.1 Pseudomonas sp. TWI628 | reverse complement strand
TCCTACACCTACACGCTCAACCCCAACGCCCCGGACTTCAAGAACCTGGGCGGTGGCGGCAATGGTGTGGAGAACTTCACCTACACGATCAAGGACGCTGACGGCGACACCAGCACGGCGACCCTGACGCTGAACATCGGCAACCTCAACGACCCGGTCACCCTCGACGGCCTGGGCGTGCAGAACGGCGAGCTGACCGTCTACGAGAAACACCTGAGCGACGGCACCGCACCGGACGCGAATGCGCTGACCCAGCAAGGCACCTTCAAGGTTACGGCGGCGGATGGCCTGCAAACCCTGACCGTGGGCGGCATCGCCGTGGTCACTGGCGGCGTGGCCGCGGGCTTCCCGCAATCGGTGATCACCCCGCAAGGCAACACCCTGACCATCACCGGCTACAACCCGAGCACCGGGGTGGTGAGCTACAGCTACACCCTGACCGACAACGGCAGCCATCCCGACGGTGCCGGCACCAACAGCATCAGCGAACACTTCGATGTGGTCGCCAAGGATGTCGATGGCAGCACTGCCAGCGGCAGCCTGGATGTGAACATCGTCGATGATGTGCCGAAAGCGGTGGACGACAGCAACGCTGTGACGGCAACCGAACAGCACGTCGAGCTGACCGGGAACGTGCTGACCAACGATATCCAGGGCGCCGACCGCGTGGCAGGCGGCCCGGTAATCGCCGGTACCTACACCGGCACCTACGGCACCCTGGTCCTCGCCGCAGATGGTTCCTACACCTACACGCTCAACCCCAACGCCCCGGACTTCAAGAACCTGGGCGGTGGCGGCAATGGTGTGGAGAACTTCACCTACACGATCAAGGACGCTGACGGCGAC
>NZ_JBDJMM010000067.1:0-1052 GCF_039673865.1 Pseudomonas sp. TWI628 | reverse complement strand
ACCCGCTCGCTGTTCAAGACCGGCTTCTTCCAGGACATCCAGCTGAACCGCGATGGCAACGTCCTGATCATCAACGTGGTCGAGCGCCCGTCGGTGTCGAGCATCGAGATCGATGGCAACAAGGCGATCAGCACTGAAGACCTGATGAAAGGCCTGAAGCAATCGGGCCTGGCCGAAGGCGAGATCTTCCAGCGCGCCACCCTCGAAGGCGTGCGTAACGAGCTGCAGCGCCAGTACGTGGCCCAGGGCCGTTACTCGGCCGAGGTCGACGCCGAAGTCGTGCCGCAGCCGCGTAACCGCGTGGCCTTGAAGATCAAGATCAACGAAGGCACCGTTGCCGCCATCCAGCACATCAACATCGTTGGCAACACCGTGTTCAGCGATGAAGAGCTGCAGCAACTGTTCGAGCTGAAGACCACCAACTGGCTGTCGTTCTTCAAGAACGACGACAAGTACGCCCGCGAAAAGCTCTCCGGTGACCTGGAGCGCCTGCGTTCCTACTACCTGGACCGCGGCTACATCAACATGGACATCGCCTCCACCCAGGTGTCGATCACCCCGGACAAGAAGCACGTCTACATCACCGTCAACGTCAACGAAGGCGAGAAGTACACCGTTCGCGACGTGAAGTTGTCGGGTGACCTGAAGGTGCCGGAAGACCAGGTAAAGTCGCTGCTGCTGGTGCAGCCGGGCCAGGTGTTCTCGCGCAAGGTGATGACCACCACCTCCGAGCTGATCACCCGTCGCCTGGGCAACGAAGGCTACACCTTCGCCAACGTCAACGGCGTGCCACAGCCGAACGACCAGGACCATACCGTCGACATCATGTTCGTGGTCGACCCGGGCAAGCGTGCCTACGTCAACCGTATCAACTACCGCGGCAACACCAAGACCGAAGACGAAGTGCTGCGCCGTGAAATGCGCCAGATGGAAGGTGGCTGGGCTTCGACCTACCTGATCGACCAGTCCAAGACCCGTCTTGAGCGCCTGGGCTTCTTCAAGGAAGTCAACGTCGAGACCCCGGCGGTGCCAGGCACCGACGACCAGGTCGA
>NZ_JBDJMM010000066.1:0-1235 GCF_039673865.1 Pseudomonas sp. TWI628 | reverse complement strand
TGTAGTGGTCAACTCATCCCGGACAGGGTTTTGAGTTTTTCTTCAGCTTTCGCCGGAGCCAGTCCATCGTTGAACTGATGAGGTCGGATCCAGTTGTAGTGGCTCATCAGGTATTGGCCAATGTCTCGTTGAGCCTGCTGCCCGGTCAGGTAGCCCGTGGTCGGTATCCACTCTGACTTCAAGCTGCGAAAGACTCGCTCCATCGGTGCATTATCCCAGCAGTTGCCTCGGCGGCTCATGCTCTGGCGAATGCGGTAGCGCCACAGTCTCTGGCGGAACTGACGGCTGCCATATTGCGATCCCTGGTCAGAGTGGAACAGGAGTCCTTGAGGCTTTCCACGTTGTTCGTAGGCGACGTCCAGCGCTTTGACCACCAGGTCTCCATCCGGCTTTTCTGATAAGGCCCAGCCAACCACTCTGCGTGCATAGAGATCCAGGACAACTGCCAGATAGTGCCATTTGCCCTGTGCCCAGACGTAAGTGATGTCTCCACACCAGACCTGATTTGGCGCTCCGACATCAAACGCTCGGTTCAAGGTATTCGGTATATCTGGCCGCTCCACTGTGGCCTTTTTGTACGCATGTGATCCTGGCTGCTTGCTGATCAACGCCAGCTCACGCATCAGGCTGCGTACCTTGAACCGCCCGATTTGCTCACCCTCTTCTTGCATCATTGCCATGAGGGTACGGCTGCCGGGCGCACTTCGACCTCGCGTGAACAACTCATTCACTCGACTGCGCAACCGTAGTCGTTCAACGTCCGGAGTGCGCCTTCTGTGACGATGTGCGTAGTAACTTGAGCGAGTGACTTCGAACACTTCGCACAAACAATCAACGGGCTCATGGTCGCTGAGCTGGCGGATCAGCGCGTACGCTCGAGATCTTCCGACATCAAGAGCGCGGTAGCCTTTTTTAGTATCGATTTCTCGCGTTCAAGGCGCGTGATCCGGGCTTCCAACTCTTGGATTTTTTGCTGCTCTGGCGTCAACGCTTTGCTGGCCGGCGTAACGCCGCCGCGCTCCTGCTGAAGCTGATTAACCCATCGGCGTAGGGCCGACTCGACCAAGCCGAGCGAACGGGCCGCTTCGGCATGGCTGTAGCCTTGATCGAGCACCAGGCAGGCAGCTTCGTGCTTGAACTCAGGGGTAAAGGTACGGCGTTGCTTGGTCATCGGACACCTCTCTGTGGCGAGCATTCTCGCCTAAATGGGTGTCCGGGGTTAGTAGACCACTACA
>NZ_JBDJMM010000065.1:0-1362 GCF_039673865.1 Pseudomonas sp. TWI628 | reverse complement strand
GAGGGTGTCAGAAATTTTGTGTTCGGGCATAACATGAGTAAGAGGTGCATGTATGCCAACCAAAAAGAAACCCTTGCGTGACCTGCCCAAAATCCCCAAAGAGCTGCTGGAGCAGTTCGGTGAGGGCCTGATGACCGCAGAAGCTATCGAGGATGCCTCAGCGGCGTTCAAGAAGGCCTTGATCGAGCGCGCCTTGAGTGCCGAACTCGGTCACCACCTGGGTTATCCGCCGGGCGCGCAGCGCCCGGAGGATGAAACCAATCAGCGTAACGGCAAGAGTGGCAAGACGGTTTTGACCGGCGATGGCCCGCTACGACTGGAAATCCCTCGCGATCGAGACGGTAGTTTTGCGCCCATTCTGATCCCCAAGCATGAGCGGCGTTACACCGGTTTCGATGACAAGATCATTGCCATGTACGCCCGTGGAATGACAGTCAGAGAGATCCGGGCATTTTTGTCCGAGCAGTATGGGACGGACGTTTCACCCGACTTCATCAGCTCTGTGACAGACGAGGTCATGGAAGAAATTGGCGCGTGGCAACAGCGGCCATTGGAGCCGATGTACCCGGTCATTTTCTTTGATGCGTTGCGGGTGAAGATCCGCGAAGAAGGTCTGGTGCGCAACAAGGCTATTTACCTGGCGCTGGGCGTTCTACCCGACGGGACGCGCGATATCTTGGGCATCTGGATCGAGAACACCGAAGGTGCGAAGTTCTGGATGAAAGTCTTTAACGATCTCAAGACGCGCGGCGTCGAGGATGTGCTGATTGCGGTTACTGACGGCCTCAAAGGCATGCCAGAGGCCCTCAGCGCGGTTTTCCCAGAGACGACGCTGCAGACTTGCATCGTGCACTTGATCCGCAACAGCCTGGACTACGCGCCTTGGGATAAGCGCCGGGCACTGGCCAAAGACCTCAAACCGATCTACCAGGCCATCAACGCCGAAGCGGCTGAGCAGGCACTCGATGAGTTCGAGAACGGGCCGTGGGGTGAGAAGTACCCAACGGTGGTGGCTGCCTGGAGGCGCGCCTGGGATCGAGTAATTCCATTCTTTGTCTTCCCACCGGCCATCCGGAAAGTGATCTACACCACCAATGCCATTGAGAGCATCAATGCTCAGTTACGCAAGATCATCAAGACTCGTGGCCACTTCCCGACCGACGACGCTGCCACCAAGCTGATCTGGCTGGGGCTGCGAAACATCACAGCAAACTGGGGCTCAGCAGCGCATGATTGGAAAAGTGCGATGAATCAATTTGCGGTTCTGTACGGAGATCGGTTCATCAGGCCGACCTGGTGAAAATCAGGGCCTGCCTAACGGCAGGCCGTTACCGGCCCGCACACAAAAAATCTGACAGTCCC
>NZ_JBDJMM010000063.1:0-1636 GCF_039673865.1 Pseudomonas sp. TWI628 | reverse complement strand
TCGGTGCGTGTCAATGTACCTGTCGCCTTAACTTCATCTAGCTATGGCAACTCCAGCTTCCGGGCGCTCTGGATTCAAGTAAACATCATCTGCAAGTCGCCAATTTCGCGTCTGACCGCTCCAGCGTGTCGGATTAGCTGCTTTGGCAGACGAATACAACGCCGCTCGCGCCTGTAGCAACGCGGTCGCTCTGCCTTCGTGACGCTCGTTGGGCGTGACGTATCGCAGGGCACTGTGCCGGTGCTCCTCGTTGTACCACTCGACAAATTTCTGTACCCAGAGTCTCGCTTCCGTAAGGCTGTCGAACGGACGATCTGGCCACAGTGGGCAGTACTTCGCAGTGCGGAAGAGTGTTTCCGCATAAGCATTATCATTGCTCACCCGCGGACGACTGAACGAAGGCTTAACACCCAGCGAAACCATTTGTTCGCGTAACAGTGAGCCCCTCATCACAAGGCCGTTGTCAGAGTGCAGTACCAAAGGGCGACCCGCTGTTCGCTCACGTAAACACCCTTTCTCAAGCAGCACACAGGCGTTCTCAGCACATTCGGATTCATGGACTTCGTTAACTACAAGCTTGCGGCTGTAGATGTCTTTGACCATGTACCAGTAGTAGAAACGCCCCTTGATCGTGGTTGGCAACCATGTGATGTCCCAGCACCACACCTGGTTCGGGCCATCCGCTCGATGCGTAGTCAAGGTTCGGCGCTTCGGGGCTTTAGCCCGGCCTCGGCGCACATTTTGATTCGCCTCTTTGAGCACTCGATAGAAAGTCGATTCCGATGCCAGGTAAATGCCTTCATCCGCTAATTTGGGCACGATCTGGTGCGGCGTCAGACTGGCATAACCTGGCTGATTTGCAGCGGCTAATACTGCCTGTCGCTCCGCCACACTTAGCTTGTTCGGGGGTGCCTTGCGTTGAACTGTCTGACGCCTATCACCATTGCTATGGCGCCAGCGTTGGATCGTTCGAAGGCACAGCCCTAGCTCGCGGCACGCATGGGATTTTCTTGCCCCCGCTTCGACAGCTTCGGCTATCAAACCTAGTGCCTGCATGCGATCTGAGGAACTGATCAGTCTTCCTTGTCCTTGCCCCAGATCGCATTGGCTTTTTTTCGCAGTTCCAGTAAAGCCTCCGCCTCTTTGCGACCAGCATCAGACTTCGACAACTGGCGTTCTAGTTCCTTGATGCGCCTATGTTCTGCAGTTTTCTTGGCACAAGGTTGGGGCTCAGCTACCTCGTTGGCGTTTTGGCAAGCCAAACGCCATTGCTGGATCTGCTCAGGGAATATCCCTTTCATGCGGCAATACTGAGAGAGCTCGATCTCACTCAAGGGGGCTGTCTCCATGACAGCATTGAATTTGTCGGCGCTGGACCATTGATCGCTGGTCTTGTTGTTACCAGGGACGATCAACCCTTTATCTCTAGCCATTTGTCTCCAGTTTCGCAGGGACTGCGGAGTAACGCCGATTGCAACGGCAAGCTCCGCCACAGAACGGTTCAGAGGCGGCATCATTTGCTGAACAGCCCAGTCTCTGAACTCAGAGTCATAACGCTTTTTCATTACCTTGCACCTTCGCCCCCTTGGATGATTGAGTCAATCAATAGAGGCGACAGGTAGGCTGACACGGGGGG
>NZ_JBDJMM010000062.1:0-2308 GCF_039673865.1 Pseudomonas sp. TWI628 | reverse complement strand
AACGATGCATCGCCGATGGTAGTGTGGGGTTTCCCCATGTGAGAGTAGGTCATCGTCAAGATTCATTTCGCAAAACCCCTATCTGCGCATGCAGGTAGGGGTTTTGTCTTTTCCGCCCACCGGCAATGCGGCGCTATGACGCTGCAGCCAAATGTCTTTTGTCTGTATCCTCCTATCTGCACCGTTTGTACGGTGCGACAATATTTCTCGCAAATTAACGTGACTTGTTTGCGCTTAAGCTGCGTCAAGACTTAAGTTCGGGGCAATCCTGGCCCCCGAACCGAGCGATGCCAGCGTACCGTGCTGCGCATTTCTGGACTCCACCGTCCGATCACTTGAGGTTACAAGCAAGATGGCCAAGGCCGCCGATGTCGTTGTGCAATGCCTGGAAAACGAAGGTGTCGAGTATGTGTTCGGCATTCCTGGTGAGGAAAACCTCGACCTGCTGGAATCCCTGCGCAAGTCGAAGATCAAGCTGGTACTGACCCGCCACGAGCAGTCTGCGGGCTTCATGGCTGCCACCTATGGCCGCCTGACTGGCAAGACCGGCGTCAGCCTGTCGACCCTGGGCCCTGGCGCAACCAACCTGGTAACCGCCAGTGCGTACGCCTACCTGGGCGGCATGCCGATGATGATGATTACCGGCCAGAAGCCGATCAAGAAGTCCAAGCAGGGCCGCTTCCAGATCATCGACGTGTGCGGCATGATGGACCCCATCACCAAGTACACCCATCAGTTCGCTTCGGCCGACAACATCCCGGCCCGTATGCGCGAAGCATTCCGCCTGGCTGAAGAAGAAAAGCCGGGCGCCGTGCACCTGGAGCTGCCGGAAGACATCGCCGCCGAGCAGACCGACGCCCTGCCGATCCCGCGCAGCCTGCACCGTCGCCCGCTGGCCGAGCACGTGGCCATCGAAGCCGCCGTCGAGAAACTGAAGAAGGCTCGCAGCCCGATCCTGGTGATCGGCGCCGGCGCCAACCGCAAGATGACCGCCAAGGTCCTCAAGCAGCTGATCGACAAGACTGGTATCCCGTTCATCACCACCCAGATGGGTAAAGGTGTGGTCGACGAGCGCCACCCGCGCTTCCTGGGTAACGCTGCGCTGTCGTCCGGTGACTTCGTTCACCGCGCCATCGAAGCGGCCGACCTGATCATCAACATCGGCCACGACGTGATCGAGAAGCCGCCATTCTTCATGGTCCGTGGCGGCACCGAAGTCATCCACATCAGCTTCCGCTCCGCCGAAGTCGATGCCGTGTACTTCCCGCAGGTCGAAGTGATCGGTGACATCGCCAACGCCGTGTGGCAGATCAGCGAAGCGCTGAACGACACCGCGCACTGGGACTTCACCCGCCTCATGGCCATCCGTGAAGCCAACGAAGCGCAAATCGCCGAAGGCGCCGACGACAACCGCTTCCCGGTCTACCCGCAGCGTCTGGTCGCCGACATCCGTCGTGTGCTGCCATCCGAAGGCATCGTTGCCCTGGACAACGGCATCTACAAGATCTGGTTCGCCCGCAACTACAAGGCGCACAAGCCGAACACCGTGCTGCTGGACAACGCCCTGGCGACCATGGGCGCCGGCCTGCCATCGGCCATGGCTTCGCACCTGGTCTACCCGGATCGCCCGGTAATTTCGGTGTGCGGCGACGGCGGCTTCATGATGAACAGCCAGGAGTTGGAAACCGCGGTGCGTCTGGGCATGCACATCACCGTGGTGATCCTGCGTGACGACGGCTACGGAATGATCCGCTGGAAGCAGGCCAACATGGGCTTCACCGATTTCGGCCTGGACTACGGCAACCCGGACTTCGTCAAGTACGCCGAAGCCTACGGTGCCAATGGTCACCGCGTCGAAAGCGCCGAAGCCTTGCTGCCGCTGCTAGAGCACTGCATCAAGACCCCTGGCGTGCATGTGATCGACTGCCCGGTCGACTACAGCGAAAACGACCGCATCCTCAACAGCGAGCTGCGTGAGCGCGCGCTGGCGGTATAAGCCTTAGCGTCCTAATCGCGGTGGTTCGGCGCCCCGATGAACCCGCCCCCACAGGGACTGCACAGCGTTTGATAGTTGTGCAATCCCTGCGGGAGCGGGTTCATCGGGGCACCTAACCGCCGCGAATGCTTTCAGGCATTACCTATTCACCGCAGCGCAGCGCAGTCGACCGATCATGCTCATGCTCCCTTTTCGAGAGCACCCCCCGTGTCAGCCTACCTGTCGCCTCTATTGATTGACTCAATCATCCAAGGGGGCGAAGGTGCAAGGTAATGAAAAAGCGTTATGACTCTGAGTTCAGAGACTGGGCTG
>NZ_JBDJMM010000061.1:0-2475 GCF_039673865.1 Pseudomonas sp. TWI628 | reverse complement strand
GATCTCGATGCTCGACACCGACGGGCGCTCGACCACGTTGATGATCAGGACGTTGCCATCGCGGTTCAGCTGGATGTCCTGGAAGAAGCCGGTCTTGAACAGCGAGCGGGTCGATTCGACCAGGCGGCGGTCGTCAGCTTCGTCGCCGACGTTGAGCGGCAAGGCACCGAACACGCTGCCGGCGGACACCCGCTGCAGGCCGTTGACGCGGATGTCGGCGATCCTGAACGACGCGGCCTGGGCCATGGAGGCATTGAGCAGCAGGATGGAGAGCAACAGTCGCGGGTAGTTCATCGAGGGTTCCAGGCGGGCGTAGAAGAGCAGCACGGGGCTGCCGGGAAGCGGGCGATGAGCATACGGGCGGGCTATGTTCGGCGCGGTTAACCGAGGGTAAAGATGTGTAAAGTTCGCCCACGGTCCGTGATGACGGGGCGATCATGGCGCTTTTGCAGAACCTGGCACCTGACCCATCATGATCCCTGTACTGCTGGTCGACGACGACCGCGAACTGACCGAAATGCTCGCCCTGTACCTGGCCCGCGAGGGCTTCCAGGCCACCGCCGTGGCCACCGGCGAGGAGGGGGAGACGCGCGCCTTGAGCGGGCATTACCGCCTGGTGGTGCTGGACGTGATGCTGCCAGGCATCTCCGGCATCGAAGTGCTGCGGCGCATTCGTGCCCGCAGCCAGGTACCGGTGCTGCTGTTGACCGCACGGGGTGACAACATCGACCGCATCGCCGGCCTGGAACTGGGTGCCGACGACTATGTACCCAAACCCAGCTCGCCGGGTGAACTGGTGGCGCGCCTGCGGGCGATCCTGCGCCGGGTGCACCCGCAGATGCTGGCCGAAAGCCAGGGCGCGGAGTCCATCGGCCGTGGCGCGCTGACCCTGTGGCCGGGGCGGCGCAAGGCGCAGTGGGGGCCGATACCGCTGGACCTGACCGGCACCGAGTTCAGCCTCCTTGAAGCCCTGGCCCGCCAGGCCGGGCAGCTGGTGAGCAAACAGGACCTGTCGCTGAACGCCCTGGGCCGGCCGCTGACCCGTTACGACCGGCGCATCGACGTGCACATCAGCAGCATCCGCCAGAAGCTCGGCCCGCGTGAGGATGGCAGCAGCTGGATCCAGAGCGTGCGTGGCATGGGCTACATGCTGATCGTCGAATGATGCGCCGGCGCCTGTTCTGGAAGCTGTTCCTGGCCTTCTGGCTGGCCAACAGCCTGACCTTCCTGGTCGGTGCCGGGGCCTTCATGCTCGACGACCTGCGCGGTGACACCCCCGGGCTGCGAGCGATGCTGACCACTGAACTGAACCTGTTGCACCGCTATGGCGAACAGGCCGGCCGCCAGTACCTGCAGGTGTCGCCGCAGCCGCCGGAGGTGCAGGTGGGCCTTTACGACGGCACCGGTCACTTGCTGGCCGGGCGTGCTGTTGACACCCCACGGTTCGAGCGGGCGCTGCTCGATGAGGGCGGCCAGGCCCTGGTGCTGCGGGCTTCGGTGCCCACCCGCCTGGATGAGCCGCCGCGCCCACGGAGCATGGGCCCGTTGCTGACCGGCGGGCTGATGAGCGCGTTGTTCGCCTTGCTCTGCAGCCTCTACCTGACCCGCCCGTTGACCTGGCTGCGCGAGGCCATGGGCCAGGTGGCCCAGGGCCGCTTCGACGTGCGGGTGCGCCCGCGCCTGGGGCGGCGGCGCGACGAAATCGTCGAACTGGCCGAAGACTGCGACCGCATGGCCGGGCAGCTCAAGGCGCTGGTCGAAGCGCAGCAGCAATTGCTGCACGACATCTCCCACGAACTGCGTTCACCGCTGACCCGCCTGCATGTCGCCATCGGGTTGCTGCGCCAGCAGCCCGAGCGCGAGGAAATGCTCGGGCGCATCGAACGCGAGTCGCGGCGCATGGATGACCTGATCGAGCAACTGCTCACCCTGGCGCGGGTGCAGTCGCAGCAAAGCCATGGCGAGCATGGCGAGCTGGATGCCGTCGAGGTGCTGGCGCAGATTGTCGAGGATGCCCGTTTCGAGGCGGGCATGAAGCAGGCGCAGGTCAGCTTGCTGGGCGCCGGTACCTTCGTCACCCGCGGCCATGAGGAGCTGCTGTACCGCGCCTTCGAGAACGTGATCCGCAACGCCGTGCGCTATACCGCGCCGGGCAGCGAAGTGCGCGTCGAGGCGCTGCTGGTGGGCGGAGGGGAACAATTGGAGGTGCGTATCGTCGACCAGGGGCCGGGGGTTGAACCGGCCCGCCTGCAGAGCATCTTCGAGCCGTTCGACCGGGGCGGGCACAGCGGCGCCGATGGCTTCGGCCTGGGGTTGGCCATCGCCCGCCGCGCCATCGGGCTGCACCAGGGCAGTATCAGCGCGAAGGCGGGCGAGGCGGGGGGCTTGAGCGTGGCGATCTTGTTGCCGCGTCTCAGTTGATTAGTTTCTGAAAGCTGGCTCGGTCCCTGTGGGAGCCGCGCTTGCCGGCGATGG
>NZ_JBDJMM010000060.1:0-3269 GCF_039673865.1 Pseudomonas sp. TWI628 | reverse complement strand
CTGAGTTCGGGATGGGATCAGGTGGTTCCAATGCTCTATGGTCGTCAAGAAATTCTGTAGCCAGAATGTCCAGATGGACAGCCCAGCGAATTCGGATATGCGATATTTGTGGTTCGTTGCGAACTTTCGGTTCGTATCATCTTCACCACCGCAATCTGCGCTTAGCAAATTGCTTGGGTGTTATATGGTCAAGCCTCACGGGCAATTAGTATTGGTTAGCTCAACGCCTCACAGCGCTTACACACCCAACCTATCAACGTCGTAGTCTTCGACGGCCCTTTAGGGAACTCAAGGTTCCAGTGAGATCTCATCTTGAGGCAAGTTTCCCGCTTAGATGCTTTCAGCGGTTATCTCTTCCGAACATAGCTACCCGGCAATGCCACTGGCGTGACAACCGGAACACCAGAGGTTCGTCCACTCCGGTCCTCTCGTACTAGGAGCAGCCCCTCTCAAATCTCAAACGTCCACGGCAGATAGGGACCGAACTGTCTCACGACGTTCTAAACCCAGCTCGCGTACCACTTTAAATGGCGAACAGCCATACCCTTGGGACCGGCTTCAGCCCCAGGATGTGATGAGCCGACATCGAGGTGCCAAACACCGCCGTCGATATGAACTCTTGGGCGGTATCAGCCTGTTATCCCCGGAGTACCTTTTATCCGTTGAGCGATGGCCCTTCCATACAGAACCACCGGATCACTAAGACCTACTTTCGTACCTGCTCGACGTGTTTGTCTCGCAGTCAAGCGCGCTTTTGCCTTTATACTCTACGACCGATTTCCGACCGGTCTGAGCGCACCTTCGTACTCCTCCGTTACTCTTTGGGAGGAGACCGCCCCAGTCAAACTACCCACCATACACTGTCCTCGATCCGGATAACGGACCTGAGTTAGAACCTCAAAGTTGCCAGGGTGGTATTTCAAGGATGGCTCCATGAGAACTGGCGTCCCCACTTCAAAGCCTCCCACCTATCCTACACAAGCAAATTCAAAGTCCAGTGCAAAGCTATAGTAAAGGTTCACGGGGTCTTTCCGTCTAGCCGCGGATACACTGCATCTTCACAGCGATTTCAATTTCACTGAGTCTCGGGTGGAGACAGCGCCGCCATCGTTACGCCATTCGTGCAGGTCGGAACTTACCCGACAAGGAATTTCGCTACCTTAGGACCGTTATAGTTACGGCCGCCGTTTACCGGGGCTTCGATCAAGAGCTTCGCTTGCGCTAACCCCATCAATTAACCTTCCGGCACCGGGCAGGCGTCACACCCTATACGTCCACTTTCGTGTTTGCAGAGTGCTGTGTTTTTAATAAACAGTCGCAGCGGCCTGGTATCTTCGACCGGCATGGGCTTACGGAGCAAGTCCTTAACCCTCGCCGGCGCACCTTCTCCCGAAGTTACGGTGCCATTTTGCCTAGTTCCTTCACCCGAGTTCTCTCAAGCGCCTTGGTATTCTCTACCTAACCACCTGTGTCGGTTTGGGGTACGGTTCCCAGTTATCTGAAGCTTAGGAGCTTTTCTTGGAAGCATGGCATCAACCACTTCGCGCTCTAATGAGCACTCGTCATCAGCTCTCGGCCTTGAGATCCCGGATTTGCCTAAGATCTCAGCCTACCACCTTAAACTTGGACAACCAACGCCAAGCTGGCCTAGCCTTCTCCGTCCCTCCATCGCAATAACTGGAAGTACAGGAATATTAACCTGTTTTCCATCGACTACGCTTTTCAGCCTCGCCTTAGGGACCGACTAACCCTGCGTCGATTAACGTTGCGCAGGAAACCTTGGTCTTTCGGCGTGCGAGTTTTTCACTCGCATTGTCGTTACTCATGTCAGCATTCGCACTTCTGATACCTCCAGCAAGCTTCTCAACTCACCTTCACAGGCTTACAGAACGCTCCTCTACCGCATCACCAGAAGGTGATACCCGTAGCTTCGGTGCATGGTTTGAGCCCCGTTACATCTTCCGCGCAGGCCGACTCGACTAGTGAGCTATTACGCTTTCTTTAAAGGGTGGCTGCTTCTAAGCCAACCTCCTAGCTGTCTAAGCCTTCCCACATCGTTTCCCACTTAACCATGACTTTGGGACCTTAGCTGACGGTCTGGGTTGTTTCCCTTTTCACGACGGACGTTAGCACCCGCCGTGTGTCTCCCATGCTCGGCACTTGTAGGTATTCGGAGTTTGCATCGGTTTGGTAAGTCGGGATGACCCCCTAGCCGAAACAGTGCTCTACCCCCTACAGTGATACATGAGGCGCTACCTAAATAGCTTTCGAGGAGAACCAGCTATCTCCGAGCTTGATTAGCCTTTCACTCCGATCCACAGGTCATCCGCTAACTTTTCAACGGTAGTCGGTTCGGTCCTCCAGTCAGTGTTACCTAACCTTCAACCTGCCCATGGATAGATCGCCCGGTTTCGGGTCTATACCCAGCGACTAAACGCCCTATTAAGACTCGCTTTCGCTACGCCTCCCCTATTCGGTTAAGCTCGCCACTGAATATAAGTCGCTGACCCATTATACAAAAGGTACGCAGTCACCTAACAAAGTAGGCTCCCACTGCTTGTACGCATACGGTTTCAGGTTCTATTTCACTCCCCTCTCCGGGGTTCTTTTCGCCTTTCCCTCACGGTACTGGTTCACTATCGGTCAGTCAGTAGTATTTAGCCTTGGAGGATGGTCCCCCCATGTTCAGACAAAGTTTCTCGTGCTCCGTCCTACTCGATTTCATTGATAAGAGATTTTCGTGTACGGGGCTATCACCCACTATGGCCGCACTTTCCAGAGCGTTCCACTAATCTCAAACCAACTTAAGGGCTGGTCCCCGTTCGCTCGCCACTACTAAGGGAATCTCGGTTGATTTCTTTTCCTCAGGGTACTTAGATGTTTCAGTTCCCCTGGTTCGCCTCTTGCACCTATGTATTCAGTACAAGATACTCAGCTTATGCTGAGTGGGTTCCCCCATTCAGAGATCTCTGGATCACAGTCTGTTTGCCGACTCCCCAAAGCTTATCGCAGGCTACCACGTCTTTCATCGCCTCTGACTGCCAAGGCATCCACCGTATGCGCTTCTTCACTTGACCATATAACCCCAAGCAATCTGGTTATACTGTGAAGACGACATTCGCCGAAAATTCGCACGTCGCTCTTTCGAGCAGAACTCACAAATTTTACCTTAGCCTGATCCACCAGCAGTGAAACTGGTGTTCAGTCTATTTCTATCACATATCCGAATTTTTAAAGAACGATCTGACAAAAGTCAGAAATCAACATTC
>NZ_JBDJMM010000059.1:0-4526 GCF_039673865.1 Pseudomonas sp. TWI628 | reverse complement strand
AGATAGCCCAATAAATCGGCCTCATCGCGATGCTCTTCAGCCAACTCCTCGTCGGTCTGCTCGTCGAGCCCAACACGGCCCTTGAGCCCCGCAGACCAGTACAGCTGCCTCTTCCCGCGCATGACCTGGGCATATTCGGCGTATTTGGCACCAGCCTGCTTATCGCCGTCCTGGGCAAGTGCGAGGAGCCCAAACGGGTGCTTGCCCTTGGCCCTGCCCTGCTTGGTGCTGGCCTTCGCGATCTCGCTGTCGACACCCCAGTGCCGGCTGTCGTCCTGCTTGGCCAAGTAGTCGCTGGCCTTGCACCAGCCCTTGACGTCCACCGCGTGCGCGTCGAACGCCTCAACCTGCGCAGCGTTGTCCAGGTCGAGCAAGCCAGCCCGTGCGCAGCAGCTGCGCCACCGCTCCAGGATCTTTGCCTTCATAGCGTCAGCATCGACCCCCGCGTCGACGAACCACAACTCATGGGTATGCGGGTGCCAACCGTTCGCCCCGATAGTGAGCTCTAGCGAGCGGATCAGCCCCTGATACCCAGTCGCGGTCTTGAAGCGCGACCAGGGCGAACCTGCACGCAGGCGGTGCAATGCGTCGGCCTGCTGGCCGATCAGGTCTTTCAGCTTGTTCCAGGCGTAGTGCGGAAAGGTCAGCGTCACCATGGCTGACTGCAGGCCCTGCGCATCAGCCCACTCCACCGCCTGGGCGACCTCTTCACGGCGGCGCTCCTGCACCTTGGCGGCGCATACGGGGCACGCCCATACGCTGCCGCAGGACATGAGGCCGGTATAAAACGCGCTGGAGTGCTCGCGGGAGGCGTGGACGCCCACAAAGCCGGATACGTTGATCCACTTGCATTTGGCGGTGCGGTGCCAGTCGTGCGGGTGTTTGAGACCTTCGTGTTTGCCCTGGTGTAGAAACAAGGCGCGAGCAGAAGCCAAGAGCTCGTACCGGGTCGCACGGTCGGCCTGCAGCTTCGCTCGAAGGTCAGGGGGGGTAGCAGATTTCGTGTACTTCCCTAGAGGCCCGCGACCAGCCCTGGAATCACGCTCTACTGTTGGCGCATCTGACATGCCCACCTCCGCCGTCCTGGCGGGGTGAGCACTTGAATAATCTGAGTGCTATCGACATACTGTCCCCGAACTTAAGTGGAAAACCCTGGGGAGCGTTGGCGCGCTGTGATCCGGGGTTTTTTGCTTTTTGTCGTCTGCTCTTTTGGCGACGGACGGCTTATCTTGCACGCTTACTAATCAAGTTTCAACTCTCCAAAACTTGTAACTCTTTGACGTTTTTGGCCTTTTTCAGTAGACATCTTCGTCGATAGTGGCCTTTTCTTGTCAGTCTCAAGCCCAGCATTTTTTATGACTTCCGCCAGTGTTTCCGCTGATTTCTGCTGGCTGGTCGCTGCTTTCGCCGGAGGCGGCTGGCTGTGATCGACGCGAATTGATGATAAGTCAGCTTCGAATGGCACCTTGGGCAGACCTTTCCCACTTCCTCGCGCCGTACGGCTATTGCCATAAACATCGACGCTTTCAGTCGCCTGATGCCCCATCAGATACGCGATTTCTACTCGGTCTAAACCCGAGCCTTTGAGATTCGCGCCCATCTGGTGCCGGTATGAGTAGAGCGACGGTACCGCCTTGCGCTGTGGCCAGAGTTTCTTGCCTGCAGCCCTAATCCGATCCTGTACCGGGCCAATATCGCCCTTCAGGTAGCGAACGGCAGCTTCGATGTGCCTGACTACCTCCGGTGGAAACACCATTTCGCGGTCGGCGCCACGATTTCCGGCATGGCTTTTTTTTGCGCCCTGGATAAACACCTTACCGTCGCGAACCTCGATGTTCTTGAACTCGGCAGGCCGGGCCCCGGTGTGCTTTGCGACAAACAACGCAGCTGTTGTTTGAGCGTCATCAAGCTTGGTGAAGTGCAGCATCAAGCGTTCATCGTCCGCTTGCTCAACTCGCTTTACGCGAACCTGTTTGGACTTGATGCCCTCGCTTCCGCCGTCCTTGGTCAGCGGGTTTTTCGTGACATCAATCCTCTTCGCCGCCTCCGGAAAGCCCCGCTCCCGCTGATCGAAAGCCAAGGCATTGCGGAGCTTTCGCCAATACGCAGGCCGGTATTCACTCGCAGCCGCTTGCAGCGAATCAGCGATGCGTTTCGGGGTTGGTTGCTCCCCCTTGAGGCGGGTTTTGTAAAAGTATGCGGCAAGCTTCCGGTAAGACTCTTGCGTGATTGGTGTCATGGGGGTTCTCCCTTCTCGTTGTAGTAAGTGCGCAAAGTTGAGCTGAAAAGGCCTCCGTCGTGACGCCAGACTGTGCTCGTACACAACACGAGCCCAAGGAGGCACAACCAATGCAGATTCATCCTGCGGTGTTTCAAACCGTCGCTGTCCTCGTTGTCCTGCATCAGCTGATCGGTGCACCAATCAGCATCACCCTTAACCTCGGGTGAAGATCAAAACCAAGGGCTCTGCCCTTGTTAACCCGCTCTCGCCTGCGAGGCATCGGGAGCGTGGGGAGGTGAAGCGCTTCCCCCCACTCCCAATGCAACGCTGCGACCGGACTAATCAGCCTCAAGCACTAAATCGGAACCCCATTCTTCGAACGGGGCCCCCACGATTTAGCGCTTGACCCTGATCAGTCCTGAGCAAAATCAAGATCAAGAGCAGGGTGTTTTCCGGGGGACTCCGTTCCTTCGTCACTACACCCCCTCCATGCCCTCTAACGTGACGTTCGAGGTCACCACACCCCCATACTTCCGCTCGGAAGTATGGTTTACAAAGAGTAGCACGGCAGCAAATATACTGTATACTTATACATATGTTCGAGCCGCTTTTACGGCATCAGGAGCCGCTGCAATGACCACCAAACCCGATATGAAGTTGGAAGAGCTCCGCAGGAAAGAGGAGCTGCACGCGATGGCTGATCAGATCATCAAGGGATGCGAAGAAAATCTCAGAGACTTAGCCAAGCGCGGTGACAAGCGTGCTCAAGCAGAAGTGTTGAAGCGTGGGCTAGCCAGCTAACAAAGAGGCCACCTTTCGGTGGCCTTTTTTGTGTGGGCACCCCTACAAGCAATTCCTTGCTTGTGCTTGCTTGCGTTCGCTTGTTGGTGTTTACTACTGTAAATACGTTACTACAACGTAGCTACGTTTTCTGAAAAGAGGTGATATCATGGCTGCCGTACTGAAAACCACTGACGTGCGTTGCCGCATCGAGGAGGATTTGAAAGAGCGCGCTACAGCTGTACTCCAGGGCTGCGGCCTGAGCATCAGCGACGCCATGCGCCTATTCCTCCGCCAAGTTGTCGCAACCCGTGGATTGCCGTTTGAGGTTCGCGTGCCGAGCGAGAAAACTGCTCGCGCTCTCGCACAAGCCAACGACATTCGCCGTCAGTTCTACTCGATGGAAGAGATGCTTGGGGATCTGAATGGCGAAGCAGGAGAAGAAACAAAAGCGGGCCGCAATGCCAAGGAGCGTCACTTACACGGCTGAATTCAGAAAATCCTGGAAGCGCTATGAACGAGCCGGCATGAGAGACATGAACGAGGCTGTTGCCGTCATGTCCATGCTTTTCGAAGGTAAGCCCCTGCCACCAGAATATCTTGACCATGAGTTAAGAGGTGCTTGGGAAGGCTCCCGCGAATGCCATATTGGTGGTGACTTTCTCTTGGTCTACCAGGATGACGGCCACTTACTGAACTTCGTTGATTTAGGTTCACACAGTGAGCTTTTCGGTTAGACCCTCAGAAATGCCAATAAACAAACCCCGCTATAGCGGGGTTTGTTTTTACAACGGTCTAACGCCTTGCTACCTCATGCTCTAAAAGCAAGGAATTCTGACGGCCAGGACGAGCCTTCGAACTGCGTCCAGCAGGTGGAGACCCCAAGCCACCCCCAACACCCAACAGGGCTTCAATGACGCGCTTAAGCGCCTCCATAACCAAGTCGAGAAGCGATCCATCGACCAACATCACTTCACCCTCTTGGTCTAGATCCCTGTCTCTTGAATTTTCGGCATAACCCCGACTGCGCATCATTTGGAATGCTGGCCAGACATGCGTTGGCATATCTATTTCGGCTACCCGATACACCATTTCCTCGTCGACTCGAGGAGCTGGAGCCGCCCCCACAATCTCGCGGACTTTTTCTTGGAATGGAGCCCCATAAAGGGCCTTACCCACTTGGGTAAAAAGCTCTTTTTCTTCGGTACTCAACATCACTACTTGTTGTTGCATCGCGCTTCTCCGTCGCTTGGGTTTATCCCAGCATGCGGATGGAGCAAAAGCCGGCGCAACAGGTTTCCGTAGCGATCGCACCAGGTGCTGAACTGCTACCCAACCTCCGTTGCTTTCGGCAGCATCCAGCACCTGCGCCCGCAAGCCTGCAGCCCGAATCAGTTTCCAGTCATCGCAGTCCAGATAGCCCAATAAATCGGCCTCATCGCGATGCTCTTCAGCCAACTCCTCGTCGGTCTGCTCGTCGAGCCCAACACGGCCCTTGAGCCCCGCAGACCAGTACAGCTGCCTC
>NZ_JBDJMM010000058.1:0-5228 GCF_039673865.1 Pseudomonas sp. TWI628 | reverse complement strand
AGGTGCGTTGCAGGCGGGTGGTCTGGCCTTTGCCATCGGTGTGGGTCAACACCTGACCCAGGGTGTTGTAGGTGAAGGTCTCTGCAGTGCCATCCGGGTGGTTGATACGTAATACTTCGCCGTCCGGTTTGCGTTCCAGCGTGGTGGTCTGATTCAGCGCATCGGTCACTGCGACGAGGTGGTCACGCTCGTATATGACCACCCTTAAAAGCTCAGTTTTTAAAGATCGGAGGTCACCCTGAGTAAATCAAAGCCGTTACTTATCATTAAGAAAACATCAAAAAGCGCTATAAGTTATCAAGATCACAACTCTTTAGCAGCTTTGTCAAGGCGCGGCACATCATTCAGATACACGCCCATATATCACCTGCAATTGCGCCAAATATTTCTTAACTCCAGGAATTCGAATAGATTTTAAGTATCCCTCCAATGCATCCAAATCAAAGCTTAAAAAATGCAACTCAATTAAATATAGATTAAGAAAATTTTGATAAAATGGATGCGTCTCTAAGACCACGTCATCTTCATCTTCTGGACTCTTGCCTTCTTGCTCATCAGGCACCCCGCTTAACAACTTAAGTTTTTCTGCAATGTAGCGACAAATCAGATCAGCATCCTGAGCGACAGCAACCAGCGCAGCCGGCTCAAGCCTTGCCAGATTTAACTTATTGGCATCAAGCTGAAGAACCACGTCGGGGACAGGATCAGAATTAACCCGCAACCTTAATTTTCCAACAACAGCACTTAACAAATCCATATACACTTTGCCATTGATCCAAGCACGAATATCCTCTACATCTACCATACGTCAAGCCCCTTAATAATCCTAACCAAGTCACTGCCTACATGCCTGAACGGGTCAACCGCTTCGTGCTCCCAAGGTGTCAGAGCGTCCAGATTTTGCGTCTTATGCACTCCGTCACCACCTATTCGCTGCGGAATGTCCCTATGATGTAGTTCCATCGAAACGTCTTTGGTCTGTGGAAGTCCCGTTCTTCTGTTAATCACTTCTACAGTTATTTTTGGCGCTTTACCGTCTGCCATACGAGCCATGTTCGCAGCGGAGTATGTTCTCGTAGGCGCTTTAGCTTCGGCTTTCCAGTAGTTCCTCCGCGCACTACTCCAACATTCCCAGCCCCAAGGATCAAACCAGCCAGTTGGGTTAGGCACATAATGATATAGATTGAACCCACCATCTATACCGATTGGATCCTGGGTGATGAATCGCCCTACTTCAGAATCATAATATCGGAACGTATTATAGTGCAGCCCCGTTTCATAATCGAAATACTGCCCCTGAAAGCGCAGATCTTGCTCAACCTCATCAACAGCCAGTTGCTCCACTGCCCCCCACGAACGATACGTCGCCTGCCAAACGATCGTGCCATCACTGTCCGTCAGCTCCAGCGGCGTACCAATCTGATCCGTATGGAAGTAATAAAGCTTCTGCCCTTCCCCTTCCGCCTGATCGACTCGCGCCAGCGGCGCATAGCTCCCCGGCTCATACACATACAAGATACTCTGCCCAGGCGTCTCTTCCCGCAGCATCCTCAGCCCTTGCCACAGGAAGCGCTTCTGTTCGACTTCGCCGTTGATTTCCGCCTGCTTGGCCACCCGCCGCCCCAGGCTGTCGTAGCGATACGCGCCACGGCTCTCCAGCTTGCCGTTAACCAGGGTCTCGGCGCGAACCAGCCGGTTCTCGCAGTCGTAGCTGAAGCTCTGCAGCTTGCTGTGCCCCGAGCGCTTCTCGATCAGGTTGCCCCATGGGTCGTAGCGGTATTCCTGGTCCCGCCACTGCTTGATCCGGTTGTCCTTGACCTTGGCAAACTGCCGGGCATTGAAGTCCAGGCGGTTGGCCGCCGCGTCGTAGCGGAATTCTTCAGTGCCTACCAGCGAGCCGGTATCGCGGCTGCGCAACTGGCCATTGGCTTCGTACTCGTACTTGATCTCGCCACGCAGCTTGTCGAGCGTGCGCACCAATTCACCCGCGGGGTCGTACTGATAGCGGCGGTGAATCGGGTTGTAGGCATGCTCCACCAGCAGCGAGGTATTGATACCGGTGTTGTGCACCTGTGAAAGCTTGTCCGCGGGCAAGGTCGAGGCAAACTGCCAGGCCTTGCGCCCCATGGCGTCGTAGCCGAAGCAACTGGTGAGCTTGCCCTGGGTGCGATAGACCTCGCGGTGCAGGTCGTCCCGCTCCAGGTCGCTGATCACCTGGCCGTCCAGGTTCAGCTGGTGCAAATGGCCGCTGCCGTAATACAGGTGGTTGAGCTTGCGGCCATCCGGCAGGGTCAGTGTGGTCAGGTTGCTGAGGGCATCGTACTCATAGTCCAGTGCGCCGCTTGGGCTCAGTTCCTGTGTCAGACGACCTAGCAGGTCATAGCTGTAGCCGAGCTCTTCGTCGGTGATACCCAGCTGCTTACCTGTAGGCGTCGGCTGGCGCTGAATGCTCAGCAAGCGGTCAGCATCGTCGTAGGCGAAGGCTTGCCGCGCATCGCGGTTGACCTTGGCCATCAACCGGCCGATGGCATCGCGTTCGAACAGCGTGCTGCGCTCGGGGCGCTCACCGTTTTCGCCGTAGCCGATTTCGTCCAGGCGGACCAGATGCCCGCCAGCGTCGTAGCTGAAGCGTCGGGTCAGATTGTCGACCCGCACTTCTTCGCTCAGGCGGTCCGATGCATCGTAGGCGAAGCGGTACGCCGAACTGTTCTCGTTGACCAGCACGGTCAAGCGCAGGGCCTTGTCGTACTCATAGCGAACCCACTCGCCCTTGGCATCCTGACGGCTGCTCGGCAGGCCGCGCGAGGTGCGCTGGAGATAGGTGGTCTGGCCTTTTCCGTCGGTGTGCGTCAGCACCTGGCCTAGGGTATTGTAGGTAAAGGTTTCCGCCGTACCGTCCGGGTGCTTGATGCGCAGCACTTCACCGTCGGGCTTGCGCTCCAGCGTGGTGGTCTGGCTCAGTGCATCGGTCACTCCGACGAGGTGGTCACAATTTTAGATGACCACCCTTAAAGGCTCAGTTTTTAAAGATCGGGGCCGTCCAGAAAAATTGAAGCTTCTTCTCATCATTAAAAATGACACTAAAACACCATGAGTTACCGAAACACAGTCCTCCAGCATGTCGCCCCAGAGAGTGACACATCACACAGATATTGCCTTATATAGTCCTTTCAACTGTGCCGCGTATTTCTTAACCCCAGGGATTCGAATTGACTTTAAGTAGCCCTCCAATGCACCCGAATCGAAGCTTAAGAAATACAGCTAAATTAAATATAAATTTAGGAAACTCTGACAAAATGCATGCATCTCTATGACTACATCATCTTCATCTTCCGATTTTTTCCTTCTTGCTCTTCAGACAACTCACTAAGTGATTTAAGCTTCCCGGCAATATAGCGACAAGTCAGATCAGAATTCTCTGCAGCAGCAATCAGTGCAGCCGGATCCAGCTTTGCCAGATTCAACTTATCAGCATCAAGCTGAAGAGCCACATCAGGAACAGGATTAAAATTAACTGGCAACTTTAGCTGCTCAACTACAAGCTTCAGCAGGTCAACATATACGTTACCATTGATCCAAGCACGAACATCTTTAACGACTATCATACGCCAAGCCCCTTAATAAGCCTAACCAAATCACTGCGTTCCTGAAACCATCGTCAAAGTTGAGGCACTAGGCGGGCGTAGATAGAAACGCTCTTTCGGCTGGCCAGTTCTATCAGGTGATAGTGAGACGACTGTGGCAAGGAGATAGCCGTCTCAAACCGAACCAATAAAGAACCTTATACTATTAAGGTGTTTTTTGGCCAAGTATCAAAAGCCGCAAATGCAAAATGCCACTCAATCAAGGATCACCCCCAAGGAGCATAAATAAAATCGCCATCAATTTTCTTGAATTCTAGCCCGATAAGATTTCTATCCAAGTAACCGCACCTGAATTCTGAAGAGCATACGATTTGCTTTAACTCCTCACAATAAAAAAGATCTTCATCAATACCACCCCTTATAACAAACTTTTCGATCCGGTCATAGACCGCAGGCATACCTTGGCGCTCTCCCTCAGGCCTTAAGAGTCCCTCATCCATGAGAATAAACTTGGATTTATCCAAATCTAGTATTGAACGCCTGCTCTGGACAATAAATAGATTATAAGCCTTACTTGCCCCAACCCCTTTGCGCAACTCAATCGCCAAAGGCACACTAAAATACTTGCAATTATACAACTCGCAAAGACTCACGAAATCCAAAGACACGATATACTGTTCAAAAAACGCATCCCCATAAAATGCATCCAGATCGATTTTAGCGTGGTATGAACCGCCAAAAATATCACTGCTAGGATTTTCTAAAACCTGATTAAATTCTGGCAACTTAGGCGCCCACTCAACATCAAAAAAAAGCGGAACACCATGAACTTCAGCAGCATTAATTACATAAAATTCTTTCATAACACCTCACAACAATCTACCCGAAACAGGATCAACTTTAAATAGGCCATTCTGAAGCCCTGATCTTGCCCAATCCTGAATATTCTTTATACCTAAAATTAGTTGCGTATCGCTCAATTGAGGAGCCACTTTGTTTAGCTCAAGTAGCTTTTGACCTACTGCCGTCGTATACGAGTCATGATTTGTCCAATGCCCAGGCAGATCTATATACTGAACGTTTTTCTTGTCCGGCAAGAAAATTCCGTTTGATGCGCCATCACCATCAAAACCCAAACCCTTCAAACGCTTAAACATAGATCCAAATATAGGCTTATTCATCAGTTGCTCAGGTATGAGATGGTGATTAGCCATCCCATCACCTGTTCTATGCCCCATGTTTTGGCCTAGCTTAGTCGAACACCATCCCAGCGGGTCAATTTCCTGAGCAGGATTTGCAGCGTACAAATAAATATTAATTCCACCTGCAAGCCCTATGGGATCCTGCGACAGAAACCTTCCTACCTCAGCGTCGTAGAAACGGAACGTATTGTAGTGCAGCCCAGTTTCGCCATCAAAATACTGCCCCTGGAATCGCAGATTCTGCTCGACTTCCTTAACCGCCAGCTGCTCTACTGAACCCCAAGAACGATACGTCGCCTGCCAAACAATCGTACCATCACTGTCCGTCAACTCCAGCGGCGTACCAATCTGATCCGTATGGAAGTAATAAAGCTTCTGCCCTTCCCCTTCCGCCTGATCAACCCGCGCCAACGGCGCATAGCTACCCGGCTCGTACACATAC
>NZ_JBDJMM010000057.1:0-9339 GCF_039673865.1 Pseudomonas sp. TWI628 | reverse complement strand
CAATTTGCGGTTCTGTACGGAGATCGGTTCATCAGGCCGACCTGGTGAAAATCAGGGCCTGCCTAACGGCAGGCCGTTACCGGCCCGCACACAAAAAATCTGACAGTCCCAGCGCCGCCCGCGCGGCGCATCGCGGATAAATCCGCTCCTACAGTTTGTTTCGGGCCAGTCCCTCCTGTGAGGTCACCGCTGTCCGCCTTGGTTGTCCCATTCGTAAAAGACCGGCACAGGCTTACACGGCAATCCGCTCAATCCAGCGAGGCCGCGCCGCCGGCAGATGCGGCACTGCATCGAGCAGGGCTCGGGTATAGGCATGACGCGGCTGCCCGAGCACCTGCGCCACCGCCCCTTGCTCCACTACCCTGCCCCCTTGCATCACCAGCACCTGATCACTGACCTGCTCCACCACCCCAAGGTCATGTGAGATGAACAGACAAGCCAGGTTCAACTCCGCCTTGAGCTCCGCCAGCAACGCCAGAATCCGCGCCTGCACCGACACATCCAGCGCCGACACCGGCTCATCCAGCACCAGCACCTTGGGCTTCATCGCCAGCGCCCGGGCAATCGCGATGCGCTGGCGCTGCCCGCCCGACAATTCCAGCGGCCGACGGTCAAGCAGGCCCACCGGCAACTGCACCCGCTCCAGCAACGCAACCGCCTCGGTACGTTGCAACCCACGCGGCACACCCGCCTGAGCCAACGCTTCGGCCAGCACCCGCAGCACGGTATAGCGCGGGTCGAACGAGGCCAGCGGGTCCTGGAACACCACTTGAATGCCCTGCCGGGCCTGGCGCTGCTGCGCAGCGGAAAGCGCCAGCCAGTCCTGCCCGGCCAAGTGCACACTGCCCTGTTCCGGCCGCTCCAGCCCCAGCAGGATGCGGCCTAGCGTGCTCTTGCCAGAGCCAGATTCGCCGACCACACCGAGGGTCTGCCCGGCGCGCAATTGCAGGGATACATCGCTCAGCACCTGACGCGACTGGCCATCCGGCCCGACGAAAGCCTTGTGTAGGCCACGCGCCTCCAACACCACCGGTTGCTCGTCCACCGTCTCCTCCACCAGCGCCAGCGCCGGCACTGTCGGACGCTGGAAATGCACTGCCCGCGCTGCGCTCAGCAGGCGTTGGGTATAAGGCTCCTGCGGGTCCTGCAGGATCTGTTCGACCGTGCCCTGCTCCACCACCACGCCATGGCGCATCACCGCCACCCAGTCGGCCAGGCGCGCGACCACGGCCAGGTCGTGGCTGACCATCAGCAGGCTGTTGTCACGTGCGCGCAGGTGTTCCAGCAGGTCGAGGATCTGCGCCTGCACCGTGGCGTCCAGCGCGGTAGTGGGCTCGTCGGCGATCAACAGGCGCGGCCGGCAGGCGATGGCCGAAGCAATCAAGGCGCGCTGGCGCAGGCCTCCAGACAACTGCCACGGGTATTGCCGGGCGCGGACTTCGGGCTCAGGCACACCGACCTGGCGCAGCAGTTCGAGCACGCGCAAGCGACGCTGTTCGGCGGCCAGGTCGGTGTGCAACAGCAACGGTTCTTCGATCTCGGCGCCTACGCGCCGCAATGGGTCGAGTGAACCGAGCGCATCCTGCATGACGAAGCCAATGCGCCCACCGCGCAAGCGCTGCCAGTCAGCCTCGCCAAGCCGGCATAGGTCCTGCCCGGCAAACGCCAGCCGCTGTGCCTGCACCTGAGCGCCGGCCCCGGTCAGGCCGACCAGCGTGCGGGCCGTCACACTCTTGCCTGAGCCCGATTCGCCCACCAGCGCCAGGCACTGCCCGGCGCGCAGTTGCAGGTCGACGCCGTGCACAACCGGCACGCCGTTGAAGCTCACGCGCAGGTCGCGGATGTCCACCAAGGGTGCCGGGTGCTGTTCGAAGATGCTCATGGGTTTCTGCCCTCGCTACGGCGCAGCCAATCTCGGCCGATGACGGTGATGGAAATGACGGTCAGGGTGATCGCCAACGCCGGCCAGGCCATCAGCCAGGGTGCGTTGGCCATGAAGTTGCGCGCCACGGCCATCATCGCGCCCCACTCCGGCGCGGGCGGTGGTGCGCCGAAGCCGAGGAAGCTCAACGCGGCGGCGGCGGTGATCGCGCCGCCCAGGCCGATGCAGGCCAGGATCAGCACTGGCTGCACGGCGTTGGGCAGCACGTGGGCCAGCACCACCGCCGAGCGTCTGCGGCCCAGCGTGACGGCGGCCTCGACGAAGCCGGCGTGGCGGATGGTCAGGGCCTGGGCGCGGACCAGGCGGGCATAGCGCGGCACCGAGGCGATGCCCACGGCGAGGATCAGGTTGCTGGTGCCTTGGCCGAACAGGGTGATGATGACCAGCGCCAGCAGCAGGTCGGGGAACGCCAGCAGCACATCGACGGCGCGCATCAGCAGGTTGTCCAGCCAGGCGGGAGCCAGGCCTGCGAGCAGGCCGAGCGACGTGCCCAGGCCAAGGCCGACCAGGGTGGCGGCCAGGCCAATGCAGAGCGATGGGCGGGTGCCGTGGATCAGGCGGCTGAGCACGTCGCGGCCGTTTTCGTCAGTGCCGAGCCAGAAGGTGCTGTTGGGTGGGAGGTAGGCCAGGCGGGCGTCGGCGGCCAGGGGGTCGGTTGAGGATAGCCAACTGGGGAAGGCTACGGCCAGCAGGAGCAGGGCCAGGATGAACCAGGCCAGCGTAATGCCTGGGCGAACCTGCCAGGTGTGGGTCACGATGGGGGGTGTCAATGTAATCGCGTTCATGTCGGTCCTTCTGTTGTCGCCTGTGCCCCGCGAACAAGGGTTACGGTGCCGGGTTGGGGATGCGGCGGTGCACGGCCTGGACCTCGGCCAGCACCTCTTCGGTGAGCTGCACGTCCAACGCACTCAAGTTCTCCTGCAATTGCAGCAAGCTGGTCTGCCCAGTGATCGCACTGGCCACGAACGGCTGGCGAATCACGAACGCCAAGGCCAGTTGCGCCGGTGTCAGCCCATGCTCCCGCGCAATCTGCACATAGCTGCCGATGGCGCTGTTGGCCTCCTCGCTGCCATAACGATTGAACGTGCGATACACCGACGACAACCGTGCCCCCTCAGGCCTGGTGCCGTTCAGGTACTTGCCAGTCAGTGCCCCGAATGCCAGCGGCGAGTAGGCAAGCAGGCTGACCCCTTCGCGATGGCTGAACTCCGAGAGCCCGTTCTCGTACAGGCGGTTCAGCAGGCTGTAGGGGTTCTGGATGCTGGCGATGCGCGCCAGGCCCTGGTCCTCGCTGTGCCGCAGGAACTGCGCCACGCCCCACGGGGTTTCGTTGGACACGCCGATATGGCGCACCTTGCCGGCATTGACCTGTTCGTCGAGCACCGCGAGGGTTTCTTCGATGGCGGCCGTTTCCGGGTGGTCATCGGCATAGGGGTATTCGCGGATGCCGAAGAAGTTGCTGGTGCGGTCGGGCCAATGCAGCTGGTAGAGGTCCAGGTAATCGGTGTTCAAACGGCGCAGGCTGCCTTCCAGGGCAGCGACAATGTTCTTGCGGTCGTGGTGCGACAGGCCATCGCGGATATGCGCCTGGCCGCCGGGATCACGCGCCGGGCCGGCGATCTTGCTGGCGAGGATGAGCGTGTCACGGTTACTGCGGGCCTTGATCCAATTGCCGAGGTAGCGCTCGGTGGTGGTCCAGGTTTCGGCGCGGGTGGGCGTGGGATACATCTCGGCGGTGTCGATGAAATTGATGCCCGCAGCGATGGCGGCGTCCAGTTGCTGGTGGGCGTCCTGTTCGGTGTTCTGGTGGCCCCAGGTCATGGTGCCGAGGCTGAGCAGGCTGACCTGGAGGTTGGTGTGACCGAGGGGGCGGTAGCGCATTGGAAATCTCCTGAGAAAGGTGTTTGGACTACGCGGCAAACTGGTTCACGGCCTTGGGCAGGCCCAGGTGCTCGCGCAGAGTGGTGCCGGTGTACTCGGTGCGGAACAGCCCGCGTTTCTGCAGCAGCGGCACCACCTCCTCGACGAACACCCGCGCGCCGGACGGGAACATGTCGGGCATGATGTTGAAGCCATCGCCCGCGCCCGCCAGGAACCACTCGGCCAAGGTCTCGGCGACCTGTTCCGGAGTCCCCACGGCCAGCCGATGCCCGACCAGGATCCGCCGTGACAATTGGCGAATGGTCAGGTTCTCGCTACGCGCCAGGTTCAGCTGGGCCTCCAAAAAGCCGTGCGACCCCCGCTCGAAGTCCGCCACCGCGCCAATCCGTTCCCACGGCAACGGCGCATCCGGGTCCAGTTCGCGGGCGTCGATGCCAATACGCCCCGCTACCTGCTGCAACAGGCCATGCTCGCCATGCCAGGCATTGAGCTCGTCAAAGCGCGCATGGGCCTCGGCCTCGGTGCTGCCGATCACGGTCGACAGGCCGGGCATGATCTTCAGGTGCTGCGGGTCACGCCCCCACGCCTTGGCACGGGCTTTCATCTCTTGGTAGAACGCCTGGCCGTCGGCCAAGGTGGTCTGGGTGGTGAAGATCGCGTCGGCATAGCGCGAACCGAGTGCCTTGCCGCCTTCGGACGAACCGGCCTGCACCAGCACCGGCCGGCCCTGGGGCGAGCGCGGCAGGTTCAGTGGGCCCTTGACCTGAAAGTGCTTGCCCTGGAAGTCCAGGGTGTGAACCTTGCGCGGGTCAGCGAAGCGGCCCGCGGCGCGGTCGCCGATGATCGCGTCATCTTCCCAGCTGTCCCACAGCTTCAGGGTCACGTCGACGAACTCTTCGGCACGCCCGTAGCGGTCCACGTGCAAGGGCGCGCCGGCCAGGCCGAAGTTCTGCGCCGCTGCGTCACCGGCATTGGTGACCACGTTCCAGGCCGCGCGGCCGCCGCTGATATGGTCCAGCGAGGCGATGCGCCGGGCCAGGTTGAACGGCTCGTTGTAGGTACTGGAGCAGGTGGCGATCACGCCGATGCGCTCGGTGGCGGCGGCCACGGCGGTCAGCAGCACGGTCGGCTCCAGGCGCCCGCCGGGTTGCGCGGACACATCCGGCGGCAGCGCCGGGCCGTCGGCGAGGAAGATCGCATCCAGGCAACCGCGCTCGGAAATGCGCGCTATGTCGCGGTAGTAGTTGACGTCGATGTAGGCATCGAGTGCCGCCTCGCCCTGGCGCCAGGCGCCGGAATGCGAGCCGAAGCCGAGGATGTTCATGCCCAGGCTCATCTGTTTGCTGCTCATGCGGGGTCTCCTGATCAGACTGCGCTGGCTTCGTCGCCACTGCCCTGCCCTTGGCTGGCGGCAGCATGGCGAGCGCGCCAGGCCTGGGCCGGGCTGATGCCATTGAGGTAGTAGTCGCCCAGCGCCTGCTCGCGGTAGATCGCCGGGTTGTGCGAGGCCAGGGTGCGGGCGTTGCGCCAGTGGCGGTCGAGGCGCCGGGTAGTGCTGGTGGCCGAGGCGCCGCCGACCTCGAACAGCAAGGTGCTGGCTTGCAGCACTTGCGGCAGGACGATCTGCTGGGCCTGGAAGGTGTGGATCTCGGCGTCGGTGTACAGCTGCTCGGGCACCTCGCCCTGCTGCCCCGCTTCGAACACCGCCTGCAGGCTCTGGCCCACGGCTGCCACTTGGGCCTCGGCGGCGAACGCCAGGCTCGACAGCCGACCGACTACCGCCTGCACCAGCGGGTCGGCGGCCGGTTGCGATTGCCCAGGTACACCGAAGGCACGGGTGCGGCCCTGGACGAAGGCCACGGCATCGGCCAACACCGCGCGGCTGATGCCCGCCAGCGTCGCCAGGTGTACCGCCTGATAGAACGCTGTGAGGTAGGATTCGGCGCGCAACTCACCCTTGGCGAAGCGGCGCAACAGGTGCTCCGGCTGAACCTTCACCTGGGTAAAGCGCGTGGTACCGCTGCCAGTCAGGCGCTGGCCGAAGCCATCCCAATCATCGACCCGCTCCACGCCCGGCGCATGGGTTGGCACCGCCAGGCTGACGAAGTCGTCGCCGTGGTTGGCCACCGCCGCGACCCAGTCGGCGTAGAGGGTGCCGGTGCAGTAATACTTCTCACCGTCCAGGCGGTAACCGCCCTCACCTTCACTGAGCTGCACGGTATTGCCGGTGCTGTCGGTGCGCTCGGCCATGGCCGCGCCCCACAGTTCACCGGCCACCACGCGGGCGAACCAGTAGTCTTGGGAGGCCGCGTCATTGGACGACAGGCGCCCTTCGACAAAGCCGAAGTGGGCGCGGAAGATCTGCGGCAGGTTGGAATCGGCCTGGCCCAGGCGCACCAGCTGGCGCAGCAACTGCGGCAAGGTCGCGCCAAGGCCACCGTGGCTACGGGGAACGCGCAGGGCACCCAGGCCGGCTTCGCGCAGCCAGGCCACCGGCTCATGGGCCAGGGTGCGCTGCTGCTCGCGGGCCACCGCACCTTCGGCAATGCGCGCGTAGATCGGCGCAAGGCGCTCATCCAGTTCAGCGTCGGTAATCGGGGTTTGACTCATGACAGTTCCTTTTTGGTGAATTCAGGGGCGCGCGGTACGCGGGTCGATGGCTTGGGTCGCCAGGTCCACCAGCAGGTTGACCAGCACGTACATGCCGGCGGCGAGCAAGGTCACGCCGAGCACCAGCGGCACATCCTTGGTGGCGGTGGCGTCGAGCATCAGCCGGCCCATGCCTTGCCGGCCAAACAGCAGTTCCAGCACCACGGCACCACCGAGCAAGCTGGCGAACACGTAGCCGGCCAGGGTCACCAGCGGCACCAGGGCGTGGCGCAGGGCATGGCGCAGACGCACGGCGGTGTCACCCATGCCGCGGGCGCGGGCCTGGGTGATGAAAGGTTGCTCCAGCACCTGCTCCAGTGACTGGCGCAGCACCTGGGCCAGCACCGCCGCGATCGGCAGCGCCAGGGCCAGGCTCGGCAGCAGCAGCGAGCGCCAACCGCTCGAACCGGACGGCGGCAGTACATGGAAGTAGAAGGCGAAGGCCAGCAGCAGCACGGTACCGATGACGAAGTTGGGCGCCGACGACAGCACCAGCTCGATGCCCGACACCAGCGCCCGCAGGCGTCGCCCACGGTTGGCGGTGAGCAGCGCCGAGGCCAGCGCCAGCAGCACCGCCAGCACCGCCGCACTGCTGGCCAGGGCCAGGGTTGCGCCGGCCTGTTCGGCAATCGCCTGGCCGACCGGAATGCGCAGCCGGTACGACTCGCCCAACTCACCCTTGGCCAGGCGCAGCAGGTAATGGCCGTACTGCACCCACAGGGGTTGATCGAGGCCGTATCCGGCACGCACCTGGGCCAGCAGCGCTTCGCTCGGCATGGCGTCCGGGCCACCGAGAATTGCCAGTGCGGTGTCGCCGCCGCTGTGCTGCATGCCGAGGAAGGTCAGGCTGGCCGCCGCCCACAGCACGATCACGCCGTCACGCAGGCGGCGCAGCAAGGTCGCCAACAGTTTCATGGTTGCTCCTTCGCCAGCCACACGCTGGTGAACAGGGGTACGTTGTGCGAGCCATCGAACAGCACGCCGCCGACCTCGTTGCGGTAGGCCAGGAGCATCTGGCTTTCCACCGAGGGCACCGCCGGCACGGTCTCGCCCAGGCGCTGCTGGGCCTGGCGATACAGCACGCGCCGCTGTGCCAGGTCGGTGCTGCGCCGGGCTTCACCGAGCAGCTGATCGAGCTGGGCGTCGCGGAAGTGGCCGACGTTCTGGCCGATCATCCGGGCGCTGGGGATCGACTGGCTGTGGTAGAGGATGTACAGGCCGTCGGCGGTATTGGTGTGCCAGTAGCCGCCGCCGAGGGCATCGAAGTTGCCGCGGTAACGCAGCTCCATGACCTTGCTGATCGGCAGCAGCTCGATGCGCAGGTCGAAGCCGACCTTGCGCAGGTCCGCCTGGGCGGCCACCGAGACATTGGCCGGGAACGCCGGGTTGTCGTAGGTCAGCATGGTCGCCCCGAGGCGCTGGCCGTCGCGGGTGCGATAACCCTCGGCATCGCGCCCGGTCCAGCCGGCGGCATCCAGCAGGCGGCCCGCTGCGGCGGGGTCGAACGCCAGCGCATCGCGTGCCAGCGGGTCGTAGCCGGGGGTGTTCACGGCGAGAAAGTCACCTTTGGCCAGGTACTCGCCGAAGCCGGAGATCCACGCCAGGCCATCGCGGTCGATGGCCTTGGCCACGGCCTGGCGCACCCGCACGTCATCGAACGGCACACGCTCGACGTTGAAGGTGATGCTGCGCATCGGGTTGCCCTTGCGGATGCGGTTGCGCAGGGTCAGCTGCGAGTTGGCGCGGATCGCCGCCGCATTTTGTGCCGGGGCGTCCAGGGCCATGTCGTTATCGGCGGCTTCCAGCGAGGTGTAGCGGATCATCGCTTCGGGCACGTAGCTCAACTCGATGCCGTCGAGGTAGGCCTCGCCTTGGTGGTTGATCGCCGGTGGCGCCCAGTGGTAGCCCGGGCGGCGGGCGAAGCTGGCGCGCTGGTCACGCACCCAGCCGGTCAGCACGAACGGCCCGGTGCCGATCGGCTGGCTGGCGATGGTCGCGGGCGCCTCGATAATCTGCCGCGGCGAGATCATCCCCAGCCAGGCTTGCGACAGCACATCGAGAAACGGCGCATAGGGTGCGCTCAACGTGGCCTCGAAGGTGAATTCATCAACCACCCGGCCCTGCAGGTACGGTGCGATGTAGGCAGCGGCCAGCGGCGACTTGGTCTTCGGGTCGCGCATGTGTTCGAGGTTGACGCGCACCGCTTCGGCGTCGAAGCGCTCGCCGTCGCTGAAGGTGACGTCGTCACGCAGGTGGAAGGTGTAGGTCAGGCCATCGGCGCTGATATCCCAGCTTTTGGCCAGCCACGGCGTGAGGGTACCGTCCTCGGCCTGGTACACCAGGCAATCGAACAGGATGCGGCCCATCCACTGCATGTTGCCGTTGGACAACGCATGGATATCGAAGCTGCCGGCGTCGGTCGCCGCCGACACGCGCAAGGTGCCGCCGCGCTGGCCGGCCTGCTGTTCTACGAAGTCGCTGGCCGGGTAGCGCATCACGCCGCTCACTGCGCTGACCGCTTCGCCCTTTAGGCTATTTTGGGTTTGCGGGGGCGTGGCGGGTGAACACGCGGCAACTAACAGCGCACTGGTCAACAGGCATAGACTGAATAAGCGGGAATTTGGCTGCACAGCAGGGCCTTTATATAGACGGCTACATAAAGGGCTACTGCAGTTGTCGTGCCAGCCTCCTTTCCACGTGTTTACGGGGCGTCAGCAACTTCCCAAACACGCCAACCGGACAAACTGCCCACCGACTGTTGGAATCCAGACAGTCAGGCAGTGCAGTGCCCTGTGGGAGCGGGTTTACCCGCGAATGCGGCGGTGGCCATTCCAGAGCATTCGCGGGTAAACCCGCTCCCACAGGGT
>NZ_JBDJMM010000056.1:0-11776 GCF_039673865.1 Pseudomonas sp. TWI628 | reverse complement strand
GGTGGTGACGATGGCTGGCAGGTTCAGCGCAACGGTCTGCAGGCCGCCGTCGATTTCACGGGTGACGTTGAGCTTGTCGCCAGCGACTTCGACCTTGGAGGCGAAGGTGCCCTGGGCGAAGCCGGTCAGCGCGGCCAGCATCTGGCCGGTCTGGTTGTTGTCACTGTCGATGGCCTGCTTGCCGAGGATGACCAGCTGAGGCTGCTCTTTATCGACAACGGCTTTCAGGGCCTTGGCCACGGCCAGGGAATTCAGCTCGTCAGCGGCTTCGACCAGGATGGCGCGGTCGGCACCCAGGGCCAGGGCAGTACGCAACTGCTCCTGAGCGGTGGTCGGGCCGACGGAGACCACGACGATCTCGGTCGCGACGCCTTTCTCTTTCAGGCGTACGGCTTCTTCCACGGCGATTTCGCAGAAGGGGTTCATGGACATCTTGACGTTAGCAAGGTCGACGCCGGAGTTGTCCGCCTTGACGCGAACCTTGACGTTGTAGTCGACCACTCGTTTGACAGCTACAAGAACCTTCATGGATTCCTCGTTACTCTCCGGTGAATAGATAGTCGCCAGGGGCAGAGCCCTGCGATGCGCGTGGGTACAAGGGCACCTCTAAAAACGTACCGGGAGGAGCAAACTTCATGGTGACCGAGCAGTCTTGACGCGACTGTTGCGGCAAATACCCACGGGTCATTTTCTGTCGTGGCGTGTAAACTCCACTACAAATCGGCTTATATACCGAAAACCCTGCTCCACACCTGGTCTTTAGAGGTGTACCTGCGCCCGGCTGCAAGCCTACGGCGAACGTAAAACCGCTCGTATCTTGACCGTAACACCCAATCCGGTCAATACGGCAAATCGGTCACCTTCCAGCCGCGTTCCTGTGATTTTACTGGGCTCCGGCAAATTCAAACAAACGTTTGTATTGGACCCGCCAAGTGGTGTAGATATAATGCGCGCCAAGACAAAACGGTGTAGTCCGTCCATTGCGTAGCTACAGTTTCGCGCCAGTGAAGCGCCGCTGCACGCAAGCACCCATAAGACAAAGCAACAGCACGAGCCTTGATGAGTAGGAGAGAACCTGTGGAACGCGAATACATGGAATTCGACGTGGTCATCGTCGGCGCAGGCCCTGCGGGCCTGTCCGCCGCCTGCCGATTGAAGCAGAAGGCCGCCGAAGCCGGTAGCGAGATCAGCGTCTGCGTGGTGGAAAAAGGCTCCGAAGTAGGTGCTCATATTCTCTCCGGCGCAGTCTTCGAACCCCGCGCCCTGAACGAGCTGTTCCCCGACTGGAAAGAACTCGGCGCGCCGCTCAACACTGAAGTGAAGCGCGACGATATCTATGTGCTCAAGGACGCCGGCAGCTCGACCAAGGTCCCGGACCTGTTCGTGCCCAAGACCATGCACAACCACGGCAACTACATCATCTCGCTGGGCAACCTGTGCCGCTGGCTGGCCCAGCAGGCCGAGAACCTGGGTGTGGAAATCTACCCGGGCTTCGCCGCCCAGGAAGCGCTGTTCGACGAAAACGGCGTGGTCCGCGGCATCGTCACCGGCGACCTGGGTGTCGACCGTGAAGGCAATCCGAAGGACGGCCTGTATACCCCAGGCATGGAACTGCGTGCCAAGTACACCCTGTTCGCCGAAGGCTGCCGTGGCCATATCGGCAAGCAGCTGATCAAGCGCTTCAACCTCGACAGCGAATCCGACGTCCAGCACTACGGTATCGGCCTGAAAGAAATCTGGGAAATCGACCCGGCCAAGCACGAACAGGGCCTGGTGGTGCACACCGCCGGCTGGCCGCTGGACGTGACCAGCAAGGACAACACCGGCGGTTCGTTCCTCTATCACCTGGAAAACAACCAGGTGGTAGTCGGCCTGATCGTCGACCTCTCCTACGCCAACCCGTACTTGTCGCCGTTCGATGAATTCCAGCGCCTCAAGCACCACCCGGTGATGAGCCAGTACCTCGAAGGCGGCAAGCGCATCAGCTACGGTGCCCGTGCCATCTGCAAAGGCGGCTTCAACTCGCTGCCGAAAATGGTATTCAACGGCGGCGCGCTGATCGGCTGCGACCTCGGCACCCTGAACTTTGCCAAGATCAAGGGCAGCCACACCGCGATGAAGTCCGGCATGCTCGCTGCTGAAGCAGTCGCCGATGCTCTGATCGCCGGCAGCGAAGGCGGTGATCAGCTCAACGGTTACGTCAGCGCCTTCAAAGCCAGCTGGCTGTACGAGGAACTGTTCGCCAGCCGCAACTTCGGCCCGGCCATGCACAAGTTCGGCCCCCTGCTGGGCGCAGCCTTCAACTATGTCGACCAGAACTGGTTCGGCGGCAAGCTGCCATTCACCCTGCACGACACCAAGCCGGACTATGCCTGCCTCAAGCTTGCGTCAGAGTCGAAAAAAATCGACTACCCGAAACCGGACGGCAAGCTCAGCTTCGACAAGCTCAGCTCGGTATTCCTCTCCAGCACCAACCACGAAGAGGAACAACCTTGCCACCTGAAACTGACCGACCCGAACGTGCCGATCGCCAGCAACCTGCCGCTGTACGACGAACCGGCGCAGCGCTACTGCCCGGCGGGCGTGTACGAAGTGGTCAGCCAGGAAGACGGCAGCAAGCGCTTCCAGATCAACGCGCAGAACTGCGTGCACTGCAAGACCTGCGACATCAAGGACCCGGCCCAGAACATCACCTGGGTCACCCCTGAAGGCGCTGGCGGGCCGAACTACCCGAACATGTAAGGCCGCTGCCCTTGCAACAACAAAAAGCCCCCGACTCGTGAGAGCCGGGGGCTTTTGTGCATCAGCTATGGCTACTTGTCAGCACACATGGCCGGCATCGGCTCCGCCGCAAACGCCAACGGCTCACGACGCCCGAAATACAAGGCGGTCAGCAGCCCCACCGTACCCATGACCAGACAGAAGCCGACACACACCCACGGGCTCCATGGCATCAATGCGATCAGCGCCAGCGGCGTGGTACTGGCCCACAGTGCGTAAGCCACGTTGTACGTGAAGGAAATCCCCGAAACGCGGATCTCGGCCGGGAACAGCCCGACCATCACCGACGGCACCACACCCACTACGCCACAGGCCAGCCCGGCCAGCGCATAGGCCAGCCAGGTCACGCCCCACTGCCCCACCAGGCTTGCGTACAACGCACCGATACCTAGCGGCAGCAGCAGGCTGTAGACCATCAGTGCGCGCCAGGCGCCCAGGCGGTCGACCAGTAACCCGGCCAACACGCAGCCAATATTGAGGAAGACGATCCCCACACTGCTCAGGGCGAAGGTATGCCCCGCCGTCATGCCGAAACGTTGCTGCATCACCGTCGGGGTAATCACCACCAGCACCACTACCGCAGAAGTCAGTACGCAGGTCAGCAGTGCCGCCGGGATCAACGCCGAGCGGTGCTCGCCCAGTACCTGCCGCAGCGGGAATTTCACCGGTTGCTCCTGACGCTCGCGCAAGGCCAGGAACACCGGGGTTTCGCTGAGCCAGCGGCGCAGCCACACCCCGATCACGCCAAATACCCCGCCGAGCAGGAACGGGTAGCGCCAGGCGTAATCAAGAATCTCCTGCGGCGTGTACACATGCGCCAGCACTGTCGCCGTCAGCGCCCCCAGCAGGTAACCAAAGGTCAGCCCCGCCTGCAGGAAGCCCAGGGCATAGCCACGACGCCCGTTTGGCGCATGCTCGGCAACGAAGGTCCACGCACTGGGTACTTCGCCACCTACGGCGGCCCCCTGAAGGATGCGCAGTGCCAACAGGATCAGCGGCGCCGCATAGCCGATATCGGCATAGGTCGGCATCACCCCGATCAGCAGGCACGGCAAGGCCATCATCAGGATGCTCAGGCTGAACACCCGCTTGCGCCCGAGGTGGTCGGCGAAATGGGCCATCAGGATGCCGCCCAGCGGCCGCGCCAGGTAACCGGTGACGAAGATGCCGAAGCTCTGCAGCAGGCGCAGCCATTCAGGCATTTGCGGCGGGAAGAACAGCTGGCTGAGGGTCAGGGCAAAGAACACGAAGATGATGAAATCGTAGATTTCCAGCGCGCCACCCAGTGCCGCCAGGCCCAGGGTCCGGTGGTCGCCGCGGCTGAACCGGGGCGGGCGAGCGGTATCGATGGCAGTCATGGCAGGGGTCCGCAGATCGGCAAAGGGCAAGAGGATAGCAAATGCCCGCCGCCCTGCCCCAGCAACGCCACTAACGGCTGAAGACGGTGTGGCCGAAGTTCCTCGGTTTGCGCGCATGCGCCGCGCCACCCGCCAGCCCCGAAGGCAGGGCAATCTTGCCGACCAGCACGGGGCTGTCGATGATCGCCATGAAGGATTGCAGCGCGTCGTTATCCGGCACCTGCGGCAGGCTCACACTGACGGCCTGGCGCTCGGTCTGCGGCACCACAGGCACTTTCAGGTGTTGCGAATGGTAAAGCAGGGCATGCTGGATCTGCGTACTGACCCGGCAGAACCGTGCCAGGTCGACGCCGGCATAGCTGGCCAGCTCGATATTGCCCAATAACAGGTTGAACGGTTGCAAGGCGCACTGCACCAGGCGCTGCAACTCTTCAAAAGACTCGACCGGGGCAATCCGGTAATAACCAAGGCCATTGAGCAGTTTTTCCAGCTGCAGACGCTGGTGCGGGTGCTCGTCGGCAATCAGGATGCGCAGGGTCTTGTTTGTCATTGTCGGACCTGGGCCGTCAGGTGGATGAGGGACAGCTCCCTGACCAAACTGCGCCAGCAACAGGCAACCACCAAGGCTGCACCTGGAGGGGTCAATTTAGATAGTTGTCGGGAAACGGGGAGAAATCAAGTGGCCATCACACAGAATTTTCACCTGCCCTTCACATTCAGGACTCCCACTGCCGCATGCGCACCCGGCAATGTTTCATGGCATTGACGATGTGCTTTTCCACCAGGCTGCGGGAAATACCCAGGCGCTCTGCAATCTGCTGATGTGACAGGCCATCGAGCTTGCGCAACAGAAAGCAGTCCCGGCACACCTTGCTCAGTTCATCCAGGGCCTTTTGCATCATGGCCAGGCGCTGGTCGAGTTGCAGGTCCTGCTGCAGCTCTGCGCTGAGCAAGCGCCCATCGGCATCCAGCGCATCCAGGGATTCGGCCTGGCGCACCTGATGGCGTCGGTGCCGGTCGATCACCAGGTTGAGCGCAGTACGGTAGAGGAATGCTCGCGGATGCTCGATCTGCGTGCTGTCGGTACGTTCCAGCACGCGCAGATAGGCATCGTGGGCAACGTCCTCCGCAGCCTGGCGGTTGCCCAGGCGCGCACTAAGGAAGCTCACCAGTTCGCGATAGTAATGTTCCACAACAGCACCTGAAATCGTCCTGGCAACCCACGTGCGGGACTGAGTGAGACCAGGCTGTGATAGTACAAATTATAACTATTCTCAGCAACACGCCTACTACCCGCTCGTTCAGGCTAAATCCGTCCGGCCAGCCTTCGTTTATCTGGGACTTCGGTGCGCGCCACGATTGGCAGCGCGTGACCACTACCCAGGCTGGAAGTCCGCATGAGCCCGTTAACCTCCCCCCGCCGCCAGTTCATCCTCGCAGCCGTGGGCCTGCTGAGCCTGGGCTGCCTGCTGGCCTGGCAAACCCTGCCCTTCGGCGCGCAACCGCCCGGTACCGTCACGGTTACCCGGGCAGACATCGAAAGCAGTGTGACGGCCCTGGGCACCTTGCAGCCCCGGCGTTACGTGGATGTGGGGGCCCAGGCCTCGGGGCAGATCCGCACCTTGCACGTGGAAGCGGGTGACCCGGTGCGCAAGGGCCAACTGCTGGTCGAGATCGACCCTTCCACCCAGCAGGCACGGCTGGATGCCGGGCGCTTCTCGATCGACAACCTCAAAGCCCAACTCGCCGAACAGCGTGCGCAGTTCGAGCTGGCCAACCAGCAACTCAAGCGCCAGCGCAATCTTGCCGCTGCCGGCGCCACCCGCGACGAGGACGTACAGGCCGCAGCAGCCCAGCTCAAGGTCACCCAGGCGCGTATCGACATGTTCCAGGCCCAGATCCGCCAGGCCCAGGCCAGCCTGCGCAGCGACGAGGCGCAGCTGGGCTACACGCGTATCTATGCGCCGATGGACGGCACGGTGGTAGCCGTTGACGCCCGCGAAGGCCAGACCCTCAACGCCCAGCAACGCACGCCGCTGATCCTGCGCATCGCCAAGCTGTCACCCATGACCGTGTGGGCACAGGTGTCCGAAGCCGACATCGGCAAGGTCAAGCCGGGGATGACCGCCTACTTCACCACGCTGGCCGGTGGCAAGCGCCGCTGGAGCAGCACGGTGCGGCAGATCCTGCCGATCCCGCCCAAGCCGCTCGAACACGCCAGCCAGGGCGGAGGCAGCCCGGCCAGCGCTGGCAGTACGGGTAACCAGGTGGTGCAGTACACCGTGCTGCTGGATGTCGACAACCCGGATGGCGCGCTGATGGCCGACATGACCACCCAGGTATTCTTCGTCGCTGGCCAGGCCAGCCAGGTGCTGACCGTGCCACTTGCCGCGCTGGACGAAAGCACCGGCCTGTTCATGGCTCGGGTGCTCGACCCGCACGGCAAGGTGGTGCAGCGCCAGGTGCGCACCGGCCTCAGCGACCGCCTGCGCGTTCAGGTGCTGGACGGGCTCAGCGAGGGTGAGCAACTGCTGATGGGCGCCCCCAGCGCCAGCGGAGGCTGAATGACTGCGCCGTTGATCGAGCTGGTCGATATCCGCAAATCCTACGGTGGCCAGGACAGCCCCAAGGTCGAGGTGCTGCGCGGCATCAGCCTGAGCATCCACCCCGGTGAGTTCGTCGCCATCGTCGGGGCGTCCGGGTCAGGCAAATCGACCTTGATGAACATACTTGGCTGCCTCGACCGCCCGACGTCGGGCAGCTACCACTTCGCCGGCAAGAACGTGGCCGAACTGGCCAACGATGAGCTGGCCTGGCTGCGCCGCGAAGCGTTCGGCTTCGTGTTCCAGGGCTACCACCTGATCCCCTCGGGCTCGGCCCAGGAAAACGTCGAGATGCCGGCCATCTATGCCGGCACGCCCGCCAGCGAGCGGCATGCCCGTGCCGCTGCCCTGCTCGCCCGCCTGGGCCTGGCCAGCCGCAGCGCCAACCGCCCGCACCAGCTCTCGGGTGGCCAGCAGCAACGGGTGTCGATCGCCCGGGCGCTGATGAACGGTGGCCATATCATCCTCGCCGACGAACCCACTGGCGCGCTCGACAGCCACAGTGGCACCGAAGTCATGGCGCTGCTCGACGAACTGGCCAGCCAGGGTCATGTGATCATCCTGATTACCCACGACCACAAGGTGGCGGCGCGCGCACAGCGGGTGATCGAGATCCGCGACGGCCAGATGATCAGCGACACCGCGACCGACCCGGTGCCCAGCCCTCCCCGCCAAGCACTGCAAGCCGACGACCTGCGCCAGCGCCTGGACCGTGGCGCAACCTTGCGCGGGGCCTGGAAGGGCGAGCTGCTCGAAGCCCTGCAAGCCGCCTGGCGGGTGATGTGGGTGAACCGCTTTCGCACCGCCCTGACCCTGCTCGGCATCGTCATCGGGGTCGCCTCGGTGGTGGTCATGCTGGCCGTCGGCGAAGGCAGCAAGCGCCAGGTGATGGCGCAGATGGCCGCCTTCGGCTCGAACATCCTCTACCTCAACGGCAAGCCCGCCACACTGGGCGAACCTGCCGGCACCCTTACCCTTGATGATGTCGCCGCCATCGGCCAGCTGCCGCAGGTCCGGCAGATCATGCCGGTGCTGGGCGAAAAGGTGATGGTGCGCCATGGCAACAACAGCCAACGCTTCTACGTGGGCGGCAACAACAACCAGTTCCCGCTGATCTTCAACTGGCCGGCAGTCGAAGGGGCTTTTTTCACCGATGCCGACGAAGCCAGTGGTGCAGCGGTGGCGGTGATCGGCCAGAAAGTCCGCGAGAAGATGCTCGAACCTGACCGCGACCCGCTTGGCCAGTACCTGCTCATCGGCAATGTGCCCTTCCAGGTCATTGGCATACTCGCTGGCAAAGGCGCGAGCTCCGGCGACCAGGATGCCGACGGGCGCATCGTGGTGCCTTACTCGGCGGCGGCGATCCGCCTGTTCGGCCAGCGCGACCCCGACTACATCACCGTCGCCGCCGTCGACGCGGCGCGCGTCGATGAAACCGAAGCCGCCGTCGACCGCCTGCTGCGCCAGCGTCATCAGGGCCGTCACGATTTCGAACTGACCAACTCGGCCGCGCTGATCCAGGCAGAGGCACGCACCCAGAACAGCCTGTCGCTGATGCTCGGGGCAATTGCCGCGATCTCGTTGCTGGTCGGTGGCATCGGGGTGATGAACATCATGCTCATGACCGTGCGCGAGCGCACCCGCGAAATCGGCATACGTATGGCCACTGGCGCACGCCAGCACGACATCCTGCGCCAATTCCTCAGCGAAGCGGTGATGCTGTCGATGGTCGGCGGCATGGCCGGCATCGGCCTGGCCCTGCTGATCGGCGGCGCATTGATGCTGGGCAAGGTGGCCGTGGCCTTCACCCTGCCCGCCATGCTCGGTGCGTTCTCCTGCGCCGTTCTCACCGGCATCGTGTTCGGCTTCATGCCGGCCCGCAAAGCCGCCCGACTCGACCCGGTCAAAGCCCTCACCAGCGAATAGTCCATGACCCTGCCAAGCCACATCAGCCTGTTGTCCCTGTGCCTGGGCCTCGCCGCCTGCAGCCTGCCACCCGCGCCACCCAGCGGCATCGCTGCACCCTCGGCCTGGCAAGGCGCAACCGCCCCGTCCTCTGCCAGCCTGCCTTCGGCGCAGTGGTGGCAGGCGTTTGACAGCGCCGAACTGGGCCGCCTGGTCGAACGCGCCCGCGCCAATGCCCACGACCTTGCAGCCGCCACGGCGCGCGTGCACCAGGCTCAGGCACGGGCAGTGATCGCCGGAGCACCGCTGCTGCCGGAGCTCAGGTTCGAACTCGACGGCAGCCGCCAGCGCCTGCTGCACGGCGAGGGCTACGACCAGCTCGATGTCAGCAAGTACGAACCGACCAGCACATCGTTCGGCATGCAGCTGGTCGCCAGCTACGAGATCGACTTCTGGGGTGGCCTGCGCGCGGCCCGCTCAAGCGCCCTGCACAGCCTTGACGCCAGCCGTTACGATCGCCAGACGGTCGAGCTTACGCTGGTCAGCAGCGTGGCCAGCAGTTACCTGCAGGGCCTGGCCCTGGAAGAACAACTGCGCATCGCCCGCCTCAACCTGCGTAACGCCCGTGATGTGCTGGGCCTGGTCGAGACACGTCAGCGCGCCGGCTCCGCGACCCGCCTGGAACTGGCCCAGCAGCGCAGCCTGGTGGCCGTCCAGGAGCGGCAAGTGCCGCTGCTCGAGCAGCAGTGGCAGGACAACCGCGTGACCCTGGCCACACTGCTGGGCGACCCGGTCCAGGCTCTGCCCAGTACGGGCGAAGCGCTGGCAAGCGTGAACTGGCCGCACATTGGCAGCGGCGTGCCCAGCGAGCTGCTAGCCCGCCGCCCGGACATCGCCGCCGCCGAAGCACGCCTGGCCGCTGCCAACGCCAATGTGCAGGTGGCCAGGGCCGCCCTGCTGCCAAAAGTGACCCTGGGCGCCAACCTCGGCACTGGCGCACGCACCCTGCCCGAGGTCTTCGACAGCACCTATTACACCCTGACCGCCGGCCTGGTCGCGCCGATCTTCAACAATGGCCGGCTGCGAGCGGCACAGCAGCTGGCCGAAGCCGAGCAGGACGAGCTGCTGGAAAGCTACCGCAGCAGCATCCTGGCCGGCTTCGCCGATGTCGAGAAGGCCCTTAACGCCATCCACGGTGTCGAACAGCAGCGCCAGTGGCAGGACCAGGAAGTCGAGCAGGCGCGCCTGGCCTTCGACCTGGCTCAGCGGCGCTACGCGGCCGGGGCCGAGACCCTGCTGAGCGTGCTCGAAACCCAGCGCACGCTCTATCTCGCCCAGGACCAGCAGGCACAGTTGCGCCTGGCGCGCCTGCAGGGCAGCGTGGCGTTGTACAAGGCGTTAGGGGGTGGCTGGCAGGTAGCGAAAGCGGACAACGGTTAATGCAACATGCCGTGCGCGAACTGGCCAACCTGCCGCTGGACAGCGCGCTCCATGCCTGGGTGAAGCCTGCGACAGAGCTGGGTGAACGTTAGGGCCGCAAGGCGGCCCTGCCGGATTCAAACGGCCGCGGCCAGCGCCTCGGCAAAGCGCTGCGCCACCTCATCGACCTGCTGGGCGCTGATGATCAGCGGCGGCAGGAAGCGCACCACGGCGCCATGGCGCCCGCCCAGTTCGAGGATCAGGCCACGCTTGAGGCATTCGCGCTGGACCTTGGGTGCCAGCACCCGATTGGCAGGCGGGTGCCCCAATGCGTCGGTCTGACCCTGCGGGTCGACCAACTCCACTCCAAGCATCAGGCCACGGCCACGGATATCACCCAGTTGCGGATAGCCCCGCTGCAGCCGTTGCAGATGTTCACGCAAGCGCCGGCCCATGGCCTCGGCATGCTCGGCCAGACGATGCTCGACCAGGTAGTTGATCACCGCCGAACCGGCCGCCATGGCCATCTGATTGCCGCGGAAGGTGCCGGCGTGGGCACCTGGCTTCCAGGTATCGAGCCAGTCGCGGTACACCACCACCGCCAGCGGCAGGCTGCCGCCAATGGCCTTGGACAGCGTGACCACATCCGGCACGATACCGGCATGCTCGAAGGCGAACATCCGCCCGGTACGGGCAAAGCCGCTCTGGATCTCGTCGACAATCAACGCCACGCCGGCCTGTTCGGTGATACGCCGCACGCCTTTGAGCCACTCGAGGTCAGCCGGGATTACCCCACCCTCGCCCTGCACCACTTCAAGGATCACTGCCGCAGGCAACGGCACGCCGCTTTCCGGGTCCAGCAACAGGTTCTCCAGGTAGTGCAGGTTGGCCTTGACCCCGGCTTCACCCCCCAGGCCGAACGGGCAACGGTAGTCGTAGGGGTACGGCATGAACTGCACGCCATTGCTCAGCAGTGCACCCAGTGGCTGCTTGGGGCCGTGACTACCCATCAGGCTCAGCGCGCCTTGGCTCATGCCATGGTAGGCGCCTTGGAAGGCCAGCACGGTGCTGCGCCCGGTGGCGCCGCGCACCAGCTTGAGCGCCGCCTCTACCGCGTCGGTGCCGGTCGGCCCGCAGAACTGCACCTTGGCCTCGCGGCGCAGGGCTTCGGGCAGGATGCCGAACAGGTCCTGGACGAAGCGGTCCTTGACCGGTGTGGTCAGGTCCAGGGTATGCAGTGGCAGTTCGTCAGCCAGCACGCGCTGGATGGCTTCGATCACCACCGGGTGGTTGTGGCCCAGGGCCAGGGTACCTGCGCCGGCCAGGCAGTCGATGAACTGGCGGCCCTCGACATCCTCGACGTAGATGCCACGGGCGCGCTTGAGCGCCAGCGGGATGCGCCGGGGGTAGCTGCGGGCGTTGGATTCCTGTTGCTGCTGACGCTGCAGCAAGGGCGAGTCACTGAATTCGTACAAAGGTTGCGGCGCGCTGGCCGGCGGGACCTGAGCAAGGCTGGTAGCGGTGGACATGGGTGAATCCTCGCAAGCAAGCGAATGGGCAGTTATCGCTTGGAAAACGCTTGAGTGCGGGGAGGATTTAGCGGTTGTTGCGGGATTTTGCGTTGCCAGTGCCGGGCCCGTGCCGCGGCAAAACCCACAAAGCGCCGCCCCGGGACCGAAAAAACCAATCCCCAACACCCCCCCGAAAGCC
>NZ_JBDJMM010000055.1:0-16072 GCF_039673865.1 Pseudomonas sp. TWI628 | reverse complement strand
GTGGGGGCTGGAAGTCTTGGCTCTCCCCTGCTTATGGCCTTTGCCTGTTGTAGAATGGCTATTTCTGGCCCGGCCTTTGCGGGGGAAAGCCCGCGAACAGGCCGGTACAGGAATCATCAGAGGGCCATGCGGTAATGCAGGCTGTAGCTCTCGACACCGTCGTTCGGGGTCTGGAGGCCGGCATTGGAATAGTGAATCGCCCTCACCCCGATCTCATGCCCACCGGCAAAACGCAGGCCGAAACCAATCCGGTCTTCGAACTGGAACGCCGAGCCTAGCTTGTTGCTCTCGACCTCGGTATTGGCAAACGCCGCCACACCAATCCCCGCTTCGATATAGGGCTTCACCGAATCGCCGGCGAACTCATAGACGAACACCGGCGCAAACGACAGGCTGTGGTTACTCGAGGTCTCATCACCCTCCCAGTAGGTATAGGCGCCGTCCCAATAGCCAGTCAGCCGGCCGACGCTGGACTGCCACCAGCTCGCATCCCAGTTGGACTGCAGGCCCAGTCGGTAAACCATGGTGGAATCACCGGTCTGCCCCACCGAAAACGATACATCGGCCGCTTGCGCTGCCATCACGTGCCCCAGGGTAAAAGCGGCAACTGCCGCCAAACCGAGCAGTTTCTTCATGGGAAACTTCCTTATTCCTGATGCTGTTATTAGTCTTCGCCTTCTATCAGGCAAATCGGTAGAAATCGGCGATGCAACGATAGTTCAGCTGTATTTCACGTTTTTTTTACAACTGAAAGCTTTGCACACTGCCCGACTTATGCCACAGCACTGGCAGGATTTTTCTCAGGGACTGCGGTTCGGCGCTGGTCCAGAATGCCGCGTCGGCTGCTGGCCCATCGGCCAGCAGGTTGCGCTCGGCCAGCAGGCGCTGCAGTTGGCGCGCCACGGCGGCACCGGTATCGATGATGGCCACATCGGCAGGCACCCTCTCTGCCAGCAGCGGACGCAGGAACGGGTAATGGGTGCAGCCGAGGATCAGCGTGTCGCAGCCCGCGGCCAGCAGCGGCTGCACATAACCCTGCAGCAACTGGCGCAACTGCGGGCTGCCGAGGTCACCGGCTTCGATCAACTCGACCAGCCCTGGGCAAGGCTGGGTGATCACTTGCACGTCGTTGGCGAAACGGTCGAGCAAGGCTGCAAACTTGGCACTCTGCAAGGTGCCCGTGGTGGCCAGCACACCGACCACGCCCGAGCGGGTGGCGGCAGCGGCGGGCTTGACCGCCGGCTCCATGCCAACCAAGGGCCAGTCGGGGTACAACTCGCGCAGGTCGGCAACCGCAGCCACAGTCGCGGTATTGCAGGCCAGGACCATTGCCTTGGCACCTTGTGCCTGGAAGAACTCGGCGATGCGCCGGCAGCGCTGGCGGATGTAGTCCGGGGACTTCTCGCCATAGGGCACATGACCGCAATCGCCCACATAGAGCAGCGACTCGTTGGGCAACAGGCGCTGGATCTCGGCGAGTACCGACAAACCGCCGACCCCCGAGTCCATCACGCCGACCGGCGCCGAACGCTCAGCCATCGCGCTTGCCACACACGGCACAGGCCGGGTCACGCTTGACCCGCAGTTCACGCAGGCGCGTGCCGAGGGCATCGATCAACAGCAGGCGGCCTATCAACGGTTCGCCAAAGCCGGCCAGCAGCTTCATCGCCTCCAGCGCCTGCAGGCTACCCACCAGGCCCACCAGCGGGCCGATCACGCCGGCTTCGCTGCAGGTCAGCTCGTCTTCGCTGCCGTGGCCGTACAGGCAGTGGTAGCAAGGGCTGGAGTCACGGCGCGGGTCGAACACTGACAACTGCCCTTCCAGGCGGATCGCCGCGCCACTCACCAGCGGTTTGCCAGCCGCGAAGCAGGCCGCGTTGACCGCCTCGCGGGTAGCGAAGTTGTCGGAGCAGTCCAGCACCAGGTCGACCGCGGCAACCGCCGCCGCCAGGGAGTCTTCGTCCAGTGCATGGCGGTGGGCGACCAAGGTGATCTCGGGGTTTATCGCCTGCAGCCGCTGCAGCGCCGAATCTACCTTGCTCATGCCGACACTGTCGCTGTCATGGATGACCTGGCGTTGCAGGTTGGTCAGGTCGACGGTGTCGAAGTCGGCCAGGTGCAGCTCACCTACGCCTGCGGCCGCCAGGTACAGCGCCACTGGCGAGCCGAGGCCACCGAGGCCGACGATCAATGCCTTGCTGTGCTTGAGCCGCAGCTGGCCGTCGATGTCTACCTGGGCCAGCAGGATCTGCCGGCTGTAACGCAACAGTTCCTGATCGCTCAGCATGGCAGGCGCCCCAATGAAATACGCTCATGGCCGCCCAGGTCGTTGCGGCTGGCCACCTCGGTGAAGCCTTGCGCGCTCAGCAGGGCACGCACGTCCGCCGCCTGGTCGTAACCGTGCTCGAGCAGCAGCCAGCCACCTGGCACCAGGTGTTCAGGCGCCTGGGCGACAATCACCCGCAGGTCATCGAGGCCATCGGCCCCGGCCACCAGCGCACTGCTGGGCTCGAAACGCACGTCGCCTTCGACCAGGTGCGGGTCTTCGGCGCGGATGTACGGCGGGTTGCTGAGAATCAGGTCGAAACGCTGCCCGGTCAGGCTGCCAAACCAGTGGCTGGCCAGCACCTGGACGTTGCCCAGGCCCAGGCGCTGGCGATTGCGCTCGGCCAGGGCCACGGCCTCTTCGACGCGGTCAACGGCTGTCACCTGCCAGGCCGGGCAGTCGCTGGCCAGGGCCAGGGCGATGGCACCCGTGCCGGTGCCCAGGTCGAGGACTTTGGCTGGCGCTGCGGGCTGCAGCTGCAACGCAGTTTCGACCAGCAGTTCGGTATCCGGGCGCGGAATCAGCGTATGCGGCGCCACTTCCAGATCAAGCTTCCAGAAGCCCTGCTGCCCCAGGATGTAGGCCACCGGCTCGCCGGCACGGCGGCGCTGCAGGTAGCTCGCGTAGGTCTCGGCATCTTCGCTGCTGACGATGCGCTCGGGCCAGGTGTGCAGGAAGCTGCGCGACTTGCCAATGGCAGCGGCGAGCAGCAGTTCGGCGTCCAGGCGTTCGCTGGGCGAGTCTGGCAACTTCGCGTTGCGCAGGAGGCTGGCAATGATGGTCATCAGTCCCCCAGGGCAGCCAGTTGGTCGGCCTGGTATTCGGCCAGCAACGGTTCGATCACGGCCTCCACGCCACCGGCAAGGATGTCGTCGAGGGAGTACAGGGTCAGGTTGATGCGGTGATCGGTCACCCGCCCCTGTGGATAATTGTAGGTACGGATACGTTCGGAGCGGTCACCGGAGCCGACCAGCAGCTTGCGCTCGCTGGCGATGGCGTTCTGCGCGGCGCTGGTCTGCATGTCGTTGAGCTTGGCCGACAACCAGGACATGGCGCGGGCGCGGTTCTTGTGCTGCGAACGCTCTTCCTGGCACTCGACCACGATGCCGGTGGGCAAGTGGGTGATGCGGATCGCCGAGTCGGTCTTGTTCACGTGCTGACCACCGGCGCCCGAGGCGCGGTAGGTGTCGACGCGCAGGTCGGCCGGGTTGATCTCGATTGCCGCTTGCTCGTCGGGCTCGGGCAGCACGGCCACGGTGCAGGCCGAGGTGTGGATACGGCCCTGGGATTCGGTTTCCGGCACACGCTGAACACGGTGCGCGCCGGACTCGAACTTGAGCTTTCCGTACACGTTGTCGCCTTCGACACGGGCAATGATCTCTTTGTAGCCGCCGTGCTCGCCCTCGTTCTCGGAGAGGATTTCCAAGCGCCAGCCGCGCTTCTCGGCGTAGCGCGAGTACATGCGGAACAGGTCGCCAGAGAAGATCGCCGCCTCGTCACCGCCCGTGCCGGCACGGATCTCGAGGAACACGTTACGGCCATCGTTGGGGTCCTTGGGCAGCAGCATGCGCTGCAGGTTGGATTCCAGCTCGACCAGCTGTTCCTTGGCTTCGCGTACTTCTTCGACGGCCATCTCGCGCAGGTCGGGGTCGGCGTCCTTGAGCAGCGCCTGGGCGCCTTCGAGGTCGTCCTGCACCTTGCGCCACTCTTTATAGGCGGCGTACACCGGCTCGACTTCGGCATATTCGCGGGAATAGGCGCGGAAGCGGGTCTGGTCGGATATGACTTCGGCGTCACCCAGCAGCGCGGTGAGTTCCTCGAAGCGGTCCTGGAGAATCTCCAGTTTGTTCAGCAGCGACGCTTTCATTGCGGGGATTTGTCCGTCGAGCCCTCGTTGAGGGCAAAGAGTTCCTGGGCCATGGCCAGCGCATCGAGGCGGCCCTCGGCCGAGAGCTTTTTCAGCTGCACGCTTGGGGCATGCAGGAGTTTGTTGGTCAGGCCCCGGGCCAGTTGCGCCAGTACATCTTCGGGGTTGCCGCCATTGGCCAGCAGGCGCTGGGCCTTTTGCAGTTCTTCGTCACGCAGGCGCTCGCTTTGCTGGCGGTAGGCGCGCAGCACATCGACGGCAGCCAGTTCGCGCAGGCGCAGCATGAAGTCTTCGGCGCCCACCGAAACCAGCTCTTCGGCCGCCTGGGCTGCGCCCTGGCGGCTCTTGAGGTTTTCCGCGACCACTTCATGCAGGTCATCGACGGTGTACAGGTAGACGTCGTCGAGTTCGCCCACTTGCGGCTCGATGTCGCGCGGCACGGCGATATCGACCATGAAGATCGGCTTGTGCCGGCGCTGCTTCAGCGCGCTTTCCACCGCGCCCTTGCCGAGGATCGGCAGCTGGCTGGCGGTGGAACTGATGACGATATCGCTGTTGGCCAGTTCCTGCGGGATGTCGGCCAGCAGCACGGCATGGGCACCGAACTGCTCGGCGAGAATGCTCGCCCGCTCCAGGGTACGGTTGGCGACGACGATACGGCGCACACCTTGTTCATGCAGATGGCGGGCGACCAGGGTGATGGTTTCGCCCGCGCCGATCAGCAGGGCCTGGCTGCGGCCCAGGTCGCTGAAGATCTGCTTGGCCAGGCTGACCGCGGCGAACGCCACGGAAACCGGGTTCTCGCCGATCGCGGTATCGGTGCGCACCTGCTTGGCGGCGCTGAAGGTGGCCTGGAACAGGCGCCCGAGCAGCGGGCCGATGGTGCCGGCCTCGCGCGCCACCGCATAGGCAGACTTCATCTGGCCGAGGATCTGCGGTTCGCCGAGCACCAGCGAGTCGAGCCCGGAGGCCACCCGCATCATGTGCTTCACCGCGTCGTGCTCCTCGTGGACGTAGGCGCTGGCGCGCAGTTCGTCCAGGCTCAGCCGGTGATACTCGGCCAGCCATCGCAGAACGGCGTCGGCGGACAGGTGGTCCTGCTCTATGTAAAGCTCGCTACGGTTGCAGGTCGACAGGATCGCCGCCTCACGGCTGGCGGTCAGTCGGCAGAGCTGCTGCAGGGCGTCTACCAGCTGCTCGGGGGTAAACGCCACGCGCTCGCGTACGTCTACCGAGGCAGTCTTATGGTTGATACCAAGTGCAAGAAAGGCCATGCAAGGTCGCTGGTTGTGACGAGAAGCCGATAATTGTCCTCTTTCGCAGGTTTTAGAACAACCACCGTTCGCTATTGTCGTGATAGGCCCGACCGGACCGGCCCTCGTGAGGCCCTCTCCACGGGCGAGGCAAGCACGAAACCGTTGGGAGCGGGCATGCCCGCGAAGAGGCCGGAGCAGGCAAAGCCAATTTCTCATGCCCCTCACCAGGCTGCTCACCCCGAGCGACTGCACAGCCGACGGGTAATAATTCCTACAAAAAACACCTGTCAATGAAACTTCTCGACACATTCAGACCGAAGTTATCCACAATCTTGTAGTCCATTTCCCAAATAGATGTCCCTCTGTTGCCTTCCCCGATATTGCTGCCTAGCCTTGCCAATCACTGGGCCAAGTTCCCAGCCAGTCATTCATTCCGACTGATTGCCAAGGAGAGGTAAGCATGGCATTTGACGCATATATACAAATCGACGAAATCCCAGGTGAAGCCCTGGATGAAAAATACAACAAATGGATTGAAGTCACTGGCTACGATTTTGGCGTCAGCCAAAGTACCTCAGCCACTGCAAGTTCCGCCGGAGGCGCCACCTCGGGCCGCACCGCCGTCAGCAACTTCAGATTCACCAAGTTGCTCGACAGTGCCAGCTGCAAACTCATGGAAGCCAGTTGTGCAGGCTTACATCTCAAGGAAGTGAAACTCGCACTGTGTCGCGCGGGCGGTGACAAGCTCAAGTATTACGAGGTCATTCTCGAAGAAGTGATCATTGCCGATTACACACAGAGCGCGGCCGACGGTGTGCCGGTCGAGGTAGTACAACTCGATTACGGCCGAATCAAGACCACCTATACCCAGCAGAAACGCATCGACGGCTCCGGCGGCGGCAACATTGCTGGCGGGTGGGACCGCATCGGCAACAAGAAATACGCGTAAGGAGCCCCATGACCGAAGCCCGCGCGTTCATCAACCCCAAAATGCAGAACTACCACACACTCAAGGCAGGCCTTGCGCTTGGCGGGCATTCGGCCAGCAAGTTCGACGTTCTGAATGCTCACATCTACAACAATGTGGTCAGGAGCGGCGAACTGGTCATTGTCGGCGACTGGTCGACGCCCTCGTGTACCAGCCAGGAGGCGTATCTGATGGCGAAGGCTGCCAAGGCGCATATGGGACTGATGCGCAGCGGGCAAGGTGCCGATGAGTTTTTTCTGGATAATTTCGAGTTGCTGAAAAGCCTGCTCGCCCATGCATCCATGGGTGCGGGCGTGGTCAGTGATGGTTGGAGCAGGCACCTGAAGGCCATTCAGGACACGCTACTGGAAATTGAAAAGCTGTATCAGGGGCATATGAGTTCAGGAACGCTCAGGGCTCACGAACAATTCTATGCCAGACGTGCGGCGCTGTTCGCCAAGCTGGATGGGCAGTTGAGCAAAATAGCGGCGCTTGGTGCTAGCTTGCGAAACAAAGGGTCAATCAAGAAAACGCTTGGCCTTTCTACCAAAAGCTATTTGCATACAGGGGAAGTTGCGGGATATGCGAATAAGGTTGCCGGGGTTGCCAAAGCTGCCAACCTAGTAAAAAAAGGGACCTACATAGGCATTGCACTAGAAGTTGCAGCTACCGGCCTGGAAATTCAAAGAGCATGCACATTGGGACGCGAAGACGCCTGCAGAGAAGCAAGTTATATTGAAAGTACTTCTTTGGCCGGCAGCCTTGGCGGCTCGACCGGCGGAGCAGCGCTAGGCGGCTACGCGCTTGCTCAATTATGTCTTGCTATTGGCGTACCAACAGGCGGCGTTGGAGCGCTTTCTTGCGGTGTTATTGGAGGAGCAGCAGGAGGAATGATAGGTGGCGAGCTCGGAAAAATTCTGGGAAAAAAGACAGGCGAGTTTCTATATGAGGCATTGGAGAAATGACAAACCCACTATGGGCAATAGCAGGTCTACTCACAATAACCTCACTGCTGATCAACACTTTCGCACTGACCTACATAGCCCATAAAAAAATTGAAGAAATAGAATTACTCTTAAATAATTGCGACTTCGTCAAAGGCAATACTGCCATTTACTCACACGCAGGATTACCTGGAAAGGCAATACGACTCTGCATGATAGCCGGCATGTTATCAACTCCAATCTTCTACATCCGCCGAAAACTGGCAAACCCCAGTGATATAAAAAACTTCCCACGCAGGACGAGACAAATACTATTATTCTTTTGGTATTACCTCTTAACATCAACCCTTTCACTGATCATACTCGGCAGCATTGTGAAATACCTCGACCCACAGTAGAGAATCATTACTAACCCATCCACTTATCTGTTCTTCAACATCGCATACAGGCTCAGAGAATAATGACAAAACCAAGGTACGAAGGGTACCGAACCTTGACCTCACTCCGCCGCCCCTGTCAGCACGCCCAAGCTGTAAACCAAAATCCTTGCAAATGGAAATGAACGCCACCATGGATCCGCGGATAATAGGAGCTTTAATAATCATCCCCATTCCACTCATACTCTTAGCACAGTGCTACGTTGCTCATAAGCACACCGAGTTTTTTGAGTCGCTTCTACCAAACTGCAAGTACATCATAGACAACAGAAACATCTACAAGCACGCTGGGCTACCAGGAAAGTTAATACGCACTGGCTCCATATCGGTAGTATTGGCAATCCCCAAATTGTTCATATGGCGAGGGCTCGCTAACGCGGAGGAGGTCAAGGCTTTCCCCGCAAAGCATCGATGCATTCTTCTTTGTCTGCTGACTTTGCATCTGACGCTGCTATCAGCGCTCGTGCTTTCCCACTTCCTGTTTCCAACTCAATAACCGAATCAACGGGGCGATCTATACCGCCGAACCTATCGCCCCACACCGTTGTCCGACGCTTGCACCACCATGCTGTAAACCACGACCTTCGCAGGTGGGTTTGCCCCCGCGCTTGTGTCATCATGCTCCGACCGCCGGTTAGTCTTTTTAAGCCTCTCTATGAACAGACCCTACGCATTGCTGCTTGCCTTCGCCCTGCTCCAGGGCTGCCAGAGCCTGGCCCCGCAAAAGGCCGAGCCTCCCGCCGCCGAGGCCGAGGTGAAGAAGCCCGTGGTGTATGGGTCGTTCACGCAAGACACCCTTTATAGCCTGCTGGTGGCCGAGCTGGCCGGCCAGCGCAACCGCTTCGACATCGCCCTGGCCAACTACACCGACCAGGCCGAGAAGACCCAGGACCCAGGCGTCTCCGAACGCGCCTACCGGATTGCCGAATACCTGGGCGCCGACGAGCCGGCCTTGGACAACGCGCTGATCTGGGCCAAGAACGACCCGGAGAACCTCGACGCTCAACGTGCCGCTGCCATCCAGCTGGCCCGCGCCGGCCGCTACGACGACTCCATGACCTATATGGAGAAGGTGCTGCAGGGCCAGGGTGACACCCACTTCGACTTCCTCGCCCTGTCCGCCGCCGAAACCGACCAGAGCACCCGCGACGGCCTGATGCAGAGCTTCGACCGCCTGCTGGTCAAATACCCGAACAACAGCCAACTGGTGTTCGGCAAGGCGCTGCTGCTTAACCAGGACGGCAAGTCCCAGGAAGCCCTCGACCTACTCGAAGCGCACCCGGCACAGAATGGCGAAATCGCCCCGATCCTGTTGCGCGCCCGCCTGCTCCAGGCCCTGGACCGCGGCCCGGAAGCGCTGCCGTTGCTGCGCGGGGCGATCCGGGACAACCCGGACGACAAGCGCCTGCGCCTGACCTACGCGCGTACCCTGGTCGAACAGGACCGCATGGCCGACGCCAAGGCCGAATTCCTCAGCCTGGTCCAGCAGTACCCGGATGACGACGAATCGCGTTACTCCCTGGCCCTGGTGTGCCTGGAGATGAAGGACTGGGACGAAGCCGAGGTCTACCTGCGCGAGCTGATCGAGCGCGACAGCAACGTCGACGCCGCCCACCTCAACCTGGGCCGCATCGCCGAGGAGCGCCACGACCCGGCCGGCGCCCTGCGCGAATACGCCCTGGTCGGCAACGGCCCGGACTACCTGCCGGCGCAACTGCGCCAGGCCGACATCCTCATCGCCAACGGCCGCGGCACCGAGGCTTCGCGCCTGCTCGCCGAGGCCCGCGAGGCGCAGCCAGACTACGCCGTGCAGCTGTACCTGATCGAATCGGAAAGCTACAGCAACAACAACAAGGACGCCCAGGCCGACCAGGTGCTGCAGCAAGCCCTCAACCGCTACCCGGACGACCTCAACCTGCTTTATACCCGCGCCATGCTCGCCGAAAAACGCGATGACCTGCCGCTGATGGAAAAAGACCTGCGCGCCATCATCGCCCGCGAGCCAGACAACGCCATGGCGCTGAACGCCCTCGGCTACACCCTGGCCGACCGCACCTCCCGCTACGACGAAGCCAAGGCACTGATCGACAAGGCCCACCAGCTGACCCCGGACGACCCGGCCGTGCTCGACAGCATGGGCTGGATCAACTACCGCCTGGGCCACCTCGACGAGGCTGAAACCTACCTGCGCCAGGCCTTTGCCCGCTTCCCCGACCACGAAGTGGCCGCCCATCTGGGCGAAGTGCTGTGGGCCAACGGCAAGCGCCGCGAAGCCCGCCAGGTCTGGGCCAAGGGCTTCGAAGCCCAGGCCGACAGCCCCATCCTGCGCAAGACCATCCTGCGCCTGACCGGATCCGAGACCCTTTAACGCCATGTTTCTGCGCCATTGCATCACCTTCACCCTGATCGCCCTGCTGGCCGGCTGTGCCGGCTTCGGGAGCCGCGAGGCCCTGCAGGGCCACGGCGACCCACAGCAGTGGCGCGCCCATAAAGAGCAGTTGAGCAGCCTCGATGGCTGGCAGATCAACGGCAAGGTCGGCATCCGCGCCCCGCGCGACTCCGGCAGCGGCACGCTGTTCTGGCTGCAACGCCAGGACTACTACGACATCCGCCTGGCCGGCCCGCTCGGCCGCGGCGCGGCTCGCCTGACCGGCCGCCCTGGTGGCGTGGTACTGGAAGTGGCCAACCAGGGCCGCTATGAAGCCACCAGCCCCGAAGCCCTGCTGGAAGAACAGCTTGGCTGGCAGCTGCCGGTCTCGCACCTGGTCTGGTGGGTTCGCGGCCTGCCCGCCCCCGACAGCAAGAGCAAGCTGACCCTGGATGGCGACAGCCGCCTGGCCAGCCTCGACCAGGATGGCTGGCAGGTGCAGTACCTGAGCTACACCGAGCAGAACGGTTACTGGCTGCCCGAGCGCATGAAGCTGCATGGCAAAGACCTCGACGTGACGCTGGTGGTCAAGGACTGGCAGCCACGCCAGCTGGGGCACTGATCGTATGCCCACGCTTACCCTGCCCGCCCCGGCCAAGCTCAACCTGTGGCTGCACATCATCGGTCGCCGCCCCGATGGCTACCACGAGCTGGAAACCGTGTTTCAGTTTCTCGACCATGGCGACGAGTTGAGCTTCGCCGTGCGCGAAGACGGCGTGATCCGCCTGAATACCGAAATCGAAGCCGTGCCCCACGACAGCAACCTGATCGTGCGCGCCGCGCGTAAATTGCAGGAGCAATCCGGCACCCGCCTGGGCGCCGACATCTGGCTGACCAAGGTGCTGCCCATGGGCGGCGGCATCGGCGGTGGCAGCTCGGATGCGGCGACCACGCTGCTGGCGCTGGCACACCTGTGGCAGCTGGACTGGGACGAAGACCGCCTGGCCGCGCTGGGCCTGAGCCTGGGCGCCGACGTACCGGTGTTCGTCCGTGGCCATGCCGCTTTTGCCCAGGGCGTTGGCGAGCAACTGACTCCGGTCGACCCCGAAGAGCCGTGGTATGTCGTACTGGTGCCGCAAGTATCTGTCAGCACAGTAGAAATTTTTTCACATCCACAGTTGACACGTGATTCCCTCCCCCTTAAGATGCGCCCCGTTCCCAAGGGAAACAGTCGAAATGACTGCCAACCGGTGGTAGAGCAGAGTTACCCAGAAGTTCGCAACGCGCTGAATTCACTGGGGAAATTCACAGAGGCTCGACTTACCGGCACTGGAAGTTGTGTGTTTGGGGCCTTCCCAAGCAAAGCCGAAGCTGATAAAGTTCTGGCCCTTCTTTCAGCGACCCAAACAGGGTTTGTGGCGAAAGGAAGCAATATTTCGATGTTGCATCGCAAGCTGCAAAGTCTGGTCAAGAAGTCGAGCGCATAAGCGTTCGCAGCAACAGATACAGGGGCGTCGCCAAGCGGTAAGGCAGCAGGTTTTGATCCTGCCATGCGTTGGTTCGAATCCAGCCGCCCCTGCCATTTTCCTTATACTCATCCAGGTATACCCTCAGCCTTCAGGTACTGCGCGTGTCCAAGATGATGGTCTTTACGGGGAACGCTAACCCCGATCTGGCTCGGCGTGTCGTACGTCAGCTGCATATCCCTCTCGGTGACGTCTCTGTCGGTAAGTTCTCCGACGGCGAGATCAGCACTGAGATCAATGAAAATGTTCGCGGTAAAGACGTTTTCATTATCCAGCCGACCTGTGCCCCGACCAACGATAACCTGATGGAACTGGTAGTGATGGCCGACGCCTTCCGCCGCTCCTCAGCATCCCGAATCACCGCCGTGATTCCTTACTTCGGATATGCCCGCCAGGACCGCCGTCCGCGTTCGGCACGTGTAGCCATCAGCGCCAAAGTCGTTGCTGACATGCTCACTGTCGTGGGTATCGACCGTGTTCTCACCGTCGACCTGCACGCTGACCAGATCCAAGGCTTCTTCGATATTCCAGTCGACAACATCTACGGCTCGCCCGTACTGGTCGACGACATCGAAGACCAGCGTTTCGAGAACCTGATGATCGTTTCCCCGGACATCGGTGGCGTTGTGCGCGCACGCGCCGTTGCCAAGTCCCTGGGCGTCGACCTCGGTATCATCGACAAACGCCGCGAAAAGGCTAACCACTCCGAGGTTATGCACATCATCGGCGACGTCGAAGGGCGCACCTGCATCCTGGTAGACGACATGGTCGACACCGCCGGCACCCTGTGCCACGCGGCCAAAGCCCTGAAAGAACACGGCGCTGCCAAGGTTTACGCCTACTGCACGCACCCTGTCCTGTCGGGCCGCGCGATCGAGAACATCGAGAAGTCGGTACTGGACGAGCTGGTGGTGACCAACACCGTTCCGCTGTCCGCCGCTGCTCAAGCCTGTGACCGTATCCGCCAGCTGGATATCGCACCGGTTGTCGCTGAAGCGGTCCGCCGCATCAGCAACGAAGAATCGATCAGTGCGATGTTCCGCTAAGCGGAACACGTGTTGATATGAAGCGCCCCGCCCCAGCACTTGTTGGGGCGGGGCTTTTTTGCCATCCCCGTCTGGCGCTGGTCGCAAACGCCTTACGGGAGGCTATTTTGGAGAAGCAAAATGACTGATTTCATCCTGAACGCCCAAGCGCGTACTGACCTGGGGAAAGGTGCGAGCCGCCGCCTGCGTCACTCGCTGAGCATCCCAGCCGTTGTTTACGGTGGCGATAAAGAAGCCCAATCCCTGACCATCGTGGCCAAGGAAATCGCCAAGCTGTTCGAAAACGAAGCTGCCTTCAGCCACGTTATCGAACTGAACGTTGACGGCACCAAGCAGAACGTCGTGGTCAAGGCCATGCAGCGCCACCCAGCCAAAGGCTTCATCATGCACGCCGACTTCGTTCGCGTTGTTGCTGGCCAGAAGCTGACCGCCAAGGTTCCAGTTCACTTCGTTGGCGAAGAAGCCCCGATCAAGAAAGGCGGCGAAATCTCGCACGTTGTTTCCGAGATCGAAGTTTCCTGCGAAGCCAAAGACCTGCCTGAGTTCATCGAAGTGGACCTGAGCAAGGCTGAAGTCGGCGCCATCATCCACCTGTCGGACCTGAAAGCTCCGAAAGGCGTAGAGTTCGTAGCTCTGGCCCACGGTGATGACAAAGCTGTTGCCAACGTTCACGCTCCACGCGTTGCTCCAGAAGCTGAAGGCGCTGCCGAGTAATCCACTCGCGCGCCGGTGTTGATCGGGTTACAGTGCGCCCCGCGCCCTGTAACCCACCAACTCCAAGGAAGAGCCCCTGACGTGACCGCCATCCAGTTGATCGTTGGCCTGGGTAACCCCGGCCCCGAATACGAACAGACCCGGCATAACGCAGGGGCTCTTTTCGTTGAACGCATTGCCAGCGCCCAGCGTGTATCGCTGACCGCTGACAAAAAATATTTCGGCCTGACGGCTAAGTTCAGCCATCAGGGCAACGACGTTCGTTTGTTGATCCCCACCACCTACATGAACCGTAGCGGCCAGGCCGTGGCGGCATTGGCCAATTTCTTCCGCATCAAGCCGGAAGCGATCCTGGTGGCACACGACGAACTCGACCTGCCTCCGGGCGTTGCCAAGCTCAAGCGCGGCGGCGGCCATGGGGGGCACAACGGCCTGCGCGACATCATCGCGCAGCTCGGCAACCAGAACGACTTCCACCGCCTGCGGCTTGGCATTGGCCACCCGGGTGACGCCAAACTGGTCTCCAACTTCGTCCTGGGCCGCGCGCCGCGCGCCGAGCAGGAGAAGCTCGACGCCAGCATCGATTTTGCCCTCGGCGTGCTGCCGGACGTGCTGGCTGGCGATTTCGCCAAGGCCATGCGCGAGCTGCACAGCCAGAAGGCCTGATTTCCTAGAGAGGGGAATACCCATGGGTTTCAATTGCGGCATCGTCGGCCTGCCCAACGTCGGCAAGTCCACCCTGTTCAACGCCCTGACCAAGTCTGGCATCGCGGCGGAGAACTTCCCTTTCTGCACCATCGAGCCAAACAGCGGCATCGTGCCGATGCCCGATGCGCGCCTGGCGGCGCTGGCGGAAATCGTCAAGCCTAACCGCATCCTGCCGACCACCATGGAATTCGTCGACATCGCAGGCCTGGTGGCCGGTGCGTCGAAAGGCGAAGGCCTGGGCAACAAGTTCCTCGCCAACATCCGCGAGACCGACGCCATCGCCCATGTGGTGCGCTGCTTCGAAGACGAGAACGTGATCCACGTTTCCAACAGCGTCGACCCCAAGCGCGACATCGAGATCATCGACCTCGAACTGATCTTCGCCGACCTCGACAGCTGCGAGAAGCAACTGCAGAAGGTTGCCCGCAACGCCAAGGGCGGCGACAAGGATGCCCTGGCACAGAAGGCGATCCTGGAAAAGCTGATCCCGCACTTCACCGAAGGCAAGCCTGCGCGCAGCCTGATGAAGAACATGGCTGACGACGAGAAGGCCGTTATCCGTGGCTTCCACCTGCTGACCAGCAAGCCGGTGATGTACATCGCCAACGTTGCCGAAGACGGCTTCGACAACAACCCGCACCTGGACGTGGTCAAGGCCATTGCCGAGGAAGAAGGCGCGGTCGTGGTACCGGTATGCAACAAGATCGAAGCGGAAATCGCCGAGCTGGATGACGGCGAAGAAAAAGACATGTTCCTTGAGGCCCTGGGCCTTGAAGAGCCTGGCCTGAACCGCGTGATCCGCGCCGGTTACGAGCTGCTCAACCTGCAGACCTACTTCACTGCCGGCGTGCAGGAAGTGCGCGCCTGGACCGTACGCGTCGGCGCCACCGCCCCGCAGGCCGCTGGCGTGATCCACACCGACTTCGAAAAAGGCTTCATCCGCGCCGAAGTGGTCGCCTATGACGACTTCATCCAGTTCAAGGGTGAAGGCGGTGCCAAGGAAGCCGGTAAATGGCGCCTGGAAGGCAAGGACTACATCGTCAAGGACGGTGATGTGATGCACTTCCGCTTCAACGTCTAAGCGGCTGTCTGCAGTACTGGAAAACCCCTTGAGGCCCATGGCTTCAAGGGGTTTTGTTTTGTGGGGCACACATGCCATTCGACAGCGTCCGGCATTAATGCCAGGTGATCTCCCCCGCCTCCCGAGTCAGTACCAATTCAGCCAACGCCCTCCCCATCTGCACGTTATGCACACTGTTGACCAGCATGCCGATACCCGGCTCGCCAGCATTGCCGCAGATGTATTCGTCGAGGGTGTCTTCAATTCCGCGTAGTAACTGAATGACATAGAGCAATGCCTCGGGTGAGGGCATGTCTTTGTTGATGGTGTAGAACGGCTGGGAAAGCACTTTGGCGGGTGGATCAGGAACAAGTTTTTTCATAATTTCTCTCTCGTTTGTTTGCATGGGCTACCTTCCCTTTCCCTCTCACAGGATTAGGCGGCAGCTGTACGCGGGGTGAGAGACCGGCCAAACAAGAGCGAAAACCGGCCAGGCACGGGGCCTGCCCGCGCACAGCTACCATGACGGCAATCTCTTGGTTGTAAGCGGGCTCTCACACCCGGTCGTCAAACCGCGACGACCCGGGGAAATTAGCCCTGATGCTCTACATCCACAACAGAGAAACGGCAGCGGCGTGCGTAGGATAATTCCCAAGCTATCTTGAACTGAAGCATTTGGTTTCAGGTTAGGAATTGTCTTACACCTGATGGATTGCCGGGGCTGCTTTGCAGCCCTTTCCGAACGAGGGTGTCAGAAATTTTGTGTTCGGGCATAACATGAGTAAGAGGTGCATGTATGCCAACCAAAAAGAAACCCTTGCGTGACCTGCCCAAAATCCCCAAAGAGCTGCTG
>NZ_JBDJMM010000054.1:0-17927 GCF_039673865.1 Pseudomonas sp. TWI628 | reverse complement strand
GCCCGAAACAATCGTAGGAGCGAGCGCAGCTCGCGATGCGCCGCGCGGGCGGCGCTCGATCTAACAGGCGCCGAATACCTTTCGGCGAACACCCGAAAGGACGCAACCCTATGCCCCGCCACCTCCCATTCCTCAAACTGCTGGTCACCGCGCTGTGCCTGTCTGCCACCAGCGCCGTCACCTGGGCCGACCAGCCGCTGCCCACGCCCCCAGAGCTGCAGTCCGGCTACCGCAGTGGCCTGCAGCCGGTGCACGCCAGCCGGCACATGGTGGCGGCTGCCAACCCGTTGGCCAGCGAAGCGGGGCGGGCGATGCTGCGTGCCGGTGGCAGCGCCATCGATGCGGCGATTGCCATGCAGATGGTGCTGACCTTGGTCGAGCCGCAATCCAGCGGTATTGGTGGTGGGGCATTCATCCTGTACTGGGATGGCCAGCGCGTGCAGGCCTTCGACGGCCGCGAAGCGGCACCGGCAGGGGTGACGGAAACGTTGTTCCTGCAAGCGGACGGGGCGCCCATGGCGTTTCGTGCAGCGCAGATCGGCGGCCGCTCCGTGGGGGTTCCGGGCGTGCTGCGGGCATTGCAACTGGCCCATGATCAGCACGGCAAACTGCCATGGAAGGACCTGTTCGCACCGGCCATCGCCCTGGCGCGCAAGGGTTTCGCAGTGTCCGAACGGCTGCACGCGCTGGTCGCCGGCGACCCCTTCATTGCCCGCTCGCCGGCCATGGCGCGCTACTTCCTGGATGACCGGGGCGAGCCGCTGGCGGTCGGCACGATCCTGCGTAACCCTGCACTCGCGCAGACCTTCGAACGCATCGCAGAGCAGGGCGCTGAGGCTTTCTACAAGGGTGAGATTGCCCAAGCCATGGTGGCCGAAGTGCGTCACCACGCCAATGCAGGGCAGTTGTCACTTGAGGATTTGCAGCGTTACCAGGCCAAGGCGCGCGAACCGGTCTGTGGCGCGTACAAGGCCTGGAATATCTGCGGCATGCCGCCGCCGTCGTCCGGCGGGGTGACGGTGTTGCAGACCCTGGGCATGCTCGACGCCCTGCAGCAGGCCTCGGCGCAACGCGACCTGGCCGACCTGCCGCCGCGCCAGGTGCCCTCGGTGGCGGGGCTCGAACCTTTGCCGCAGGCCGTGCACCTGATCGCCGAAGCCGAGCGCCTGGCCTACGCTGACCGTGCCCAGTACCTGGCCGACAGCGATTACGTGCCGGTGCCGGTCAAGTCGTTGCTCGACCCTGCCTACCTCGCCGAGCGCGCCCGGCAGGTCGGCGACCACAGCATGAAGCACGCGCGCCCGGGTACCCCGCAGGGGGCCGACCTGGCCCTGGCGCCCGACCGCTCGCCACTGCGGATTTCCACCTCGCACCTGTCTGCTGTCGATGACAGCGGCCAGGCCCTGGCCATGACCACGTCGGTGGAGTCCGCCTTCGGTTCGCACCTGATGGTCGGCGGTTTTCTGCTGAACAACCACCTGACCGACTTTTCGTTCCTGCCTGCGGAACATGGCAAGCCGGTGGCCAACCGGGTGCAGCCCGGCAAGCGCCCGTTGTCGGCGATGGCGCCAACCCTGGTGTTCTCGCGTGCCTCCGGCGAACTGGTGGCAAGCCTTGGCTCCCCTGGCGGTTCGCAGATCATCGGCTACGTGAACAAGGCGCTGATCGGCCTGCTGGACTGGCATCTCGATCCGCAACAGGCGGCCAACCTGCCCAATTTCGGCAGCCGCAATGCCGGCACTGAAGTGGAGGCGGGACTGGTCAGTCCTGCATTGGTCCGCCAGCTCAGCGCCTGGGGCCATGACGTCACGCCAATGACCATGACCAGTGGCATGCAGATCATCCAGCGCACCCCCGAAGGGTGGGCCGGTGGTGCCGACCCGCGGCGTGAAGGTGTGGCGCTCGGCGACTAGCGCGTTGCCGGGCCTGGAGTGGCGTGGTAGAAGTCAATCTTGTCATTCAGTCGTTGAATACCAAGATGTCCATCAGCGTTAAATCGAATAGAGCCCTGTTCGACCTCGACCTGTTGCGCGCCATCGTCGTGGTGGCCGATTGCGGCAGCTTCACCACCGCCGCTGCACGCCTGCATTCGACCCAGTCGACCATCAGCCAGAAAGTGCGCCGCCTTGAAGACATGGTTGGCCACCGCTTGTTGGTGCGCGGCAACCGCGACGTGTTGCCGACCGACGCCGGGCAGACCCTGCTGGGTTATGCCAGGCACATGCTGGCGCTGAACGACCAGATGCTCGAAGCCTTGGCCGGCGCCATGGTTGGGGTCACCGTGCGCCTGGGCGTGCCCGAGGATTTTGTCGGCGGGCGCACCACCAACGCGCTGTCGGCGTTCAGCCGCCTGCACCCGCAGGTCAAGCTGGAGGTCACCAGCGGCCTGTGCCGTGACCTCAGCCAGGCCTACGACAACGGCGAGCTCGACCTGGTGCTGCTCAAGCAGCGGCGCAACAGCCGCGAGGGGGTGGCCTGCTGGCCCGAGCGCCTGCAGTGGATTGACAGTGCGCGCATGCCGGCGTTCGAGCTCGACCCGATTCCGCTGGTGACCTTCCCGCCACGGGGGCTGTACCGTGAAGACATGATCAGCGCCATCGAAGGCATGGGCCGGCGCTGGCGCATCAGCTTCACCAGCTCCAGCCTCAGTGGCATCCAGGCGGCGGTGGCTGACGGCATGGGCATCAGCCTGTTGCCACCGCGTGCGGCGACTGGCGAGCACCGGGTGCTGGGGCAGGTGCAGGGGTTGCCGGAGGTGGACAGCTACGAGATCGTCATCGTGCACAAGCCGACAGCGGACGTGATGGTCAAGGATCTGGCCGGGGTGATGTCGCAGCTGCTTGAGGGCGGTGGGATCTGACCCACCTTCCAACGCTTGCACACTATTTCAAATCGCTGGCTATGGCATGCCCAGCCACTCCGGCAGCGCCAACGAGATGAACGGCACATAAGTCACCAGCACCAGGAACAGCAGCAAAATCGACAACCACGGCAGCGCCGCGCGAATCGTCTGCCCCAGGGTCAGCCCAGTCACTGCCGAGGTGACGAACAGGTTCAGCCCCACCGGCGGGTGCACCAGGCCGATCTCCATGTTCACCACCATCACGATGCCCAGGTGAATCGGGTCGATGCCCAGCTTCATGGCGATCGGGAAGAATATTGGTGCGAGGATCAGGATGATCGCCGACGGTTCCATGAAGCTGCCGGCCACCAGCAGCACGATGTTGACCATGATCAGGAAGCCGATTGGCGTCAGCCCTTCGGACATCACCCACTGGGTGATCTGCTGGGGGATCTGCTCGGTGGTCAGCACGTGGGCGAAGAGCATGGCGTTGGCGATGATGAACAGCAGCATGATGGTCAGCCGGCCCGACTCCAGCAGCACTTTCGGGCAGTCACGCAGACGCATGTCCTTGTACACGAACAGCGCGATGAACGCCGAGTACACCGCCGCTACCGCCGCCGCCTCGGTGGGGGTGAACATGCCGCTGTAGATGCCGCCGAGGATGATCACCAGCAGCAACAGGCCCCAGAATGCGCGCCGGGCGGTGCGCAGCCATTCGCTGAAGCTGGCCCGTGGCTGGGCCGGCAGCTTCTTGATGCGGGCGACGATGTAGATCGCCACCATCAGGGCAACACCGAGCAGGATGCCCGGCACCACGCCGGCCATGAACAGCTTGCCGACCGAGGTCTCGGTGGCCGCCGAGTACACCACCATGACGATCGAAGGCGGGATCAGGATGCCCAGGGTGCCGGCATTGCAGATGATCCCGGCGCCGAACTCGCGCGGGTAGCCGGAGCGCACCATGCCGGCCACGGCAATCGAGCCGACGGCGGCCACGGTGGCCGGCGACGAACCCGACAGCGCGGCGAACAGCATGCACGCCAGCACGGCGGCAATCGCCAGGCCGCCGCGGATATGCCCGACGCAGGCGTTGGCAAAGTCGATGAGGCGTTGGGCCACGCCTCCGGTGGTCATGAACGCGCCCGACAGCAGGAAGAACGGGATGGCCAGGAAGGTGTAGCTGTCGGAGGTCTCGAACAGCTTGATCGCCAGCGAGCTGAGCGAGTCCTGGCTGAACATCAGGATCGACAGCGCCCCCGACAGGCCCAGGGAGATGGCGATCGGCACGCCGAGGAACATGAACACGAACAGCAGCAGGAACAGGCAGATAACCGTCATCAGTGGTGCTCCTCACCGGGGTGGGCCAGCTTGCTGGCTTCGGCGGCCTCGTCGGCCAGGCCCAGGCCGTACTGGCGGTGGGTAAACAGGCGGTAAAGGATTTCCAGGTAACGGACGATCACCAGGGCAAAGCCCAGCGGCACGATCAGCGCGATATGGCCGACCTTGATGCCATAGCGGTCAAGGTCCTCGGCACCGATGCCGGCCACCAGCACCGCGCTTACCCACTTGATGCTCGCCACCAGGAACAGCCCGGCATAAGCCAGGCAGCAGGCGCAGGCGATCATCGCCAGTAGCCGTTGCACCGGCTTGGGCGTGCGCCGCACCAGCACATCGACGCCGAGGTGGCCGGCGGTGCGCACGCCGTAGGAGATACCGAAGAAGATCAGCCAGCCGAACAGCGCCTTGGTCAGGGCGATGCTCCAGGTCATGTCCTGGGCGTAGGCCATCAGGTGGTCGCCGATACCGAGCAGCAGGTCGCTGGCGAACGCCCAGTGATCACTAAGGCTGTAGAACATCGTGTAGAGGTTGTTCAGCGCCACGTAGAGGAAGGTCACCAAGGTCATGGCCGCCAGGAGAAAGGCAATCATGCCTTCCTCGAAGTGCTCCCAGACACGCCTGAGCGATTGCATAGGATATCTCCAGACAGAGAAAGGGCAGGCCACCCGTACCGCGGGTGGCCGGGGTGGGGCGCATGAAGGGTCAGGAGGCCTTGTTGGCGTCGTTGGCGGCCTTGATCAGGTCAGCGCCGATCTGGTCGGAGAATTTCTCCCACACCGGGCGCATGGCTTCACGCCATTGCTCGCGCTGTTCGGCGGTCAGCGCGTCGATCTCGCTGGTCTTGGCGTCGATGATCTTCTGCCGCGAGGTCTGGTTGAGGGCTTCAGCCTGCTTGTTCACCTCGACGGTGACCTCATCCATGATCTTCTGCAGCTCGCCGCGCACGTCCTCGGGCAGGCCGTTCCAGAACTTGGCGTTGGTGATCACCATGTAGTCGATCAGGCCGTGGTTGGTTTCGGTGAAGAACGGCTGCACCTCGTTGACCTTCTGGCTTTCGTAGTTCGACCAGGTGTTCTCGGTGCCGTTGACGGTGCCGGTCTGCAGGCCCTGGTAGACCTCGGCGAAGCTCATCTTGCGCGGGTTGGCGCGGATCGCCTTGAACTGCTCTTCAAGCACGCTGGAGGCTTGCACGCGGTACTTCAGGCCGCGGGCATCCTTGGGCAGGATCACCTTCTTGTTTGCCGACAGCTGCTTGAGGCCGTTGTGCCAGTAGGCCAGGCCACGGATGCCCTTGTCTTCCATCGAGGTCAGCAGCGCCTTGCCTTGCGGGCCTTGCTGGAAGCGGTCGACGGCGGCCAGGTCGTTGAACAGGAACGGCAGGTCGAAGATCTGCACCTGTTTGTTGTAGTGCTCGAACTTGGCCAGCGAGGGCGCCAGCATCTGCACATCGCCGAGCAGCAGGGCTTCCATTTCCTTGCCATCGCCGAACAGTGAAGAGTTGGGGTAGACCTCGACCTTGACCTTGTCCTTGAGCTGCGGGTCGGCGGCGACCAGCTTCTGGAACATCAGCGCGCCCTGGCCCTTGGGCGTGCTGTCGGCCACCACGTGGGCGAACTTGATGACGATCGGGTCGGCGGCCTGGGCCAGGCCTGCCATGGACACTGCGGCGGCGCAGAATAGCGCCTGGGTCAGCTTCAACATCGGTGTCACCTCTGATTTATTGTTGTAGGAGGATTGAGGGTAAAGATGGACCAACGGGCTGCGTGTGGAGAATCAGCATTTGTGTAAGGCGGCGTTCGGCTAAGGTGAACGCGGCATGTTCAGTCGAGATTTCCGGCCAGCAACCGCTGCGCCCGCAACACCACCGGCGCGTCGACCATCTGCCCGTCCAGCTGGAAGGCCCCGGCGCCATTGGCCGCCGCACTCGCGGCCAGCACCCGCCGCGCCCATGCCAGCTCCTCGGCACTCGGCGCCAGTGCTGCATGAATCACCGCCACCTGCTGCGGATGAATGCACAACGCCCCGCCATAGCCCATGTCGTAGGCATGCCGCATGGCCCGTTGCAGCCCCTCGGCATCGGCGATGGCCGGGAACACCCCATCCAGTGGCGGCAGCAGGCCAGCCCCCCGGGAATGCAACTGCACCGCCATGCGCGCCTGGTCGAGAAACTGCCGGGCCGCCTCGCTCTCGGTGTTCAACCCCAGGTCCAGCGCCAGGTCGAGGCTGCCGAACGACAAGCGCTCGACGCCTTCAGCCGCGGCAATCTGAGCCAGTGCCAACAGGCCCTTGGCGCTTTCGATGATTGGCCACACGGGCTTGCCGCCGTGCCAGGCCACCGCGACCTGAGCGGCGTTCTCCACCTTGGGCAACAGCAGCCCGGCGACCCCCGGATACTGTGCGCAGAAGGCCAGGTCGCCAGCGTGCTGTTGATGCTGCGGCGCATTCACCCGCACCCATACCGAGGCCTGCGGCGTGGCCTGCAGAAAGGCCGCCAGGTGGTCACGGGCCTGCTGTTTCAGCGGCTCCTCCACGGCATCCTCAAAGTCGACGATCACCACATCGGCACCTGCCGCCAGGGCCTTGGCGAAACGTTCGGGGCGGCTGCCAGGCACGAACAGGGCGGAGCGCACCGCGTTCATACAACGCCCCCTGCGGCCAGGCTGGCTCGCTGTTCTGCGCTCAAGCCGAGCTCCGCAAGGATGCCCGCGGTGTGCTGCCCCAGCGCCGGCACGGCATCCATGCGTGGGGTGAAGGCGGCATTGCGCCCCGGTGGCAGCAGCGACGGCAACTTGCCGGCCGGGCTGTCCACTTCACGCCAGCTGTCGCGGGCCTGCAGCTGCGGGTGCTGCCATACGCCGTGCATGTCGTTGACCCGGGCGTTGGCGATCTGGGCATCTTCCAGGCGCGCCACCACCTCGTCCAGCGACAGGGCGGCAAAGCGCTCGACGATGACCTGGCGCAGCACCTCGCGGTTGTCCGAGCGCTTGTAATTGGCGCTGAAGCGGTCATCGCTGGCCAGCGCCGGGTCGAGCAGCACCTTTTCGCAAAACAGCGCCCATTCCCGTTCATTCTGCAAGCCGAGCATGATCGTGCCGCCACCGCCGGTGGGGAACGGCCCGTACGGGTAGATGGTCGAGTGCGAGGCACCCGCGCGCGGTGGTGGCGGTGCGCCGTTGTAGGCGTAGTACATCGGGTAGCCCATCCACTCCACCAGGCTCTCCAGCATCGACACGTCGATGCGGCTGCCCAGGCCAGTCTTGTCGCGCAGCAGCAACGCCGACAGCACACCGGTGTAGGCATACATGCCGGCGGCGATGTCGGCGATCGAGCAGCCGGCCTTGGCCATTTCCTCGTCGCCGGGGCCGCCAGTCACCGACAGAAAGCCGCCCTCGCTCTGGATCAGCAGGTCGTAGGCCTTCTTCTTTTCATATGGGCCGCCTGCGCCGTAGCCGGAGATGTCGCAGACGATCAGGCGCGGGAAGCGCTGGTGCAAGGCGTCGAACGACAGGCCCATGCGTGCCGCAGCGCCGGGGGCGAGGTTTTGCACGAGCACGTCGGCCTTGGCCAGCAGGGCCTCGAGGATGCTGTCGGCGGCCTTCTGCTTGAGGTCGAGGGTGAGGCTTTCCTTGGAGCGGTTGGTCCACACGAAGTGCGAGGCCAGGCCATCGACGCGCTGGTCGTAGCCACGGGCGAAGTCACCGCTGCCGGGCCGTTCGACTTTGATCACACGGGCGCCCAGGTCAGCCAGCTGGCGGGTGCAGAAGGGCGCGGCGATGGCATGTTCCAGGCTGACGACGGTGATGCCGTCCAGCGGGCGGGGGGCAGTTTGGGTCATGGGGTCACCTGTTCGTCATCAGTGCAGTGCGGCCAGCGAGCGCGTATCGCGCAACTGCCAGACCTGTTCGATCAGGGCCTGGCCCTGGGCCGGGCTGCGGGCGCCGGAATAGGCCAGCAAGCGTTGGAACTTGGCTTCCAGCTCGGGGCGCGAGAGGGTGTTGCCGGGGTCGCCCTTGGGCTCGTCGATGGCGGCGCTGAAGCGGCGGCCATCGGTGCAGGTGACCTCGACCCGGCCGAGCCAGCGGGCCGGGTAGGCAGCATCCACTTCAGGGTCCAGCTGCATCTGCACCTTTTCGCGGAAGCTGGCGACCCGTGGGTCGCTCAGCGCCAGGTCGCGGAATTCGATGAGCTGTGCGCTGCCGTGCACGGCGATCAGGCCGAGCACGGTGCCCATGGAAAACTTGGCCTGGTGCACGGTGGTTGGCGTGGTGACACGGCCCAGCACATCGATGGCGCCCTGGTGCACGCGGGTGACCACCTTGGCGATCTGCTCATGCGTCAGGCCTTGGCGTTGCATCAGCTGCAGCAGTGCATCGGCGGCGGGGTGGGTATGGCGGCACGAGGCGTGAAACTTGAACGAGGTTTCCGCCAGCGCCCAGCGCGTGCCCAGGCAGTCGCTAAGGCGCGCCGGGTCAGCGTCGGTGGACATGCCGGCAGCCAGGCCCTGGTCACCTTCGAGGATATTGCGCGCACCGCTCAGGCCATCGGCGGTCAGGTAGGCGGCGAGCAGGCCATCGGCGGCGGCCTTGGCGGTGTGCAACTGTTTGGAGTCGGCAGCATCGCGCAGGAATTCCCAGAGCCCGGCGGCCTGGGTGCCGGCGCTGCCGAGCAGGTTGATGAACTGTTCCTTGTCGAAGCCCAGCAGCTTGCCTACGCCCACGGCGGCGGCCAGGGTGCCGACGGTGGCCGTGGTGTGGAAGATGCGATAGTGCGAACGGCCAAGAAATTCACCGATGCGAATCCCTGCCTCATAGCCGGCGACGCTGGCCAGCAGCAGGTCCTGGCCGGACTTGCCGAGGTCCTGGGCCGCAGCCAGCACGGCGGAGAACACCACCGTGGCCGGGTGCAGCACCGAGCTGTTGTGCAGGTCGTCCTGCTCCACCAGGTGCGAGGCGGCGCCGTTGACCAGCGCGGCGAAGTAGGGCGATGAGCTGCGCCCGTTGGTCAGCACGCGGGCGCTGCCTTGGGCGGGGCCCATGCGTTCGGCGTAACGTTCGAACAGCGGGATCGGGTGCGCGCCCTGGCTGGCCAGGGCCGAGCCGAGCCAGTCGAGGAACAGTTCTTCGGTGCGGTCCAGCACGTGGCCGGGGATCTGTGCGTATTGCAGGTTGGCGAGGAAGCCCGCCAGGGCTTGGGTATGCTGCATGCTCGGGCCCTCAGAAGCTGCGTGGCAGCTCGAGCAGGTGCTCGGCCACGTAGGACAGGATCAGGTTGGTGGAGATCGGCGCCACCTGGTACAGGCGGGTTTCGCGGAACTTGCGCTCGACGTCGTATTCGCAGGCAAAGCCGAAGCCGCCGTGGGTCTGCAGGCAGGCATTGGCCGCCTCCCACGAGGCCTTGGCCGCCAGGTACTTGGCCATGTTGGCGCTGGCCCCGGCGTTCTGCCCGCTGTCGTACTCGGCGCAGGCGCGCCAGCGCATCAGGTCGGCGGCCTCGATCTCGATATGGGCTTCGGCGATGGGGAACTGCACGCCCTGGTTCTGCCCGATCGGGCGGCCGAACACCACGCGGTCACGGGCGTAGGCGCTGGCCTTTTCAACGAACCAGCGGCCATCGCCGATGCACTCGGCGGCGATCAGCGTGCGCTCGGCATTGAGGCCGTCGAGGATGTAGCGGAAGCCTTTGCCTTCTTCACCGATCAGGCTGCTGGCCGGCAGTTCGAGGTTGTCGAAGAACAGCTCGTTGGTCTCGTGGTTGACCATGTTGGCGATGGGCTGCACGGTCAGGCCGTTGCAGATGGCTTCACGCAGGTCAACCAGGAAGATCGACATGCCCTCGGACTTTTTCTTCACCTCCGGCAAGGGCGTGGTGCGCGCCAGCAGGATCATCAGGTCCGAATGCTGGATGCGCGAGATCCACACCTTCTGGCCATTGATCACGTACTTGTCGCCCTGGCGCACGGCGCTGGTCTTGATCTTGGTGGTGTCGGTGCCGGTGGTAGGCTCGGTCACGCCCATCGACTGCAGGCGCAGCTCGCCGCTGGCGAGCTTGGGCAGGTAGTGGCGTTTCTGTTCCTCGCTGCCGTGGCGCAGCAGGGTGAACATGTTGTACATCTGCCCGTGCACGGTGCCGGAGTTGCCACCGCAGGCGTTCACCTCTTCGAGGATCACCGAGGCCTCGGCCAGGCCCAGGCCCGAGCCGCCGTACGCTTCCGGGATCATCGCCGACAGCCAGCCGGCGTCGGTCATGGCCTTGACGAAGGCCTCCGGGAAGCCCTTTTCTTCATCGATCTTGCGCCAGTAGCTGGCGTCGAACTCGGCGCACAAGGCGCGCACGCCTTCGCGGATGGCGTTGAGGTCATCACTGTCGTACGTATGCATGGGGGATTCCCTGTCTGGTATCAGTCGAAAAGCACGTCGGCGCTCTGCGCCACGCCCGCGGCGTTGCCGGCCCACAGCTGGGCCTGGCCAGGTGCGCTGATGCGCCCGGCCACTTCGAACGGGGTGGGTACGGTCAGCGGGCGCACGCCGCGGTAGGCGAAATGGCGCACGCGCTTGCCAGGGTTGGCGCGGATGAACGCACGCAGGTTCAGGGTGGCGATCATCGGGCCGTGCACGACCAGGCCGGCGTAGCCTTCGGTTTCGCTGACGTAGGGGAAGTCGTAGTGGATGCGGTGACCGTTGAAGGTTACGGCGGAGTAACGGAACAGCAGGGTCGGCGTCGGCGTGACCGCTTCGCTCCAGTCGGCCGGTGCGTCGGCCGCGGCGCTGTCGAGCTTTGGTGGGTTGGGCTCGCGGTAGACGATGTCCTGCTCTTCGCGCACGCACAGCTGGCCGTGTTGCGAGTAATCGTGGCGCACGGTTACGAACAGCAGCGCGCCGGTACGGCCGTGTTTTTCTTCGATGTGCAGGATGGTCGACAGGCGATGGGCTTCGGCGCCGACCGTGAGCGGGGCGATGAACTCGACCCGCCCGCCAGCCCACATGCGGTTACGGTTGTCGGCCGGAGGCAGGAAGCCGCCGCGCGCCGGGTGGCCGTCCGCGCCCAGTTGCGCTTCGGCCACTGGCTCCTGGAAGAAGCACCACATCCACAGCGGTGGCAGCGGTTGGCCGACGGCGGGTGCGGTTTCGCCGAAGGTGGCGGCGATGCGCTTGATCAGGTTGCGGCTGAGCTCATCGACGGCCTCTTCCGTGCGGCCGATCCAGGCGCTGTAGTCGATGGGCGGGTGGGAAGCAGTCATAACCATGGGCCTCTGCATTTGTTGTTATGGGCCGATCATGCGAGGCGCCTGGCATTCTGTGAATTTGCATTTGTGTAAGGCAGCGTTCATGTATGCTGAACGCCATCGCCACGACCGGACCTCCCCATGCATTTCGACCTGGCAGATTTGCGGCTTTTCATCCATATCGGCGAATCGCCGAGCCTGACCCAGGGCGCACGCCGGGCGTTTCTTTCGCCGGCCGCCGCCAGTGCGCGGGTCAAGGCGCTGGAAGCCCAGCTCGACACGCGCCTGCTGTACCGCGACAGCCGTGGCGTGGAACTGACCCCTGCGGGGCACAAGCTGCTGATGCATGCCCGCCTGATCATGCGCCAGGTCGATTACCTGAAAGCCGAGTTCACCCAGTTCGGCACCGACCTGGCCGGGCATATCCGCATTTTCGCCAACACCACCGCCGTCACCGAATTCCTGCCGGAAGTGCTGGCTGGCTTCATGGCCAAGCGCCCCGGGGTGACCGTCGACCTGCAGGAGCGCCTGTCGCGGGACATCGTGCGCGGTGTGCTCGACGGCAGCAGCGACATGGGCATCATCGCCGGCCCGGTGGAGGCCAGTGGCTTGCAGGTGATGCACTTCAGCACCGACCGGCTGGTGCTGATTGTCCCGGCGGGCCATGAACTGGCTGGCTGCAAGACGGTGACCTTGAAGCAGACTCTGGACTTCCAGCATATCGGCCTGCACGACGGCAGCACCTTGCTGAGCTTTTTGCGTGACCATGTGGAGCGCATGGGGTTGAACCTGTCGCTGCGCATCCAGCTGTCGAGCTTCGAGGCGATCTGCCGGCTGGTGGAGGCGGGGGTGGGCATCGGCATCATCCCCGAGTCGGCAGCGCTGCGGCACAGCCAGACCATGGAGCTGGTGACCATCAGCCTGGATGAACCGTGGGCGGTGCGTGAACGGAGCATTCTGGTGCGTGAGCTGGAGGCGTTGCCGGGGACGGTGCGGGCGTTGATTGCGACGTTGATGCCGGAAGCTTGAGGTTGTCTGGGCCGGTTCTGCTGAAAGCAGTACTTACATTTTCCTGGAGGAGCGTAGCGACCAAGGGTGCTACTGTTCGGTGCAATCATTGCACTCTATACTCTTCCTATGCCTACGATCCATCGGCTTTCTGACTGTTCGATTTGCATGTACCGCATAGAACAGACCTCAACTGCTTGCCAAATGGAAGGAGTTGAATCAATGACCAACAAGCATTTCCAGTTACAAGCCATTGCAGTGCTCGCCCCCGGGTCCTTGCTGCTGACCTTCGCGGACGGTGAACAGCTTCCGGTGAAGCTGGACGAGATCATCGCCAGGAACCCGACTTTGCAACCGCTTGCCGATCCTGCCGTTTTTGCAACTGCAGCGTTAGGCGAGTGGAATGACACTGTCATCTGGGCAAATGACGACAATCTGGAACTGGCTGCCGACAACCTCCGTGCGCGGGCAGTGGAGCAGGCTGGCGAGTGCTCGCACGAGCTGATCTGGAACTGGATGGCCAAGCATGGGATGACTCTGGACCGAGCAGCGCAAGAGCTGGGTTTGAGTCGAAGAATGCTGGCCTACTACCGCAGTGGAGAGAAGCCCGTGCCAAGAACGGTAGCGCTTGCGATGAAGGGCTGGGATGCGCTGTATGCGGGAAAGTCCAAAGCTAAAAATGGTGCTGGGCGCAAGACCCTCAATCGTCACGCGCAGAAGGCAACTGCCGTCAGAACGGCTTCATTATCCCAGTCCTAGGGTAGGCTCGACGTCTTTGAACCACAGGCGTGCGCCCTGCACGCCGGCGTGCGCCTGCAAGGGCGTACCTGCCGGCAGGCGCATCCAACTCAGCGGCTGAAGGCTAAAGTCCGCGCCGTCCAGGCTGCCTTGCAAAAGCAGGCATTCCAGTCCACGTGGGTTGTCCAGGCAGACTGGGGCGCCGGGTAGCACGTGCTTCAGAAACACCTGTTCATGGTCGTTCGAAAACAGCAGTTGATCGCCCAGCGTCGATAGCGTTGCGACCAGCTGTTGGCCATCTTCAGGATGAAACTGCTGCAGGCGGACGAAGATCATGCAGCCCGCACCAGACCGTGGCGCGTGAGCACTGCCAGGCGGGTTGCGCACATAGCTGCCCGCAGGGTACTGACCGCGCTCATCTTCGAACACACCTTCCAGCACCAAAAATTCCTCGCCGCCAGGGTGCTGGTGGGCATTGAAATGGCTGCCGGGGGCATAGCGCACCAGGCTGGTGGCGCGGGCCTTTTCGCCGCCAATGCGAAACAGCGGGCGGCGCTCGACGCCGGGCAGCGGGCTGGCCAGCCAGGGCAGGTCGGCACCGTGCATGATGGCGGGCAAGGTCAGGTCGGCGTTCAGGCGGTCCGGGAGCATGGTAAGGCCACGTTAGAAGAAGCTGCGCTGGGCTTTGATTGTGACCATGCTTTCGCAATAGGTGTTGATGCCGGCATAGGCGTCACAGCCACTGCCGCTGAGGTCGGAGTTACTGTAGATCAGGTTCAGGTCGATGCCTAGCCATGGCCGCGACAGCTCCAGCGACCAGTCGGAAAACCCGCTGATGTGGCTGCCGTCGCCGATGGTGAAGGGCGTGCCCAGGCGGTGGTGGGCGAGCTTGACGGTCAGGTCGACATCGAACAACGGCAACTGGCCGAAGTCGGCGAACAGCGTACCGGTGCGGTTGTCCGGGTTGTCGCGCCAGGCACCGCCGAAACGGCTGCCCAGTACCGAGATGCCGCCGTACAGGGCGTAGCTGTCGGGGCCGGCGATGTTCGGCTGGCTGTAGTGGATCAGCCCCACTTCATAGCCCAGGGTGCTGTCGAAGTGGTGCTTGTAACCGGTGTAGCTGTCCAGGCGCAGGGTGGAATCCGGCGTCACGCCCATGCTCGGCGCGTACTGGCCGAGGTACCAGCCGTTGGGGTGGCTGAGGTCGAGGCCGCCGTGGAAGGCGCCCACCGCACTCGGCGAGATCAGGCCCTGGGCCATGCTGCGCGAGGGCGTGGTGCCGAGCTTGAAGTCGAAAACGCCCAGTTGGCGCTGGATCTGTTGCGCGTGCAGCGCCGGGCTCGAGAGAAGGGCCACAGTCAGCAACAGAAGGGGCCTGGTCATGGTCACCGTCCTGGAAGGCTTGCGCTTGAGCGGCTGAGGATACCTGCGTTGCCCGCAGAGGGCTACCAGCGGTGGCCATTACTCGACCATTGGTCGAGGGCCGTTCATGCCCCGAGTGGTTCGGCAATTTCGATCAGGTTCAGGTCAGGGTCACGTACGTACACCGAGCGGATCGGGCCAGTTGCGCCAGTGCGTGCAACGGGGCCTTCGATGATTGGCCATTGCGCCTTCTGCAGGTGCGCGATCACCTGTTCCAGGCCGACCTTGCTGATGAAGCACAGATCCAGGGCGCCGGGTACCGGCAGATGTGCCTTGGGCTCGAATTCATGGCCGCGTACATGGATGTTGATTTTCTGGTTGCCGTAGCGCAGCGCCAGGCGGTGATTGCCGAAGGTTTCCAGTTGCATGCCCAACACGCGCGTGTAGAAATCGGTGCAGGCTTCGACATCGGTGGTGGTGAGGACCAGGTGGTCCAGGTGATCGATCATTGGCCAGCCTCGGTGTCAGGGACTGAAGGCGATCAGTCCGGGCAGGGCCATGATAGTGCGCTGAGCCGGTCTTTCAACTCAGCCTTTGATTGCAGGCTGCGCCTCGGCGACATCGGTGACCACCTGCTGGCTGGCGGACCGTTCGATGACGCGCTTGCGCAGCTCGTATTCATCCAGCGACAGGCCCTGGCGCTGGATGGCCTCCAGTTGCAGCTGGCGGGTTTCCTCGGCGGTGTAGGGGCGCAGTTCCGGGTGGCTGGCGCAACCGGTGAGCACGGCGATCGCGGTGGCGGAGAGGGCAGCGAGCAGCAGGCGGGCCGTGGTGTTCATCGGGGGAAGCTCCAGGATTCGGGCGGTGGGAATCGATGGGGCTAGGTTATGGGTTGATGACGATGGGTAGAAATTGGTGGTGTCGATAGTGACTATTGAGGTTGCTGCAAGCCCTCCGCCTGGATGCTTTCTCAGGGTTTCTTGGATGCCGAAGCTTGCGAGAAGCCTGTGGGAACTGAGTTGTCGTGGCGAGGGGCCGCATAGCGGCCCTATCCATATGGGGTGCCGGCTTCCACGGCGTTTTTGCCGTGGATTGGGCAGATAGGGCATTGGCCGATTAACACGACAAACTTTATGGTTGCGTTACTGAGGCGGGGGCGGTCCGGGATTCCACGTCCATTTCCGTCGGCCAATTGACCTTTGGTAATAACCGATCAAAAGGATTGTGTGGATTGTCGCAATGCCAGTCAGTTGGCGCATAGTAAAAATCGGGAAGTGCGCCGGGACCTTCGTGCATGAAGCGCCTGACGATGGCCCAATATTGTTCGCCCTTCCAAAGGCTGTCGGCAAAGTGCATGCGATCAATGACCTCGTCAGTGCCAGGTTTGCGTACGGAAATCATGACTTTTTCCAGTAAACCACCATAGCCCATGGGCGCATAGATACGATAAACCTCCAGGGTAATGTCTTTCCAGTCGTAAGCGACAGGCTTCACACCCCAGTTCTTTTGTCCAAGAGGGTGGAGGCGGTCGAATCTGTATTGGTAGAAGTAGACTTTTTGACGATGTCTGTTGAAACGTATGGGTTCGTCACGCGGACACTCGATGTCCATGCGGATGTAGGGAATCGTTAAGAAGAGTAAGAGTAAGTATGAGCCTATAATTGTAGTTGTGAGCTCAAAGTTGACTTTTGAAGGGCGGGTGAGTGTATCAAAAATGAACCAAAGTATCATTGCACTAAATGCAAGAAGCAGAAAGCCACCGACTATGCTGCTATAGCCTCGCAGTCTGTGAAACGATCTGGGGATTTCAATGTAGTCTTCACAGATGTGGTTGGGAGTAGGATAGACATGGTTCGTCTCTGGGCTAAGTTCGGAAGGAGAGCTTGGAGTGGGGAGGTCATATTTCCAGCCAAGCTCGCGTTTTAGAAACTCCATTAATTTTCCTCCTGCAAGGCGATTTCGGCATAGGCGTCGGGTATATTGCGATCTGGCCAGTACGTTAGATTTAATGATGCCGTCAATATGTTGTGTTTGCCGATATCAGGAGTGAGTTCTATGGTTCCGCTTATGGATTGTACGAAGTAGGTGGTCTCTTTGGTATCGTTTGTCTTATCCCTATGTCTAATAATGCGTGTATTTTCGTTTATATAGTCGGGGATCTTGGGCTTGTTTGAAGTTCTTAACGATGCGAGTGCTGAAGCTCTCGCAGTGATGCTTGGTGGAAAATAAGATTCATTTACAATCAATTCCCCACCTTTTATATTTGGAGCGTATCCGTCGCCATTGCGATGGACTGCGACTAAAAGGTGGAAGCTTGATGTTGATTCATTGAAATGCGGGAGTTGTAAATGGAAATTTATGTGTTGCGTTGTTTCGACGCGGACAAGACCACCGATTTTTGACTTGGCGGCATACTCTGACATATGTGTCTTAAATATCAACTGTCCTGAAATTCCCAGTGTGGCTGAATTTAGTTCTGATAAAGCGATATCTGCAAAATTTGGCGAATCCCAATGGATTTTTGGAGTTTCGTTGGCAAATCCGAAATGGCATCTTTTTGTCCATCGCTCAAGTGGGGTTGATTCATTGTTAGTGGATTTTTTACTTATGGCATAGGCAATGAGGCTAAGCGAAATTGCTACACCTAAAGGGCCGATTATAAAAGGAAGGGCTACCGCTTTAATTGCAAAATAACTTCCTGTGCTGCTTATGACTGCGGCAGTAAGATAACTCCAACCTGAGGTGTCGTCACCTGCTTTGAATGTGCGTGAGGCTGCAAGTAACGACTGAAGTGCGTCGATAAAACCACTGGCTGCGCTTATTATTGCTCCAGTACTGGCGACGGCTCGCCCCAGAGAAAATTTATTAATCGTAGTCGCTCTGTGTGGCATGAAAAGCCCAATGGCCTCTATGCCGCCACCCATAAGTCCTATGGCATTCCCGTACAAGGCTATAAGTGCCTCGTGAGATATGTAGCCAATTGACTTTTCAGCAGATTTGAGATTTTTGTCAAGGCTGTCGCTCATCAAGAAAAGCCCGCCCAACGAAAGCAAAAGCTCCCAGCCTTTTCCCGTTCCTCGCAGTCCCGTAAAGCTGTCCCGTACCAATTTTGAAGCCTGCCCAGCGCTGATTTTCATGCCATTCAGCGCGTTCCGTGCATCCAACTCCAGTGTTCCTGCCGCGACGTTGATGTCCACCAGCGCCATTTTCGCGGCATCATTTAGCTGATTGACATTGAGTTTCACCTCCTTGGCCAATCGTTCATGTAGCTCATACGCCGTACCCTCGACCCAGACGCTGACGGGGATCACCTGATGTGCCACTTTCGGGTCGAGCACGGCAAGGCTCAACAATCCGGTCTGGATGATGGGTTTGACTTTGCCTGCTTGCCTGAAAATGCCGGCCTTCACGTCT
>NZ_JBDJMM010000053.1:0-20298 GCF_039673865.1 Pseudomonas sp. TWI628 | reverse complement strand
GGCCGCAGCGCTTGACGGGCATCCATGCCCGTCACCTCCCTCCGCAAGACCTGCGCTCGGCCTCCTGAAGTCGCATTCGGCGTTTGCTGAACTACCGCGCGCTTAGAAGCAGAGCAAAAGCAAAAGCAAAAGCAAAAGCAAAAGCAAAATAAATCAGCAGCGCCAGCGATCCGTCTTGCAAAACTTCAGCAGCGCATCGATATCTTCGCAGCCTGACAGATCCACCGCTATCGCGTAGAATAAGGCCCTTGTTGGTGTTGGATTACACCCTGAGTCAAATCACATCGATAAAGGACTATTCATGCGTAAATTTCTCCGTTTGCCAGTCTCGAAAGTAACCCGTATTACGCTTCTTTCGCTCATTGCACTGACCTTTGGCGCGACAGCAACGGCGGCTGATTACGCCTGTGACGGATTTGTCGGTAGTTTCGCCAATCGTCCCGATAATGAAGCAGTTTTGAAAATTGTTAAAGATGGCGACGGCTTTGTAGTGTTTGTCCAAGGTGACTCACCTGACGACTGGGAGCGCGTGCCGCTGAACGTTGGCATACCCGAAGATATACAGAAAGAGCTGCTCGCGGAGGGAAGGAAAATGATTCCGCTAACGTGCGCATTATCAGCTGACGGCGTTTTACTCTGGCAGTTTCCGGTCGGTAGCCCAGACAACCCTTCTGAGAGCAAAAGCCGCAACCGTTCCAAGTACCCGCAAAAGACCCCTTATTTGATGATCGTCAACGCGGGAGTTGTTGCTGGGGAAACTGGACTATACCGAGTTAGAACAAAGGATTAAGCCCGCCTAGGGTAAGCGTCCGCCCAACTCACCTTGCGTAAATGCCCAGGCCATGACGGGGTTCATGTCGCGAAGTACCATGCCGGTTCCTGTGCTTAGAGTTGGACAATCCAGATGAAGCAGAGCCAGAGCACAAGCTGTACTCTGGCGATCCGCTGATGGGGTTCGAAGTTGGTGTTCTGAATCTCGTGACTACGTGACGCTCACACTCAGCGCATGGCTGGCCACGCCGTGACACCCGCAGGCCAGCCGATGGCCTTGCAGCACTACCGGCTTACCGTTCAGGCGTCGGCTTGGATGCCCTTCGATAAAGGCAAAAACCCCTTGGTGAAGCGGGCAACTGGCCTTGTCGCCCAGCACCGCTGGCGTTTTACCGTTGACGGTGTGGGTGCCGGCCAGCTGGCATGACAGTACGCTGCCCCCGCTGCTGGTGGGGTCGCCCAGACAAATGGGAGGGTTCATGCCTAGGATCGTCCGATACTTGGGAGGCCATACTTGAACGGGTCAGCGCCACGGTTCTGCTGGTTCTTCGCTTTGCGTGCCTCATCTGGCGGGCTGATCATCTGCACGGTGAGGCTGCCGTCGCTGCCGGCGTACACCACGGCACTGGCACCGCCATCGAGGTAGCTGGCGATGGTGGCCAGGTTGATTTCCACCAGCGCGCTGCTGACACCGGTATTGCCCAGGCGTCGACCGATGTCATAGCCCTCGTCGACATTGCCCACGTCCAGGCCTTGGCCATCGGTATTGAGGCTGTGCAGGGCATTGGTCAGGGCGATTTCTGCTTCAGCGTTGTTAGTGGTGTCGTAGAACACGCGCACCGGTTTTTGCCCAGCGGGCAGGGTGTCGAGGGCCTTGAGCCAGCCTGCTTGCAAGGCCTTGGCCTGCAATGCGGGTTTGAGGCGCTTGCCGTGTTCGTCCTGCATCGAGACCTTGATCGGACGGTGCAGGTAGCCCAGCACCGGCGCTGCGTCGAACTCCTTCAGCTGGTGTTCGGCCCAACGCACGGGCAGCCAGGGGGACGGTTCGAAATGGCCTGGGCCGCGGTTGTCGATGGTTTTCCACAAGGTGGGCAGTTGCGATTGCCAGTAGGCGCTGGACATGGTGTAGGAGAGTGCTGGCGCTTTAGCGCCTTTGGCATGTTCGTCGGCTTTATACCAGTCTAGAAATGTCTTGCTCCGGTCCCAATAAAACGCCCACAACTTGCCAAAGTCAGTTTTTTTGTCCTGATTGTCCTCGGCGTCGCGGGTGACGAAGGGGCGAATGTAGCGGTCCACTCGGTCCGAGCGTGTGACCAGCAGGCCAGTCGCGTTTTCGTAGATCGTTGGAACCACGTGGCCATTTTGCAATCCCCGTGTGCCCGGTTTGCGATAAGGGTCACGCGCCACGTCACCGTCCTGGCTCGCGATCAAGGCCTGGGGCACCTTGGGGTTATCGTCAAAAAACGTGAACAGTCGCTCGATCATGCCTTGGGCATGGGTAGTGTTTTGATCGTCTTGCCACAGAAACTGGGTAACGCCCAAGGTTGCTGCATTACGCCCTTCATTGATCAGGCCTGCTGCTCTATACCCTTTTGCGTACGGGTCGGGCGGCCCCAGCGAAAACACCGGGATTGGCCAGTACGCTACTGCCTCACCTGCCGAATTTTTGAATGCGATACGGGCTTTGATGTCTGCTGAGTTTTCCCTGGATGTTAATGATGGGTTGTAGTCTTTAGCGTCCTGCGGGTAGATCGACGCGAAGTTGTCGTTTTTCTTTTTGATGAACTGCCAGATTTTGGACTGACCATCTGTGTGAATTCCAATTCCGACGCCTCGAATTTCTAGGGCGTAGGTGCGGACCTGGGTGGCCTGTATTTCGGCGTTTCTGAGCTCCATCTGGTTTCGATAATTGGCAAACTCTGCCTTCTCACTCGCCAGGGCATTGCCCCACCAATGGATGCCGAAGATCATCAGTAGCGGACCGACAATAGCGGCAATGCCCCAGGCCATGACGGGTTTCATGTCGCGAAGTACCATGCCGGTCTCCTGTGCTTTGAGTTGGACAATCCAGATGAAGCTGAGCCAGAGCACAATTAGCACCCCGGCGATCAGCTGATAAGGTTTCAGGTTGGGCCGTGTCTTAGGGGAGGATGGGTAGTCCTTCATCGACTGGCTCCACTTTCAGGTGCTTTGGCCACCAGAGACGGTGGAGTGAGCGAGACTAGGCTTGAAGGTGGGAACAGGCCAAATTGGTAATAATCACTACTGGCATTAACTAATGTTTGAGCCTCTCCGCTTAGTCGCGACCAAGCCGGTAATTCATTGATCTTCTGTAATTTTCTTTTATCTATCTTCCAATCCGCAATCGCAACCAACAGCTCCCGCATATCCGGATCATCAAGGCTGTGAGCCTGGCCAATAGCAATGTCCATCGCCGTTACCCAGCGCTGGTTTTCCGGGCTGCGCAAAACAGCCGAGTGGTAGCTGTTTGCCTCCCTTTCTTTCGGATCTTCAGGCATCCGCTTCTGAATTTCATTAGGCGTTTCTTCACGGTAAATGACGTACTCCTTCACCTCTGAGCCTCGATGCACGGCAGCTTGGCTTATGGCTGAAGTTTGATCACCGGGCTCTTTGCCAGCGTTCCACCGGGCCAGTTCTTCATCCGTGTTCACGCGATGAGGGCTGGTACGCACCTTGAACCATTTGAAGCGGGCTTTCGGATTGCCCAGCGCGGAGCGGATACTCACGTCATCGGGGCTGTCCATGCCTGCCTGTGTGGGTGTGCCCTCCTTTGCCTCGCCGCCAAACAGCTTAGGAGCATGGGGGGGAGTCAAAGGTTCGGCATTGATCAGCACTTCTTCACCTTTTGCTATTGGCGCTTGCGAGGCGATAGCGCCGCCTGACCACCCGCCAGGGTAGCGGGGTTCCCCTTTGGCACGCAGCACCGTTTGTTGTATGGCGTCGCCGACCAGTACCGGCTTACCGTCGCGATGACGCTTGGTCCACAGGCGCTGGTAAAATCGCACGGACTGCAACGCCGCCATCGCCGGTTTGCCGTCCGGCAAGGCATTGGGTACCCCATAGGTACCGATGCCATGCACGTCGTCCAGGGCGACGGTGGTGTCGTCCGGGCAGAAGTACAGGTAAACCTTGCCGCGATTATCACGCTCGGGAAAAACGGTGAAGTTGCCGACCGTGTCCCTGCGCGAGCCCTGTATGGGGGACCACCTGGGGCCCGTGCGACCGCCGTAGGTCTTGCTGTCCCTGAGTGCGGACAGCGGCGGCTGGGCGTGGGGCGCCTGGGTGACTGCGGTGGCGATGTTGATCAATGTGGCGAGCGTGTCATGGCCTTTGGGGGTGGTTTTGGGCAGCACACTGTAAGGCGTGTCCACCATGATGACGGTGTCGGCACAGCGTTGGCCCTTGTCGATCAACAGGGCTTGCGCAAGCAGGGTAATCAAGGTGCCTTGACTGTGGCCCATGATGGTGATGGTTTCATCAGGCGATACACGGCGGATCTCACTGACCAACATGGCCAATCGCGTTGCTGCGAGCACAAAGTAACGCCGGTGTGGCCCTTTACCCATGTACTGGGTGTTGGAGAGCATGGGTTGTGCGAGATGCCGGATAACCTTGGCAAAGCCTGGGCTGTACATCTCCAGCAGGTTGTTGGTGGCATTGGCGAAGAACCCGCCGCCTTTGGCGAAATGCCGGTCCAGACGGTTTTCGAATACGTCCTGGTATTGGCCGCGCAGTTTGGTCGGGTCGTCGTTTTTATCGCGCTTGATCTCGCCAGGCTCAGCGCGATAGCCCCAGTAAAACGGGATCATCAGGCTGCGGGTTTTGGGGGTGTCCGCATCTCGCTGATAAAGGAACGTGTCTGGGTCGTCGAGTGTGGCTTTATGATCCTCACCGAGTTCTTCAGTTGGGATTTTTTTTGCAGCACTGTAGTCAGCCCCATACCGCCCCGCCTTCAGGTCAGGCCGGTCCAAACGCTCGTTCACCCCTTGGCACAACCCTGTCTCCACCGACTCGTAGGAAGCCCCCGGGTCATTCACACCGTGCAAGAAAATCACCACCCCTGGCAGGTCGGCGGGCACTTCCATTTTGCGTTCGGTACTGAAGTTGGGCATCAACCGAGTGACGCTTTCAGCCACGGTAATTTGATCGCCACTCATTGGCTGCCTCCTTTGCTGCTGGTGCTGCGCAGCGCAGCCACTTGTGCCTGGTGCATCGCCTCGCGCTCGACGTGTTCGGTGAGCCCGCTGGCGTCAGTCAGGCCTTGCACGGTACTGCCGTCTTCAAGTTTGATCTGGTAGGCGTGGTCTACGGCCATGCGCACGCTGTCGTCGGCATGCCCTGGGTAGTGGAAGGCCAGGCGTTGTGCCGCCGGGTCGCGGGTGAAGGCCGGCACCTGGGCGCTGTCGGTTTTAGCGCCGACCCAGTCATGCTCGCTGGCATGGACGATCACCTTGCCCTGGCTGCCAATTTCGACGCCGCCACCGATCTTGATGTAACTGCCATCGTCGGCCACCAAACGAATGGTGGGTGCGGTGACGACTACCTCGCCTTCGGCGGCTGACAGGTGCAGGTTCTTCTGCGCATTGACGGTGATGTCGTCTTCCTGAGCCTGGACCAGCACTTTGCCGCGGTTGGCGATGGCACTGATGCCTTCATCCTGAGCGAAGGCACTGATGCCCTTGCCGGCCTGCAGGCGCATGGCGGCGCCGCTGGTCAACTGCAGATGGTCCTGGGCGGTGGTGTCGTGGTTGGCGCCGGCGTAGTGGAGTTGCGAGCGCGGTGTGGCACTGGCAATACCCGCTTCTGCCGCAACGGCCATGACGGGTTCGCCGGGGCTATCGCTGTCGGGCGCAGGCCACTGGTTCAGGGCCTGACTCAAGGCGTCGATACCCTCGCTGTTCATGGCTGCACCGCCTCGTGCGGCGGCCGTTTGCCCGAGGTTCTTGAACAGTTCGCCACACTCGGCCAGCAGCTTGAGCAGTTCTTCGCGGTCCAGCTGCGCCCCCGTGGCGTCCTGCCGTGCGTAGGTGGTCAGCAACAGGCCCTGGGCGGCGCGCAGGGCAATCGCGGCGTCGGTGCGCAGTTCGGCACCGTTGCCTCGGGCCTTGGCCTGGCCGTCAGTGCGTGGCTCGGTGAGCTTGCCCAGGTTGAGTGCCGTGGCGTGGTGCGTGGTACCGACGCGGGCACGCAGGGCGCCTGGTGTGTCGTCGAACAACAGCTCGTTGAAACCGCGGCCCTGGTGCTCCTGGGTCTGGATGCCGGAGAGCGTGCGGTTGCCTGGCAGGCCTGAGGCTTTGCTGAAGCGCGGCGGCGTGTGGTCGGCGTTGTACAGCACCGAGGTGACCACCGGGCGGTCGATATCGCCGGCCAGGAAGGTGACCAGCACTTCCTGGCCGATACGTGGCAAGAACTGATGGCCGAAGCCATTGCCGGCGCTGGGCATCGCTACCCGCACCCAGGTGGTGCCCTGCGGCAGGCTGTCGCCGCGCTGCCAGTGGAACCTGACCTGGATACGCGCCAGCTCATCGGTAAAGACTTCTTCGCCCTCCGGCCCGACCACGATCGCACTGAGCGGCCCGTTGATGGTGGGGCGCGGCACGCTGATCGGGTGGCGGTAAGGGATGCTCTGGCGAATACAGACAAACTGGTTGTCGTAACCTGCGGGCTCATCGGAGAAGTAATTGTTGCGACCCTGATGCGCGACCGACACCAGCAGGAACTGGCGAGCGTCTGCCGGGCCGTGTTCATGGTCGAAGTGCTGGGTCAGTTCGAAGCTGTAGCCCGGCCGCATGGCCCGGCAGTTGCTGCTGCCGGTGAAGGTCTTGGCCTGGGCTTCGATGATCTCCAGGTGGCGACGCACCAGCGCTTCGCCCTCATCGCGCAGGCCATGGCTGTAGGCACCGAAAAAATCGTAGACCTCGTAGGGCGGGGCGTCGCCTTGCTCATTGAGGCTGACCATGTCTACGGACAACGGATTTCTGGGCTGCTTGTAGTCGAACGTCTGGATGGCCATCTTGCCCGGTTGCAAGGCCCGGTGGCTGCGCCACTGGGTGATCGAATCACTGGTCTCGGTAACAAAGGCGCTGTGGTAGCGGATTCGCGGTTGTTCGGGCAGCGCTTCCAGGCCCTGGGATCGATCGGTGATGATCAGGCTGTGCCCGTCGTGGCTGTGATCGAAGTAGAAGAACAGACCATCCTGCTCCAGCAAGCGCAAGACGAAGTTCAGGTCGGTTTCGCGGTACTGGGTGATGTAGCTGTGGGATTTGAGTGGCTTGTACAGGCGAAACTCGAATTGGCGCAACCCGCCGTAATGCTCGAACACCGTGCGAATGACCGCTTCGATGGTCTGCTCTTGAAAGATCCGCGAGTCGACGCGGCGCGTCAGCATCCACAGCCAGGGGCTCAGTGTCGCGCTGTAGCGCGCCAGGCCTCCGTCGCTGCCCAGCAGGTTGAAGCGGGTGATGTGGCCATGGATAGGGCGCCCGCCGCCGTCGGCCAGTTCAATCTCCATAAGGGCGGGCTGGCCCATCAATGATTTGAGTTCGAGCCTGGCATCCTGGCTGATCAGCGCCAGCTCGAAACTGAACAGCGTGGACAACCCTTCATTACCGCTGAAGTGTTCCAGCAACAACGCCTGGTCGTCCTGGATGGGGGTGGTGAGCTTGATCAAACGGCGGTTTTGCGGTGCAAAAATGTTCGTCAATTCCATCGACGTCTTATTCCTTTTCGAAACAAGCTGCGCAAGGTAGCACAGGTTTCAGCAGGGTCGGCCGCATCGGGGCGCGCCATAGTTTGTCAAGACGTGACGGTCATTCCATTGTCAGGATTTTTCACCTATTGTCGGGCCTCCGCCCCTCAACGATCCATCAATCGCCATGCACAACGTCATCGTCATCACTGGTGCCAGCCGTGGCATCGGTGCCGCCACCGCCCTGCAGGCCGCCCGCGAGGGCTATCGCATCTGCATCAACTACCACGCCGACGACCAGGCCGCTGAAAGCATCCTCGCCCAGGTCCGCGCCCTCGGTGCCGAAGCCATCACCGTGCGTGCCGACGCCAGCGTCGAAGACGAGGTGATCCAGCTGTTCCATCGCGTCGATCAGGAACTCGGCCCGGTGACCGCGCTGGTCAACAATGCCGGCACCATCGGCCAGCAAAGCCGCGTCGAGGATATGTCCGAGTTCCGCCTGCTCAAGGTGATGAAGACCAACGTCGTCGGCCCCATGCTCTGCGCCAAGCACGCGCTGCTGCGCATGGCCCGCCGCCACGGTGGGGCAGGCGGGGCGATCGTCAATGTGTCTTCGGTCGCGGCGCGCCTGGGCTCACCCAACGAGTACGTCGACTACGCCGCCTCCAAAGGCGCGCTGGATACCTTCACCATCGGCCTGGCCAAGGAAGTGGCGGGTGAGGGCGTGCGGGTCAATGGCGTGCGCCCGGGTTACATCCACACCGGTTTCCATGCCCTGTCCGGTGACCCCGACCGCGTGACCAAGCTCGAACCCGGCCTGCCCATGGGCCGCGGCGGCCGTGCCGAGGAAGTGGCCGAGGCGATCCTCTGGCTGCTGTCGGACAAGGCCTCGTACTCCACCGGCAGCTTCATCGACCTGGGCGGCGGGCGCTGAGGGCTGCCTGTCAGGGCAGCTCATCCGCCAGCAGCTGACGGACCCGCTCGGCCAGCGCTTCGAGCTCGAAGGGCTTGGTCAGCACGCTGGTACCCTGCAGCAGCTGGCCATCGCTGAGCGCCGCGCTCTCGTCGTAGCCGGTGATGAACAGCACTTTCAGCTGCGGAAACCGTTGCCGGCAACGCTCAGCCACCTGGCGGCCATTGGGACCGTCGGGCAGGCCGATATCGCTCAGCAGCAGGTCGGGCTGTCCGCACTGCTGCATATGCGCCAGTGCGGCAGAGCCATTCTCGAAGGCCTCGACCTGATAGCCCAGTTCTTCCAGCACTTCGCCGACCACCAGGCGCAGCGCAGCCTGGTCCTCCACCAGTATGATGCGTTGCCCGCCCGCGCTGCTGGCCAACGGCTTGCGCGCAAAGGGCTGAGGGGGCACGCCTGGTTGTTGGTGATGGCGCGGCAGGTACAGCTCGACCCTTGTGCCCTCGCCGGGGGTGGAGAGCAAGCGCAGCTGGCCCCCCGACTGGCGGACAAAACCGTAGGTCATCGATAACCCCAGGCCGGTGCCCTGGCCCAAGGGCTTGGTGGAGAAGAACGGGTCGATGGCCCGCGCTGCCACTGCGGCGCTCATACCATGACCGCTGTCGGCCACGCTCAGCCGCACATAGTCCCCGGCGGCCAGTTCCAGTGGGCGCGCCTGCTCGCTGTCGAGCGTGAGGTTGTCGCCCTGGATATCGATGGTGCCGCCGCCCGGCATGGCGTCACGCGCGTTGATACACAGGTTGAGCAGGGCGCTTTCCAGTTGCGGCGGGTCGATGAAGGTCGGCCACAGCCTGGCCATGAAGCGACTGCGCAAGGTAATCGAAGGGCCGATGCTGCGGCGTATCAGTTCTTCCATGCCATTGACCAATGCCGAGACCTCGGTCGAGCATGGTTGCAAGGTCTGCTGGCGCGAGAAGGCCAACAGCCGGTGCACCAGCGATGAAGCCCTTTGCGCCGCGCCGCTGGACAGCGCCAGCAAAGGCTCCAGTTCTTCGTAACGCTGCTGGCCCAGGCGTTGTTGCATCAGCTCCTGAGCATTGATGATGCTGCCCAGCAGGTTGTTGAAGTCGTGGGCGATGCCACCGCTGAGCTGGCCCACGGCCTCCATCTTCTGCGCCTGGCGCAGCGCCTGCTCCGCCTTGGCCAGGCGCTGTTGTTCCTCGACCCGCTCACTGATGTCGTAGGCAAACAGATAGGCGCCTTGCACGTTGTCGTCCTGGTCGCGCAAGGCGTTGAAACGCAGTTCATAGTGGCGTGGCCCGAACGCACCGATCTCGGTGAACTGTTCGCCTGCCAGCGCCCGCTGCCACATCGGCATGATCTGCGTATCGTCTGTCAGCTGGTGGTTGCTCACCACTGCCGGCAGGTATTCACCGACTTCCGGCGTATGGCCGTACAAGGCATGAAAATCGTGCTTGGCCTGGCGGTTGACTGCCAGCCAGCGCAGGTTGCTATCGACCACATGCACGTTGACCACGCTATGGTCGACCAGCTCGGCAAACAGGCGGCGCTCGGCCAGGGCCGTACTGACCCGCTGTTCGAGCTCTTCGTTGAGCTGCTGCAAGGCCAGCTCGGCCTTGCGCCGCTCGGTGACATCCTTGAACAGCACCGCGACCTGGCGGCGCTCTGCCGGCTCCACGCGGAAGGTGGTCACCGACAGCACATGGCCGGTGGCGACCAGCTCCTGCTCGAACTGTAGCGGCTCGCCGGTGCGCAGCACTTCACCGTAGCGAGCGACCCAGTCGTCCGCCTCGTCGGGCACCATCTCGCGCAGTTTCTGCCCGACCACGTTGGGGATGCCGGCATGCTTGGCGTAGGCGGTGTTGGCAAGAATGTGCACATAGTCGCTGAGCGGGCCATGGGGGCCGTCGAAGAACTCGATGATGCAGAAGCCTTCGTCCATGGTGTCGAACAGAAAGCGATAGATGTTCTGGTCCTGATCGGCGTGTTGCAGCAGCTGGCTCTCCAGGTGCGCGTTACGTTGGCGCAGGGTTTCGATTTCCTGATGCAGGGCGAGCAGGTCGCGGTGGGGCATGGCGACGTCCGACAGAAATGAATGGCCAGACTTTACCCGTACGCAACGCGGGCGCATAGCGGGCTACAGCGACAAGTGGCGATTTTCCAGCAGCTGCGCAACCTGCCGGTTGAGGGTCGCCAGATCGAACGGCTTGTACAGTACGGCGCAGTGCTGGCCAGGGCTGGCATCGACCCGATTGCTGGCATAGCCGGTGATGTACAGCACGGCGAGGGTGCCGGACAACTTCTGGCAGGCTGTCGCGACCTGGTAGCCATCGATGCCGCCCGGCAGGCCGATGTCGGTGATCAGCAGGTCCGGGCGCAAGCCGCTCTGCATAGCTTGCAGCGCACAGCGGCCGTCGCTGAAAGCATGCACATGGTGCCCCTGGTCCTCGAGCACCTCGCTGATCAGCAGCCGCAGGTTGTCCTGGTCTTCCACCAGCAACACCACCTGCGGCGCTGAGCCGGACTGCTCGCTTGGCACCTGTGGCGGCACACTGGCTGGTTCGTTGGCTTCACAGGAAGCCCGTGGCAAGTAGAGGTGGATGCAGGTACCTTGCCCCGGCTCGCTGACGATGCGCAACTGCCCGCCGGACTGGCGCACGAACCCATACACGATCGACAGCCCAAGGCCTGAGCCCTGGCCCAGTGGTTTGGTGGTATAGAAGGGCTCGAACGCCCTCTGCAGCACCTCGCTGGGCATGCCGACGCCGTTGTCGCAGACGCTGACGTGCAGGTAGGCGCCGCCGGTCAAGTCCAGCGCGCGTGCCTGCAGCTCATCGAGCTGAGTGTTTTCACTGGCGATGGCAAGCGTGCCCCCCAACGGCATGGCGTCGCGGGCATTGATGCACAGGTTGAGCAGTGCGCTTTCCAGTTGGTGCGGGTCGATCTGCACCAGCCACTGTCCGGCTTGGGTCTGGTCAATGAAGGTGATGCGCGCATCGAGCGAACTGGCAATCAGCTCGTGCATGCCGGCCACCAGCTGCTGCACGTCCACCGGCTGTGGCATGAGCGTCTGTTGGCGCGAGAAGGCCAGCAGGCGCTGTACCAGTGCGGCGGCACGTTGGGCGTTTTGCCGGGCAACACCGAGCAGCCGGCTGGTGTCCTGGTAACGTTGCTCGGCCTGGCGTTGTTCGGCCATTTCCAGGGCGCCGAGAATGCCACCGAGCAGGTTGTTGAAGTCGTGGGCGATACCGCCAGTCAACTGGCCGACTGCTTCCATCTTCTGCGATTGGCGCAGGGCCTCTTCGATCTTGCGCACGCGCTCCTGTTCGGCGACGCGTTCGCTGATGTCGTAGGCGAACAGGTAACCGCCCTGGATGCGCTGCTGAGCGTCGCGCAAGGCGTTGTAGCTGATTTCGTAGTGGCGCAGGGCATTGGGCGGGCCGAGGGCGATGGTGTCGGTGAACGCCTCGCCGGCCAGCACGCGCGGCCAGACCGGCTCCAGCCATTTGACGATGTCGGGCTGGTTGGCAATGAACTGGGGAATGTAGTCGCCCACCTGCGGCACGAAGCCGCGCAGGCGCTTGAAGGTTTCCTGCGCGGTGCGGTTGATCGCCAGCAGGCGAAGGTTACGATCGGCCGCGAAGACGTTGGCCTGGCTGTGATCGACCAGCTCGCCCAGCAACTTGCTGTTGGCTTGGGCCTGGTCGATGCGTTCCTGCAGTTGTTGTGTGGAAGGGGGCGAGTCGTCAGGCTGCATGGGGCGATCCAGCGTGTGGGTCGCACAACTATAGCTGCACTTGTGCTGGCCTTCCTTCAGAACGAGCGGATGATGCGCCCCAGGGTTTCCATGGCCTGTTCGGCGGCCTCGTTCCACGGTGTGCCGTAGTTCAGGCGAATGCAGTTGCCAAAGCGCCGGGTCGGCGAAAAGATCGGCCCCGGGGCGATGCTGATGCCCTGGGCCAGGGCCATGTGGAACAGTTTCAGGGCGTCCATCTGCTCAGGCAATTCCAGCCACAGGAAGTAGCCGCCAGAAGGCTGGCTGACGCGGGTCTGCGCCGGGAAATGGCGGGCGATGGCCGCCAGCATGTTGGCCTGCTGGCCCTCCAGGGCGTAGCGCAGCTTGCGCAGGTGACGGTCGTAGCCGCCGTGTTGCAGGTAGTCGGCGATGGCCGCCTGGGCCGGCATCGAGGCGCACAGCGAGGTCATCAGTTTCAGCCGCTCGATCTTCTGCGCGAAGCGCCCGGCGGCCACCCAGCCGATGCGATACCCCGGTGCCAGGCTTTTGCTGAACGAGCCGCAGTGCATCACCAGGCCTTGGGTGTCGAAGGCCTTGGCCGGTTTGGGGGCTTGTTGCGAGTAGTACAGCTCGGCGTAGACATCGTCCTCGATCAACGGCACCTGGTGGCGGCGCAGCAGTTCGACCAGCGCCTGCTTCTTCGCCTCGGGCATGCTCGCGCCCACCGGGTTCTGGAAGTTGGTCATGCACCACACGGCCTTGACCGGGTGCTTGTCCAGGGTCTGGGCCAGCACCGCCAGGTCCATGCCCTCGCGCGGGTGCACCGGGATCTCCACGGCCTTGAGCTTGAGCCGCTCCAGTACCTGCAGGCAGGCATAGAAGGCCGGCGCCTCGATGGCCACCAGGTCGCCGGGCTCGGTGACCGCCTGCAGGCACAGGTTCAGGGCTTCCAGTGCGCCATTGGTGATCAGCAGTTCTTCCATCGGCAGCATCAGCCCACCGACCATGTAGCGCAGGGCGATCTGCCGGCGCAGTTGCGGGTTGCCCGGCGACAGGTCGGTGACCACCATGCGCGGGTCCATGGCCCGGCTGGCGCTGGCCAGCGAGCGCGACAGGCGTTGCAAGGGGAACAGTTCGGGGCTGGGGAAGGCCGAGCCGAACGGCACGGTGCTCGGGTCCTTGATCGAGTCAAGGATGGAAAACACCAGGCCGCTGACGTCCACCTCGGTCGATTCGCTCAGTGGCTCCAGCGCCTGCGGTTCACTGAACTGGCGCGGGGCATGGGCGTTGACGAAGTAGCCCGAGCGCGGCCGTGCGCGGATCAGCCCGCGGCGTTCGAGCAGGTAGTAGGCCTGGAACACCGTAGACGGGCTGACGCCGTGGGTCTGGCTGGCATAGCGTACCGAAGGCACGCGCTGGCCTGGGCCGAGCACCCCGGAGCGGATCAGTTCGGCAATGTCGTCGGCGAAGCGTTCGTAGCGTTTCATGGGGGCTCGGCAGGCAAGGTGAATAATCAGTGTAAGGGATCAGCGGTTCAGTGGCGCCACGAAGCGGCTGCGGGCCACGCTGCGTACTGCGGGCTGGTCGCTGTCCTGGATCTCGAAGGCCAGTTCCTGCGAGCTGCTTGCCGGGCGCTCGGTGAGCATCGCCACCGATACGGGAAGCGCGCTCATTTCCCCGGCCGGGATGCTGAACTCGGTGCTGCCGTGCAGTTCGAAGCCTTCGGCATCGAGCAGGCGCAAGTGGTAACGCTGGGGCTGCGCGGTCTTGTTGATGACCTTGAGCAGGTAGATGTTCTCGATCTGGCCTTGAGCGTTCTCGCGGAACAGGCCGCGGTCCTTGATCACGTCCAGCGACACCATCGGGCGCAACTGCAGGGCCACCACCAGCGCGCCGATCATCAGCACCAGCGCAGCGGCGTAGCCCAGCAGGCGCGGGCGCAGCCAATGGGTGGCGCCGCCTTGCAGGCTGTGTTCGGACTTGTACCCGATCAGGCCGCGGGGGTAACCCATCTTGTCCATCACATTGTCGCAGGCGTCGATGCAGGCGGCGCAACCGATGCAGGCCATCTGCAGGCCGTCGCGGATATCGATGCCGGTGGGGCAGACCTGCACGCACAGGGTGCAGTCGATGCAATCACCCAGGCCCTGGGCGCGGGCGTCACTGCCTTTCTTGCGCGGGCCGCGGGATTCGCCACGGCGCGGGTCGTAGGCCACGGCCAGGGTGTCCTTGTCGAACATCACGCTCTGGAAGCGCGCATAAGGGCACATGTGCAGGCACACCGCCTCGCGCAGCAAGCCAGCATTGATATAGGTGGCAGCGGTGAAGAACAGTACCCAGAACAGCGCCACGCCGCTCAGTTGCAGGGTGAACAGTTCATGGGCCAGCGGGCGGATCGGCGTGAAGTAGCCGACGAAGGTCAGCCCGGTGAGCACGCCGATGGCCAGCCACAGGCTGTGCTTGAGCGTGCGCCGGGCCAGCTTGTTCAGGCTCCAGGGCGCGGCGGCCAGCTTGATGCGCTGGTTGCGGTCGCCTTCGGTGGCCTTTTCGCACCACATGAACAGCCAGGTCCAGGTGCTTTGTGGGCAACTGTAACCGCACCACACCCGGCCGGCGTAGACAGTGATGGCGAACAGGCCAAAGGCACAGATGATCAGCAGCGCCGAGAGCAGGATGAAGTCCTGCGGCCAAAAGGTGGCGCCGAAGATGTGGAACTTGCTGTCGGCCAGGTCCCACAGCACGGCCTGGCGACCGTTCCAGTCGAGCCAGGCGGTGCCGAAGAACAGCACGAACAGCGCGCCGGCGAAGGCAATACGCAGCGTGCGGTACAGGCCGGTGAAACTGCGGGTATGGATGCCATTGGCGGCAATCTGGATGGCATGGATTCGTTCGGTCATGGCGTCGGTGCTCTTACGGCCTCGATCAGGCACGAGCACTATGGCCCCCGAACTGTTTTCAGCACAGGCTCAGGTCAGGCGATAAAAACCATATCAGATTGCCGCAATTTGTGTCCCGAGCCTCAGATCACCGAGCCTGGCGTGCTGGCCTTAAGGTGCCTGCGGCTATCCACCGCACCCGCCACGGTCAGCGCGTCGGCTTCGGCTTCAGTGATCGGGAAGCGCTCGCCGGCGAGGATGGCCACGGACATGCGCAGCTGTTCGTCGGTGATGATTTCGATCTCCGGGCCTTTGCCTTCGATGCGCAGCTTGTCGCCGATGAGGGTGCAGCGTTGGGTGCTTTCTTCGACTTCGATGGGCATGGTGCGGTCCTCCGGGGGCGGTTACAGGTTGTGACCACAGGCGCTGGGAGGTTGCTGCATCGGAGTGCCGGGTGGGCACTTTGCTGTGTGTGTGCGGGTCAACCTTCAAAGGCTAACCTGTTCGGGACCCATGCAATGGATCAGATCTGGCAAACCATCCAGGCAGAATTCGCCGACATCACCAATGAACGCGAAGTCATCCAGATTCTCGTCCGCCTGCTGATGGCGGCCGTGCTCGGCGCCGTGCTGGGCTTTGAGCGCGAACACAAAGGCAAGTCCGCTGGGGTGCGCACACACATGCTGGTATCCCTGGGCGCTGCATTGTTCGTGCTGGCACCGAGCATGGCGGGCTCCGATGCACAGGCCTTGAGCCGGGTGATCCAGGGCATCGTCGCCGGCATCGGCTTTCTAGGGGCAGGCACCATTCTCAAAGGTAACGGCCAGGACACCAGCCACGTGAAAGGGCTGACTACCGCTGCGGGGCTGTGGATGACGGCGGCAATCGGTACCGCTGCAGGCATGGGGCGAGAAGCCACGGCGCTGATCAGCACAGTGCTGGCGCTGTTGGTCTTGGGCACGATGCCGCTGCTGGTGGAGAAGGTCGAGGGGCAGGACGAGGAGAAGCAGAAAGAGGAGGAGGGCAGGAAGCACTGAGGGGAGCCGAAGCTCCCCTCAAAGCGTTGTTGCCTGCTCTTTTTTTATTATTGAGGCCGGCCTTTTGTTGTTTTTGTAGGCTAGCCTTGATGTCGCGTGCGACCCCCATCCGGGGTCAAGAGCAAACGTATTTTTTTGAGCGCTGACCTGCATTCATCCTGTGGATCCGAGCCTGACTGCCGCTACCTTCAGGTAGTTTTATTGTTCTGTGTCAGCCCGCGGGGCGAACCCCTGAAAAGCCTGTCGACTCCAAAAAAATCTGCTTGCTGCGCCTCTGCCGTGTTGTTCTTGTTATGTCAGAGCCGTTACATGTTGTTTTTATTGGTTATCGCGTTTTTCTTGTTGTTGTATCAAACATATAGCAGGTGCCGTGCCAACTTTTGAAAAGCCTTTAAAATCAATGGGTTGACAGGTTTTGACGAAATCCGACGCCCTGAGAATCTGTCGATTTGTTTCCCTGTTACCCGATTTTTTGCTGGAAACTGTGGGGGAGGTAACACTCACCCACACTCATGTGACACCTGTATGAAACTCATGCTGCGCTGCGCGCACGTGCCACCCGCGAACCGTTGGCCCGGCCCAGCACCGTGCTGATGCGTTGCCCGGCGGCGATCAGCCGGTCGAGGTCGATACCGGTCTCGATGCCCAGCCCCTGCAGCAGGTACAGCACATCCTCGGTGGCGATGTTGCCGGTAGCGCCCTTGGCATAAGGGCAGCCCCCCAGCCCGGCCACCGAGCTGTCGAACACGCTGATGCCTTCGAGCAGGCTGGCATACACGTTGGCCAGGGCCTGGCCATAGGTGTCGTGGAAGTGGCCGGCCAGTTGTGCGCGGGGCACTACGGCCGACACCACCTCGAACAGCCGGCGGGTGTCTCCGGCCGTGCCGGTGCCGATGGTGTCACCCAGCGACACCTCGTAGCAGCCCATGTCGTGCAGGGCCCTGGCCACCGGTGCTACCTGCTCGGCGCTGACCTTGCCTTCATAAGGGCAGCCCAGCACACAGGACACGTAACCGCGTACCCGCACGCCATGGCTGCGCGCAGCCTCCATGATCGGCTCGAAGCGCTGCAGGCTTTCGCTGATCGAGCAGTTGATGTTGCGCTGGGAGAAGGCCTCGGAAGCCGCGGCGAACACCGCCACTTCCTTCACCCCGGCAGCCAGGGCGTCCTCGAAACCGCGCAGGTTGGGCGCCAGCGCGGCATAGGTAACACCGGCGCGCTGGCGGATGCTGGCGAACACGTCGGCGGAGCCCGCCATCTGCGGCACCCATTTGGGCGAAACGAAGCTGCCGACCTCGATATAGCTCAGCCCGGCGTCGGTCAGGTCGTCGACCAGGCGCACCTTGTCGGCGACGCTGATGGGCTGGGCTTCGTTCTGCAGGCCGTCGCGGGGGCCGACTTCGACCAGGCGGACTGTTGCGGGCATGGGCATGGTGGGGTTCCTGTCAGCGTTTGTCGTTGTTGTTCAGGGTGGCAGCCAGGGCCTGCTCGCAGCGCTCCTGGGCAGTGTCCAGTTCCAGTTGCATCTGGTGGATGTCGAGCATCTGCTGTTCGAGCTGGGCGCGACGCTCGGCGATCTTCGCCAGCATGCTGTGAAGCTGCTTGAGGTTGCCGCTGCTGGGGTCGTACAACTCGATCAGTTCACGGCATTCGGCCAGCGAGAAGCCGATGCGCTTGCCACGCAGGATGAGCTTCAGGCTGACTTTGTCACGGGCCGAATAGATGCGCTCCAGGCCACGCCGCTCGGGGCTCAGCAGGCCCTGTTCCTCATAGAAGCGGATGGCGCGGGTGGTGATGTCCAGTTCGCGGGAGAGGTCGGAGATGCTGTAGGTCTGGCTGCTCATGCTTGGGCTCGGCGTGGGGTATGCCAGTATCCTGAGGGCAGGTTGACGTTTACGTCAAGCAGATCAGTCGGGCTGCACCGCACGCCGGTAACCATTGGGCGTCTGCCCGCTCAGGCGCTTGAAAAAGCGGGTGAAGTAGGTCGGGTCGCTGAAGCCCAGGCTGTCCGACAGCTGGCCGATGCTCATGCGCGTATAGATGAGGTTGCGCCGCGCCTCCAGCAGCAGGCGCTGGTGGATCACCTGCAATGCGGTCTGCCCGCTCAGCGCCCGGCATAGCTGGTTGAGCTGCAGGCTGGGGATGTTCAGGCGCGCGGCGAAGTCCTCCACCGACAGGTGTTCGCGGTAATGCGCCTCGACCAGCCGCAGGTATTGCCCGAGCAGCTGCCGGTCACGTTCGTCGCGGTTACGTGGGGCTTGCCCCAGTCGCTGCCGGCGGCTGATCCACACCATCAGCGCGGTCACCAGCGCGTCGAGCATGGCCGCCCGTGCAGGGGCGTTGCCCTCGTATTCCTGCTGCAGCGTTTCGATCAGGCCGCGCAGCTGGATGCGGTCCTTGCCCAGTGGGTAACACGCCGCTTTTGCCAGCACCCCCAGCGGCGCGCCCAGGCGCTGTTCCAGGTCAGCTACCAGCGCGGTGCCGAAGGTCAGCACATGGCCCTGGATATCGGCGCTGAAGCGAAAACCATGCACGGTCAGCGGCGGCACCACCTGTATCGCGGCTTCCAGAATGGTGCTGCGCACGCCCTCGATTTCCACCTGAGCTTCGCCGCGCTGCACATACAACAACTGGAACAGCTCGGCGTGCTGGTGCGGCTTGATTTCCCAATGATGCAGGCGGCTGCGCGCCGGGATCGACTCGCAATGCAGCAGGTCGGTGCCGGGCCAGTGCTGGTTTTCGCCATATAGCTGGAACAGCGGAACGCCGGGGAGGGTGGATCTCATGTCGTGATTGCCTGTCCGTTAATCGAACGCTTTTTTTAAAAGTGCATTTTTTGCATCGGATAACACACTTATTTGGCGGTTATTGCCAGTAAAAATGCAAGGGCACCCCCTCTCGACGAGATAAAAACAATGAACACTCAGGTTGCAATCATTGGCGCCGGTCCGTCCGGCCTACTGCTCGGTCAGTTGCTGCACAAGGCAGGCATCGACACCGTCATCCTCGAACGCCAGACCCCCGAATACGTACTCGGCCGCATTCGCGCCGGGGTGCTTGAACAAGGCACCGTCGACTTGCTGCGCGAAGCCGGCGTCGCCGAGCGCATGGACCGCGAAGGGCTGGTCCATGAGGGCGTTGAGCTGCTGGTGGCTGGCCGTCGCCAGCGCCTGGACCTGAAGGGCCTGACCGGCGGCAAGACGGTGATGGTCTACGGCCAGACCGAAGTCACCCGCGACCTGATGCAGGCCCGCGAAGCCAGCGGCGCGCCGATCATCTACTGCGCCAGCAACGTGCAGCCGCACGAACTCAAGGGCGAACGGCCCTACGTGACCTTTGAAAAGGACGGCCAGACCCAGCGCCTGGACTGCGACTACATCGCCGGCTGTGATGGCTTCCACGGCGTCTCGCGCAAGAGCATTCCCGAAGGCGTACTCAAGGAGTACGAGCGGGTCTACCCGTTCGGCTGGCTGGGTATGCTGTCCGATACCCCACCGGTCAACCACGAACTGATCTACGCCCACCACGAACGGGGTTTCTCGCTGTGCAGCCAGCGCTCACAGACGCGCAGCCGCTACTACCTGCAGGTGCCGCTGGAAGAGCGGGTGGAAGACTGGTCCGACGAGCGTTTCTGGAACGAACTCAAGGCGCGCCTGCCCGAAGACGTGGCACAGCAACTGGTCACCGGGCCTGCGTTGGAAAAGAGCATCGCGCCACTGCGCAGCCTGGTGGTCGAGCCGATGCAGTACGGCCACCTGTTCCTGGTCGGCGATGCCGCGCACATCGTTCCGCCGACGGGCGCCAAGGGCCTGAACCTGGCGGCCTCCGACGTCAACTACCTGTTCCGGATCCTGGTCAAGGTGTACCGCGAAGGGCGCACCGACCTGCTGCAGCAGTACTCGCCGCTGGCCCTGCGCCGGGTCTGGAAGGGCGAGCGTTTCAGCTGGTTCATGACCCAGCTGCTGCATGACTTCGGCGAGCACAAGGATGCCTGGGACCAGAAGATGCAGGAGGCCGACCGCGAGTACTTCCTGACATCGCCGGCGGGGCTGGTGAACATCGCCGAGAACTATGTGGGGTTGCCGTACGAAGAGGTGGTTTAGGGGTTTTGGGGGTAGGGCGAAAGAGGTTTGTCGCCTGTGAAATCGAGCGCCGCCCGCGCGGCGCATCGCGAGCTGCGCTCGCTCCTACGTTTGTTGCAGGTAAACTGGCCCGAAACAATCGTAGGAGCGAGC
>NZ_JBDJMM010000052.1:0-21052 GCF_039673865.1 Pseudomonas sp. TWI628 | reverse complement strand
GCGGCCCCCTCAAACACCCACCATCACGCCGGCCCGGCCCCCGCCCCGGGCGCGCCCGCCTCGGCGCCAGCACAGCAAACTCAGCCTTCCAGCTCAGCCCAACGCTCTACCAGCGCATCCAGCTCACCCTGCAGCTTCTCGATCTTGGCCAACACCGCCGAGGTTTCGGCAATCGGCCGCTGATAGAAGCCAGCAGCGTTCACTTCTTCCTGCGCTTCGGCCATGCGCTGCTCCACTTCGTCGATCTGCCCCGGCAGCATTTCCAGCTCGCGCTGCAGCTTGTAGCTGAGTTTCTTCTTCGAAGCATCCGCCACCGGCGCGGCTGGCGCAGGCGCTGCCGCTTCCACCGGCTTTTCGACCACGGCACTGTTGAGCTCGGATTTGCCACCCTTGCTCTCGGTCACGCCGAGCAGCTTCGCCGAACCACCCTGGCGGATCCAGTCCTCGTAGCCACCAACATACTCGCGCACCTTGCCCTCACCTTCGAACACCAGCGTGCTGGTGACGACGTTGTCGAGGAAGGCCCGGTCGTGGCTGACCATCAGCACGGTACCCTTGTAGTTGGACAGCACCTCTTCGAGCAGCTCGAGGGTTTCCACATCCAGGTCGTTGGTCGGTTCGTCGAGCACCAGCAGGTTGGCCGGTTTGCTGAACAGCTTGGCCAGCAGCAGGCGCGCACGCTCGCCTCCGGACAGCGCCTTGACCGGCGTGCGAGCACGCTGCGGGCTGAACAGGAAATCACCGAGATAGCTCAACACATGGCGATTCTGGCCATCGATCTCGATGAAATCACGGCCTTCGGCAAGGTTGTCGATGACGGTCTTTTCCAGGTCGAGCTGGTGGCGCATCTGGTCGAAGTAGGCCACTTCCAGCTTGGTGCCGCGCTCGACCTTGCCTGCCGTCGGCTCCAGGTCACCGAGCATCATCTTCAACAGGGTGGTCTTGCCGGTACCGTTGGCACCCAGCAGGCCGATACGGTCCTGGCGCTGCAGGACCATGGAGAAGTCCTTGACCAGCAGCGGGCCATCGGCGTGATGGAAGCTGACGTTCTCCAGCACCATCACCTGCTTGCCGGATTTGTCCGCGGCCTCGATCTGGATGTTGGCCTTGCCCTGGCGCTCGCGGCGCTCGCCACGTTCCACACGCAAGGCCTTGAGCGCACGCACGCGGCCTTCGTTACGGGTACGGCGGGCCTTGATGCCCTGGCGGATCCACACTTCTTCCTGGGCCAGGCGCTTGTCGAACAGCGCATTGGCGGTTTCTTCGGCGGCCAGTGCGGCCTCCTTGTGCACCAGGAAGCTGGCGTAGTCGCCGTTCCAGTCGATCAGGCCGCCGCGGTCCAGTTCGAGGATGCGGGTGGCCAGGTTCTGCAGGAAGGAGCGGTCGTGGGTGATGAACAGCACGGCGCCGTTGAAGCCGCGCAGGGCTTCTTCGAGCCAGGCGATGGCGCCAATGTCCAGGTGGTTGGTCGGTTCGTCGAGCAGCAGCAGATCAGGCTCGGACACCAGCGCCTGGGCCAGCAGCACGCGGCGGCGCCAGCCACCGGAGAGCTCGGCCAGGGTCTTGTCGGCGGGCAGTTGCAGGCGGCTCAGGGTGCTTTCCACCACCTGCTGCAGGCGCCAGCCATCGCGGGCCTCCAGCTCGTGCTGGACGTGCATGAGTTTTTCCAGATCTTCATCGCCCTGGATGTTCTGGCTCAGGTGATGGAACTCGGCCAGCAACTCGCCAACGCCATCCAGGCCTGCCGCGACCACGTCGAACACCGTGCGCTCGTCGGCAACCGGCAGCTCCTGTGGCAGTTCACCGATCTTCAGGCCAGGGGCGCGCCAGATCTCGCCATCGTCGCCCTTCTGCTCGCCCTTGACCAGGCGCAGCATGCTCGACTTGCCGGTACCGTTGCGGCCGATGATGCACACCCGCTCGCCACGGGCGATCTGCCAGGACACTTTGTCCAGCAGCGGCATCGCGCCGAATGCGAGGGACACATCGCTGAATTTGAGCAGGGTCATGTTCGTCTCCAGAAAGCGGGCGCGCATTCTACCTGACTTGGGCCTTCCCGGCATTAAGTTGACCACGCTACAGGGGCTTGGCGACGCTCGGTCAGCGTTAATGCCTGGTTACAAGCACAGCGCTATCACCCGCCGCCGGCAAACGGCTAAGCTAATGCAATCAGATTTCAACAGTGCTGGCTTCGCCGTCACTTCCCCATGGTTCAACTGCCCGGACGTATCATGCGCAGCCGCCTGTTACAGATTGCTTCCTGCCTGCTGCTCACCGCCGCCACCGCCAATGCGGCGCAGGCCATCGACCTTTCCACGCAACGTCAGTATTACGACGAGGCCAAGCGTGCGCTGGCCAAGGGCGACAAGGGCCCCTACCTGCGCTACGCCCCGGCGCTGCGCGATTACCCGCTCACACCGTACCTGGCTTACGACGAACTGACCGCCCGCCTGAAGAGTGCCAGCAACGAGGAAATCGAAGGTTTCCTGGCCAAGCACGGCGACCTGCCCCAGGCCAACTGGATGAAATTGCGCTGGCTGCGCTGGCTGGCCGAACGCGGCGAATGGAACACCTTCGTCAAGTACTACGACCCCAAGCTCAATTTCACCGAACTGGACTGCCTCAATGGCCAGTACCAGTTGAGCCACGGCCAGCGCGCCGAAGGCTTCGCCAGTGCCGAAAAACTGTGGAACGTCGGCAAGACGCAACCGGCTGCCTGCGACACCCTGTTCGGCATGTGGGCCGCAGAAGGCCAGCTGACCGAGGCCAAGCGCTGGAACCGCGCCAAGCTCGCTGCCCAGGCGCGCAACTACCCGCTGGCCAACAGCCTGGTGCAGGGCCTGACCACGCTCGGGCCACAGGGCAGGCTGCTGATCGACGTGGCACAAAAGCCCGAACTGCTCAATCAGCCGTCACGCTTCACCCCAGCCAATGAGGCCATGTCCGATGTGGTCAGCCTCGGCCTGCGCCGCCTGGCCCGGCAGGACCCCGACCAGGCCATGGCACTGCTCGACGACTACGCCCAGCGCATGCATTTCTCGCGTGACGAGAAAGTCGCCATCGCCCGCGAGATCGGCCTGACCCTGGCGCGCCGTTACGACCCGCGCGCGCTGGACCTGATGACCCGCTACGACCCCGAACTGCGCGACAACACCGTCAGTGAATGGCGCCTGCGCCTGCTGCTGCGCCTGGGCCGCTGGGAAGATGCCTACGAGCTGACCCGGCGCCTGCCACAGGACCTGGCCAGCAGCAGCCGCTGGAAATACTGGCAGGCACGCTCCCTGGAGCTGGCCCAGCCGAACAACCCGCAGGTTCCGTTGCTGTACAAGAATGTGGCACGCGAGCGTGACTTCTACGGCTTCCTCGCGGCGGACCGGGCCAAAACGCCCTACCAGTTGAACAACAAGCCACTGCTGATGAGCCCGCAACTGGTCAACAAGGTGCGCAACACCCCCGGCATCCAGCGCGCCCTGGAGTTCCACGCCCGCGGCCAGGTCGTCGAGGGGCGCCGCGAGTGGTACCACGTCAGCCGCCACTTCACCCGCGACGAGATGGTCGCCCAGGCACGCCTGGCCTACGACATGCATTGGTACTTCCCGGCCATCCGCACCATCAGCCAGGCGCAGTACTGGGACGATCTGGATATCCGCTTCCCGATGGCCTACCGCGACACCCTGGTGCGTGAAGCCAAGGTGCGCGGGCTGCACTCAAGCTGGGTGTTTGCCATCACCCGCCAGGAAAGCGCCTTCATGGAGGACGCCCGTTCCAGCGTCGGGGCCAGCGGCCTGATGCAGGTGATGCCGGCCACCGCCAAGGAAACCGCACGCAAGTTCAGCATCCCGCTGGCTTCGCCGCAGCAGATGTTCAACCCGGAAAAGAACATTCAGGTCGGTGCGGCCTACCTGAGCCAGGTGCACGGCCAGTTCAACGGCAACCGTGTGTTGGCGTCCGCGGCCTACAACGCCGGCCCCGGGCGCGTGCGGCAGTGGCTCAAGGGCGCCAAGCACCTGAGCTTCGACGTGTGGGTAGAATCGATCCCGTTCGACGAAACGCGCCAGTATGTGCAGAACGTGCTGTCGTATTCGGTGATCTACGGGCAAAAGCTCAATGTGCCGCAGCCGCTGGTGGACTGGCATGAGCGGTATTTCGATGACATGTGATCATTGCTGAGCCTGTGCCGGCCTCTTCGCAGATTTGCCCGCGAAGAGGCCGACGCAGGTTATTCAAGTACTTCGACTTCCATCCCCACCTCAAGCCAGCCTGCGCCATCCACCGCCAGGTTCTGCCCGAACAAGATGTCGCCTTCCTTCTCGCGGAAGGTCTTCAAGGTCGTCAAAGGCTCACGGTCGGCACTGCGCTCCCCGGTCGCCGGGTCAAGCGTCGTGAAGATGCACCGCACACTGGGCTTGAGCACTCTAAATTCCAGCTCGCCAATGCGAATCCGCTTCCAGCCATCCTCGGCAAACGGCTCAGCCCCTTGCACCACCAGGTTCGGCCGAAAGCGCAGCATTTCCATGGGCCGGCCAATCCTGCCGCTCAACTCATCCAGAGAGCCCTGACCAATCAGCAACAACGGAAAGCCATCGGGGAAAGCCGCACGGTCACTGTTCAGGCCGTAACCATTGGGCAGGTAGCGTGCCCGCTGCTCCGGGCAATGCACCAGGCGCACCGCCTTGCCGAGCCATTGCGACAACCAGTCGGCAACCTCGTCGCCCGCGTCCGGTACGCGCAAGGTGTCGCGCCAGATGGTCACGCCGCGCAGCGCATCGTCTGCGGCGGGCACAGCCACTCGCAGTGGCGCCTGCCCAGGCAGCTCAAGCAGCAACTCGCCAGCCTCGCCCGCGCTGGCCTTCAGCTGGCCCAGTTGTGGCCAGGCTCGTTGGGTGAGGAAGCGTCCGTTCTCTTCCTCGACCACCATCCAGCGTCGGTCGCCCTGCAACCCCAGAAGCCCGACCGGCGAACCCTGCAGGCATTGCGCCCGCCCCGACTTCACCGGGTATCGATACAACTCACTGAGAAACATCCCTGCCCGCCTCATGCCTTGTCAAAAGCCAAGCTTATACCGGGCCGGCAGCAGGATCACGCGTTGCGGGTATCCAGCAGCAGGCGCTGCTTGACCACATCGACCAGACGATCAGGCTGGAACTTGGAGAGGAAATTGTCGCAACCGACCTTCTTCACCATCGATTCGTTGAAGCTGCCCGACAAGGAGGTATGCAACACCACATAAAGCTTGCGCAGACGCGCATCGCTGCGAATCTCGGTGGTCAGCCGATAGCCGTCCATCTCGGGCATTTCCGCATCGGTGAAGACCATCAACAATTTTTCGCAGACATCCTCCCCCGCATCGGCCCAGCCCTTGAGCAGGCGCAGGGCTTTCAGGCCATCACTGGCCACGTGCAGTTTCACCCCGAGTTGCGACAGGGTATCGCGCAGTTGCGCCAGGGCCACGCTGGAGTCATCCACCAGCAGCACTTCACGGCCACGCGCGCGCGCCAGTACCGGGTCGGCCAGCTTGTCGCCGGAGACCCGGGCGTTATAAGGCACGATCTCGGCCAGCACCTTCTCCACATCGATCACTTCAACCAGCTTGTCGTCCACCCTGGTGATGGCGGTCAGGTAATGCTGGCGTCCAGCACTGGAAGGCGGCGGCATGATGGCCTCCCAGTTCATGTTGACGATGCGATCGACGCCCCCCACCAGGAACGCTTGCACCGAACGGTTGTACTCGGTGACGATGATGGTGCTGTCCGGCCCTGGCTGCAGGGGGCGCATGCCGATCGCCTGGGACAGGTCGATCACCGGCAGGGTCTGCCCACGCAGGTTGACCACACCACAGACGAAGGCGTGGCGCTGCGGCATCAGGGTCAGCTTGGGCAGCTGCAGCACTTCCTGCACCTTGAAGACGTTGATCGCGAACAACTGGCGACCGGCCAGGCGGAACATCAGGATTTCCAGACGGTTCTCACCCACCAGCTGCGTGCGTTGGTCTACCGTGTCGAGAATACCAGCCATTGGAAAACCCCCTGGGTTGTGTCGAAAAATATGAAATGATCCGTTCTATATCGGCGCGTTCCCGCGCATCTTGACCCCCACAAAAAAATGCCCCGCGGGGCAATTGATATCACATTAGCATCATGCTTTACTGCGACATGCCTCGCTTGGATCCATTCCAGGGCAACCTGTCGCACCCTAGGCGCCATCAGGGAAACCCCTAGGAGCAATCAGGTGCAACCTGATGTTCGCGATATCCTTTAGCCATTAATGTGACGCCATTCTCACTGCATGAATGGAGTCAGGCTTTTGCTAGCGATCGACATGGTGTGCCCATCACCTGCTCCAGCCCAACGCGCCGGAGTGTCTTGATGGACAGCAGCGTCTCTAACTTCGACACCCTGCAGGACTTCCTGCTGGATGCCCAGGTCTTGCTGACCCAGTCCCAGGAATGCCTGCAGCATCTTGAACTGATCAGCAACGACCCGGACGCCTGCCAATGCCTGAACAACACCCTCCAGTCCCTGGCCAGACGCGCCAGCGCCCTGGGCCTGTTCGAAGTCGCCCACTATGCGAGCCTCTTGCACCAGCTGCTGGCCCCGGCCTGCAAGCAGCAGCGCCTGGACAACGCAGCCCTGCCCAGGCTGAATGCCTGCCTGACCTTGCTGGCCTGGCAACTGGAACTGGTTGACGTGCACACCGGCCGGCTCGCCCTCGATACCTGCGAGCAGGTGACACTACTGAGCGAACTGGCAACGGCCCTGCATCAGCCGTTGCCGCAAACGTGTGCGTCTTGCGACGATAACCGCAACAACTGCATGCATCCGCATTCCGCGGTGCCGGCCAGCTTTTCAGGCAGCAGGCCCGCACAGCGCCACTAGACGGCTTGGCAATACCAACTAAGCACAGGGTTCAAAACGCAAATCAGGCCTAACTTGTGGAGTTCTTCACTCGTTCAGCCCCTTGCACTCGAGCGGCCTTTCGCAAGTTGAACGCGGGGCGGTCATCACCCAGTTCGAAAGTGGCACTTTGATGCCCGGCAACCCTGCCGAGCCCCCTCCCGAGCCCGGAAATGCTGAGGTTTCAAAGCATTGTCCAGCGCGACCAAAGTGAGCCGAAGTGTTAAGATACGCGCAAACAAATGCCGGCCGCCGCCTCCCCGCATACCACATCGAACCGCGCTCGCCATTTGTTGCAAGCACAAACGCCAAAGGCTCTGCCAAGAGCTGTGCACGACCCCATCAGCAAGACTTCAGTGGCTTCTCAATTTTATGTTCCCACGCTTGAAGATATCTCTGCGCTGCCGTTCACGCGCCACTTTGCTGCGCTGGACGACGGCATTGCTGTGCGTGGTGTCGCTGCTTGCCAACCTGGTCCTGTTTGCCGGCGGGCACGGCATGCCTGCCACGCTGTTGCTGCTGCAACTGGTGGCCACGCTTGGCGTCTGCTGGCACCTGAGCCACGGCGCCAAGTCGATCAGCCTGCGCCCGGCGGAGTTGGCCGGCCGCATGCTCAAGGTCCAGGAAAACGAGCGCCAGCACCTGAGCCGCGAACTGCACGACGACATCGGCCAGTTGCTCACCGCCGCCAAGATGCAGCTGGAATGGTTGCAACGCCGTGTACCGAATGACTTGCAGGCGCACTGTGGCAGCTTGCGCAGTACCCTGGAAGACACCCTGAGCAAGGTGCGCGATGTTTCCGCCATCCTCAACCCACGGCAACTGGCCAGCCTTGGCCTTGAGGCCAGCCTGCGGGCGCACCTGGTGCGCACCCTGGAAAGCACCGACGTGCACTGGAGCCTGGAGTGCCATCAGCGCCTGGGCGGTATTTGCGAGGAAGTCGCCATGGCGGCGTTTCGCATCACCCAGGAGGCGGTCACCAACATGCTGCGCCACGCCCAGGCTCGCAACCTGACCATCCGCCTGCAACGCAACGCGACGGGGCTTGCCCTGTCGATCCAGGACGACGGCCAGGGCTTTGTCCCGGCCGCCAATCCGGCCGAGGCCGGCCAGCGCGGCATGGCCGGCATGCAGGAACGCGCCACCGCCCTCAACGGCAGCCTGACGGTCACCAGCCAGCTCGGCCTGGGCACGACGATCGACGTGCTGTTCCCGTGGCAACCCCGTACCCATGAACGCGCCAGGACTACCGCTTCATCATGACCTGTAGATTGCTGCTGGTGGATGACCACTCGCTGATCCGTGCCGGGGTCCGTGCCCTGGTGTCCGATATCCCCGGCTATACCGTGGTCGGCGAAGCCGATGACGGCGGCCAGTTGCTCGAGCAGGTTCGGCAACTGGCACCCGACATCGTCCTGCTGGACATTTCCATGCGTTCGACCAGCGGCCTCGATGCCCTCACCCAGCTGCGCGCCACGGGCAACACCTGCAAGGTGCTGATCCTGTCCATGCATACCGACCCGGACCTGATCATGCGGGCGCTGGAAAGCGGCGCCCACGGCTACCTGCTCAAGGATGCCACGGCCACCGAGCTGGAGCAGGCCCTGATTGCCCTGCGCAATGGCGAGCGCTACCTCAGCCCGGCCATCGCCCATACCGTGATCAACCAGGCACTGATGCGCGCACAGCACGGCAAGCAGGCTGGCGTCGACCGCCACAACCTCACTGCACGGCAGCTGGAGATCCTGCGCCTGATCGTGCGCGGCAAGTCCACCCGCGAAATCGCCGCCGGCCTGGGCCTGTCGATCAAGACCGTGGAAACCCACCGCTCGCAGATCATGAAGCGCCTGCAGATCTATGACGTGGCCGGCCTGGTCCTGTTCGCTGTGCGCGAAAAGATCATCAGCCTGGACGACTGATCAGCGGTGAATTCAGTGGCAAGTGCAGGCGCAGCGCCGCCGGCACTGCCGCAAAGCGCAGGCTGTCGGCCTGCAGAGGTTCGCCATCGAGGTTGATGTCCAGCCCCTGCGAACAGGTGATCTCGACCCACGGCAAACGCGCCCGTACGAACAATCCCTCACCTGCCAGCAAGTCACGCAGTGCGCCGACCATTTCCTGCGGCGCCGGCAGGATGGCAATATCGAGCAGGCCATCATCGACTTGCGCGTCCGGGCACAACACTTGCCCACCGCCGGCCTGGCGACCGTTGCCGATGCCCAGCGCCAGCAGGTCACCCTGCCAATCGAACCCCGGCCCTGATAGCTCGACCGAGGCCGCCTGCAGCTCGCTGAAGCGCGTCAAACCGGTGAACAGGTAGGCCGCGGCGCCGAGCATTCTTTTCAGGTCTTCAGAGGTGCTGGCGGTAACCTGGCTGCCGAAACCGCCTGTGGCCATGTTCAGGAACAACTGATCGCCCACTTGGCCCAGGTCAATCGGGCGTGGCGGCAGCTCCAGCAATGCCAGGGCCTCGGCAGGTTCCAGTGAAATGCCAGCGGCCCTGGCGAAGTCATTGGCCGTTCCCAGCGGCAGCAGTGCCAGGCTGGCTTCGCTGCGTGCCTGGCCCATGGCTTCGGCGACGTCGCGCAAGGTGCCGTCACCACCGCCAGCGATCACGTGGTTGTACCCGGCCGCCAGCGCTTCGCCGACCAGCCGCTGGGCATCGCCGCCTTCCCAGGTTACCCGCACATCCAGCGTCCAGCCACGTTCGCGCAGGGCGCTCACGGCTTGGCGCACCGCTTCGTTCATGGCCTGCTTGCCATGCAGGATCAAGATTGCCTTGCGCTTGGGCATCACGCGTCTCCACGGGGTTGGTTCAGTCCAGATCTCGACCACAAACATTGCCGGAATGCTGCACGCTGCCGGCAAAACAGCTCTGCATTGCGCATTGAGCGGCAGCAGGGCCGAGAAAAAACAGCCAGATTCACATAAATATCATTGAAAGCTTTTCTCATCGGGCGCATGATCGACAAATATTTGGCCTTCATGGAAGAAGCTGCAGTGAAAAGTCGGTTTTTTGACTTTTCCGCCAAAACCGTGACAGGTCGCGAAGTTCCCCTTCACTGCGCTGTAACCAGCGCCTACAGTCGAGGCTGTGAAATGAGCGTTCTGATCCCCTGCATCATCGCCGGCGGTGCCGGCACCCGCCTGTGGCCGGTTTCTCGCGAAGCCATGCCCAAACCCTTCATGCGCTTGCCCGATGGCCAGAGCCTGCTGCAAAAAACCTTCGCCCGCGCTGCGGCGCTACCGGGCGTCGAGCGGGTACTGACGGTGACCAACCGCGAAGTGTTCTTCCGCACCCAGGACGAGTACCGCCAGGTCAGCCCCGGCAACCTCGCCCTCGACTTCCTGCTGGAAACCAACGGCCGCAACACCGCGCCCGCCATCGCCGCAGCCGCACTGCACTGTGCCAGGCATTACGGCAACGACAGCGTGCTGCTGATATTGCCCGCCGACCACCTGATCCAGGACGCCGAGGCCTTCGCAAACGCCGTCGAACACGCCCGGCAACTGGCCAACGAGGGCTGGCTGGCCACCTTCGGCCTGCTGCCCAGCCGCGCCGAAACCGGCTTCGGTTACATCGAGCAAGGCGAGGCGATCGGCAAGCACGCGCACCAGGTTGCCAGCTTCGTGGAGAAGCCCGACGCCCTCACCGCCCGCGACTACCTCGAAGGCGGCCGCCACCTGTGGAATGCCGGCATGTTCTGCCTGCGCGCAGGCACCGTGCTCGCCGAACTGCAGGCGCACGCCCCGGAACTGCTGGCCTGCGTGACTTGCTGCCTGGAGCAGAGCGCGACCAAGGAGGGTGACAAGGTGCTGCAGGTGGAACTGGACCCGCACAGCTTCGCCCTGGCCGAGGACATCTCCATCGACTACGCCTTGATGGAGCGCTCCGACAAGGTTGCCGTGGTGCCTTGCGAACTGGGCTGGAGCGACATTGGCAGCTGGGAAGCCGTGCGCGAACTGCGCCACACCGACGACGACGGCAACCACTGCAACGGTGAAGCTGTGCTGCACGATGTGACCAACTGCTACATCGACTCGCCAAAGCGCCTGGTCGGCGCCGTCGGCCTCGACAACCTGATCGTCATCGACACCCCCGACGCCCTGCTGATCGCCGACGCCGCGCGCAGCCAGGAGGTCAAGGTGATTGCCCAACAGCTCAAGCACCAGGGCCATGAAGCCTACCGCCTGCACCGCACCGTCACCCGCCCCTGGGGCATGTACACCGTGCTTGAGGAAGGCCCGCGCTTCAAGATCAAGCGCATCATGGTGCGCCCTGGCGAATCGCTGTCGCTGCAGATGCACCATCACCGCAGCGAGCACTGGATCATCGTCAGCGGCATGGCCTGCGTGACCAACGGCGAAGAGGAGTTTCTGCTCGATACCAACGAGTCGACCTTCATCAAGCCCGGCCGCACCCACCGCCTGACCAACCCCGGCGTCATCGACCTGGTGATGATCGAAGTCCAAAGCGGCGAGTATCTGGGCGAAGACGACATCGTGCGCTTTACTGATATTTACGGACGCGTCCCGGCGGCAGCCATCGGCTGAAGGCTGGAGGACGCGTTTTTTGTCCGCAGCCTTCAGCGAGGTTTCCGGTTCATGCGCATTCTCTGGACTCTGCCTTACCTGCCCTGGCCCACCACCAGTGGCAGCAAGACCCGGCAATACCACCTGCTGCGCGCGCTCGCGCAGCAGGGCCACCGGATCACCTTGCTGGTACAGTCGAAAGTCCCCTTGTGCGATGCCGCCCGCGAAGCCCTCGAACCCTTGCTCGAACGCCTGATCGTGCTGCCCCGGCGTCCGCTGCACAGCCCGCTCAACCTGCTCGCCTCGCCCATCATCGACTACCCGATGCGCGCCATCATCAATGGCCTGTCGCCCGTCTTGCGGCGCCAGTTCGAACAATTGCTGGACGAACCCTGGGACGTCATCCAGATCGAGCACAGCTACAGCTTCCAGCCTTTCGAAAAAGCACTGCAGGCCCGCGAGCTGCCCTACATGCTCAGCGAACACAACCTGGAGTCAGTGACCGGTGCCGCCTGCCATGACCGCCTGCCGCTGTGGCTGCGCCCGCTCAACGCCTTCGACCGTTGGCGTTACCGGCGCTGGGAGCAGCGCGTGCTGCGCCAGCCCACTGAAGTGGTGGCCGTGAGCCCGCATGATGCCGAATTGATCAGCCAGGTCAGTGGCCGCCCGGTCAACGTGGTGGTCAACGGCGTCGATTGCGATTACTACCAGAACGTCCACCCGGCCCTGCACAGCCAGCGCCTGCTGTTCGTCGGCAACTTCGAGTACGCAGCCAATGTCGAGGCCATCGAATGGGCCCTGGAAGAAATCCTGCCGCAGGTGTGGATGAGCAATCCGGCGGTACGCCTGGCCATCGCCGGGCATGCCATGCCGGTCAGCTGGAAACTGCGCTGGAACGACCCGCGCATCGAATGGGTCGGCTACCGCCCCGACCTGCGCGAACTGCAACGCCGTTGTGCGCTGTTCTTCGCGCCCTTGCGCTATGCCGGTGGCTCCAAGGTGAAGATCCTCGAAGCCATGGCCGCCGGGCTGCCGGTGATCAGCACCGGCAAAGGCGTCTCGGGCCTGGCCGCCAACAACGGCGAGCATTACCTGGGCAGTGATGACGGTGACCAACTGGCGCTGCTGGTCACCCAATTGCTCAACCAGCCGTGGCGAATGTGCCAATTGAGCGAGGCCGGCCGCCAGTTCGCCCGAAACCGCCACGACTGGAGCGTGGCTGCCCAGCAACTGGAGACGGTGCACATGCGCCTTACCCAGTCGGCACCGGCCGACGCCACCCAAGGCGGTGGCAGTTGGCTCGGTCGCTCAGCCGAGTAGTTCGCTCAGCGGGATGAACGGCACGCTGTCGCCCGGTTTCGGCGTAGTGCCTTCACGCACCTCCACCAGCCCCTCGGCCCAGGCCGCACTGCGCAGCACGCCAGAGCTCTGGTTCTTGTAGATGCGCACCTGGCCATTGTCGATGCGCGCGCGCAGGTACTCGCGGCGGCTGCCCGCCTTGGTCCATTCGAACCCGGCCGGTACATCGAAGCGCAGCGGCGTGACATCGGCCACGCCCTGGCGGCGCAGCAGGTAGGGCCGCGTCAACAGGCCGAACGTGACCAGGGTCGACGCCGGGTTGCCGGGCAGGCCGATCACCGGCACACCGCGGTAATGACCGAAGGTCAGCGGCTTGCCAGGCTTGATCGCGAGCTTCCACAACGCCAGTTCGCCCGCTTCGCGCAGTGCGGCACCCAGGTAGTCGGCCTCACCCACGGAAACCCCGCCGGTGGAGAGAATCAAGTCGACATCGCCCAGGCCACCCAGGCACTCACGGGTACGTTCCAGGTCATCGGGCAGAATGCCCATGTCGCGCACTTCGCAGCCCAGCCGCTGCAGCCAACTGACCAGCAGGCGCCGGTTGCTGTTGTAGATCTGCCCCGGGCCCAGTGGCAGGCCTGGCTCGACCAGCTCATCGCCGGTGGACAGCACCGCCACCCGCACCCGCCGCACCACCTGCAACTGCGCATGACCCAGCGTCGCCGCCAGGCCCAGCTCTATCGGCCCGAGCCTCGTGCCGGCGCTCATCACCTGCTCGCCCTTGCGGGTTTCCTGGCCTTGTGGGCGCACGTTCTGGTCAAGCGTCAGCGCTTCGCAAAAGCGCACCCGGCCATCATCCAGCACCTCGGTGTTTTCCTGCATCTCGACGCAGTCGGCACCCGCCGGCATCGGTGCACCGGTGAAGATCCGTGCGCAAGTACCGGGCTGCAGAGGTTCGGGCGCGTGCCCGGCGAAAATCCGCTGGCTGACCGGCAACGGCTCGCCCTGCAGGTCGGCCAGGCGCAAGGCGTAACCGTCCATGGCGCTGTTCGGCCACGGCGGCAGGTCGAGCGTGGCCACCAGCTCGGTGGCCAGCACACGGCCTTCGGCTTCGGCCAGCGAGACGCGTTCGGTTTCCACGATAGGCGCAGCCTCGGCCAGCGCCAGCAGGCGCTCCAGGGCTTCTTCCACCGGCATCAGTGGCCGCGCAGCGGGTGCCTCAGCCACGGCTATCACAGGCCGCTGCCTGTTTCAGGTGGGCGACGAAATTGCACGGCCGATGGCGGGCATCCAGCTGTTCGGCGAGGATGCCGTCCCAACCGGTGCGCACGGCATTGGTCGAGCCCGGCAGGCAGCACACCAGGGTGCCATTGGCAAGGCCGGCCAGGGCGCGCGACTGCACGGTGGAGGTGCCGATATCGGCCACGGAAATCTGCCGGAACAGTTCGCCGAAGCCCTCAACCTGCTTGTCCAGCAGACAGGCGACAGCCTCTGGCGTGCTATCACGGCCGGTAAAACCGGTACCACCGGTAATCAGCACCACCTGCACGCTGTCGTCGGCAATCCAGTTGGCGACCTGGGCGCGGATCTTGTACAGGTCGTCCTTGAGCAGCACGCGTGCGGCCAGCGTGTGGCCAGCGGCGGTGAGGCGGTCGACGAAGGTCTGCCCGGAGGTGTCGGTTTCGAAAGTGCGGGTGTCGCTGACCGTGAGCACGGCAATGTTCAGCGCCACGAAGGGGGTATCTGCCTTGGCTTTCATGGGTGTCCGTCGCTGGGAAAGGGGATGGGCGCAGTTATATCACAGGCGGCCGTGCAGGCAGGCACAGGTCAATAACCCAGGCTTGCCGTTATGCTTGAATGTAAAAGGAACTTGCGCGAACGCCCTGCGTCATAAAGTCATCTAGCACCATCGCACTGGAGAAACACGATGATTCAACGGACCCTTCCCGCCTTCCTGCTCGCCTTGGGCCTTGGCGCCCTCGCTGGCTGCGCATCGCCGACCGTGATCACGCTGAACGACGGCCGCGAAATTCAGGCAGTGGATACCCCCTCCTTTGACGAGGACTCCGGTTTCTACGAATTCGAACAGCTCGACGGCAAGCGCACGCGCCTGAACAAGGACCAGATCCGCACCGTCAAGGAACTCTGAACCAGGTGCTGTTTTTGGCATAAGCCCTTTAAACTACAAGGGCTTGCACCCGAAAATGCTATGCAGTAGGATTTTGTTCATCGGAGTGTAGCGCAGCCAGGTAGCGCGTCTCGTTCGGGACGAGAAGGCCGCAGGTTCGAATCCTGTCTCTCCGACCAGAAATCCACATCAGAAAGCCCGCCTTGTGCGGGCTTTTTGTTGCGGCTGGCAAACGTGACCGGCAAACCCTCAGGCGGTCAGCCGCGAGGTGACCTCGCCCAGTTGCCCCGACAAGCCATGCAGGCGCTGCCCAGCCTGCTCGGTATGCTGCACGGCCTCCTGGTTGGCCGTGGCAATCCGGGTGATTTCGATCAGGTTGCGCGAAATGTCCTCAGCCACGCTGGTCTGCTCTTCGGCCGCTGTGGCGATCTGCCGGTTCATGTCGCGGATCGCCTCCACCGCCAGGGTGATGCGCTGCAGCATCTGCCCGGCCTGCTGTACCTGCTCGGCGCCCTCCTCGCTGCGTTGCTGGCCACTTTCGATGGCTTTGACCGCCTCCACCGCGCCCGACTGTACGGCTTCGATGATCTGCTGAATCTCGGCGATCGACGCCGCGGTACGCTGGGCCAGGCTACGCACCTCATCGGCGACCACGGCAAAGCCACGCCCGGCCTCACCGGCACGGGCCGCCTCGATGGCGGCATTGAGCGCCAGCAGGTTGGTCTGCTCGGCGATGCCACGGATCACTTCCAGCACCTTGCCGATGCGTGAGCTGTCATTTTCCAGGTCGCGGATCACCGCGGCAGTGCCGGCGATCTCGCGGTTGACCACACCAATGATGTCGATGGTCTGCTGCATCACCTGTTCGCCCGCCTGGGCGCTGTGGTCGGCATCGTCGGCGGCGCGTGCGGCCTCGGCGGCATGGCGGGCCACTTCCTGGGCAGTGGCGGACATCTCATGCATGGCCGTGGCCACCTGATCGGTGCGCTGGAACTGGTCGTGGGTGCCACGGGCCATGTCACCGGCAATGTTGCGCAACTGGCCACTGGCGCCTTCCAGCTCCTGGGCGTTGTCCTTGAGGCGGCCAACGGTTTCGGCCAGGAAGTCGCGCAGGGTATTGGCAGCACGCGCCAGGCGGCCCAGTTCGTCTTCGCGGCGGCTGTCGACGCGGGCGGCGAAGTGGCCCTGACTGAGTTGCGCCACGTATTCGATCAGCTGGCGGATCGGCTCGATCAGGCTGCGGTTGAGCAGCCACAGGCTGAGCAGCCCGACCAGCAATGCCGACCCCAGCATCACCAGCACGCCCAGCCACACGGTGCGCTCGGCACTGGCATTGATCTGGGCGGCGCGGCCACGGGCGTCGCCGCGCAACTGCTCGACCAGCGCGCTCATCTGCTCGCTGGCCGCCCGGTCCACGCCCTTCACCGCCTGGTCACCGGCTACCGGGTCGCCACCGGCCGCCAGAAATGCCTGACGCCCTTGTTCGTAGGCCTGGCCGAGCTGGCGGTGGCTATCACGCAGTTGCTGCAACGGTGCCTTGAGCGTGGCGTCGCTGCTGTCGATCAGTTGCCCCAGCAGTTGTTGCACCTGCTGCTCACGGGCCTGGAACTGCTGCCAATACTTGTCCAGCTCGGCGGGTTGGCGGCCGCGCAGCAGCACGTTCTTCCATTCCTGCACCTGGATCTTGAACTGCAGGTTGGCTTCATCGATCAATTGCGAAGCCCGCAGCGGCCCGTCAACCAGTTCGCCATAGCCACGCACGCTGGAAGAGAGGAACTGGAAGCACACCAGGGCGATCAGCAGCATCGCGGCCAGGCTGCCGCCAAGCAGGGTGAGAATTTGCACTCGGAGTGATTTACGCAACATCGCGGATCTCGGGAACAAGGAATAAGGAAACGGCGCGCCATTGCAGCGCCGCGACAGACATCCTTGTCCTCGTTCGCAGGCCAAAAAAAAGCTGCCATCAATCGATAGCAGCCAGGTCGAGCACTTACGCAACAGTTGAAATCAATACTCTCAGGCAATTGCTACAGAAATGTTACAAGTGCGCGACGCCTAGCCCGTACTGAACTGCAGCTCGGCCAGGCGCGCGTACAACGGGCTTTCCTCGATCAGCTGCCGGTGGGTGCCGACCGCGACCACCCGCCCCTTGTCGATCACCGCAATGCGGTCGGCGTGCTGCACCGTGGCCAGGCGGTGGGCGATGACCAGTGTGGTACGCCCGGCCATCAGGCTCGGCAGGGCCTGCTGGATCAGGTGCTCGCTTTGCGCATCGAGGGCGCTGGTGGCTTCGTCGAGCAGCAGGATCGGCGCATCCACCAGCAGCGCCCGGGCGATTGCCAGGCGCTGCTTCTGGCCGCCGGAAAGGCCAACGCCGCCCTCGCCCAGCGGCGTCTGGTAACCCTGTGGCAGTTGCCGGATGAATTCGTCGGCATGGGCACCACGGGCTGCCGCCTCGACGTCGGCCAGGGGCGCCTCGGGCCGACCGTAACGGATGTTGGCCTCGACCGTACCGCGGAACAGTGACGGGTTCTGCGCCACCAGGGCGAACTGGCGGCGCAGGTCGTCCGGGGCCAGCGCCGTGATCGGCTGGCCGTCGAGCAGGATGCGCCCCTGTTGCGGATCGTAAAAGCGCAGGAGCAGGTCGAACAGGGTCGACTTGCCCGCTCCCGACGGCCCTACCAGCGCGACGGTCTGGCCTGGCTCGATAATCAGGCTGAGGTGGTCGATGGCGGCCACCGATGGCCGCGAGGGGTAAGCGAAGGTCAGTTGCTGCAGTTCGATGCGTCCACTGGCACGCTGCTGAGCCAGCGTCAACGGGGCCTCTGGGGCCAGGATCGTGCTGTTCGCCGCCAGCAGCTCGGCGATGCGCTCGGCGGCCCCTGCGGCGCGCTGCAACTCGCCGATCACTTCACTGAGGGTACCAAAGGCACTGCCGACGATCAGGCTGTAGAACACGAACGCTGCCAGCTCGCCTGCGGAAATGCGCCCGGCGATCACATCCATGCCCCCCACCCACAGCATCACGCCCACTGCGCCCAGCACCAGCACGATCACCAGGGTAATCAGCCAGGCACGCTGGGCGATACGTTGCCGGGCCACGGCAAACGCGGCCTCCACCGTAGCGGCGAACAGCTCGCGGTCGCGTGCCTGGTGGTTGTAGGCCTGCACGGTCTTGATCTGCCCCAGGGTCTCGGCCACGTAGCTGCCGACATCGGCCACCCGGTCCTGGCTCTGCCGCGACAGGCTGCGCACCCGCCGGCCAAACAGCAGGATCGGCGCCAGCACCAGCGGCAATGCCAGCACCACGATGCTGGTGAGTTTGGGGTTGGTGATGAACAGCAGCACCACGCCACCGATCACCATCAGCGCATTGCGCAGGAACATCGACAGCGACGAGCCGATCACCGATTGCAGCAAGGTCGTGTCGGCGGTCAGCCGTGACTGGATTTCGGAGCTGCGGTTGTCCTCGAAAAAGCCCGGGTGCAGGCCCACCAGGTGGTCGAAGACTGCGCGGCGGATGTCGGCAACGCAGCGCTCGCCGATCCACGACACCAGGTAGAAGCGGCTGAACGTGCCTGCCGCCAGGGCCAGTACCAGCGCCAGAAACAGGCCGATGGTCTGGTTCAACTGGTGCGCTGAGCGGGTCATGAAACCCTGATCGACCAGCAGGCGGATACCCTGGCCCATGGACAGGGTGATGCCGGCGGTGACCACCAGCGCCAGCAGGGCCAGCAATGCCTGGCGACGGTACGGACGCATGAACTGCCAGGCCAGGCGCAGGGCGCGGCGTTGGCGGAAGGAAGCCGAATCGGGCATGACGTGAACCAGGAAAGCAGGAAGATTGAAGACTACCATTCATCCGCGCAGGCAGTGCCTATAGCCCATCGTTCTAACAGGCCTCTGGAGCTTTGCCGCGCTTTCTGTTCGACTGTGCAGGCCTTGGTGCACACGATAACTTTTGTAACAGGCCAGTCATGGCGCAGGTTTAACCTGAGCCTGAACCTGATGAGGAGATATTCAATGAGCTTGCAACATGGCAGCGACACCGTGAAACCGCAGAGCAAACCACAACCCAAGGCCTGTGGTTCGATCATCGACGCCCAGGGCCGCGAGATCGAGATCACCGAGCAGATGATCCAGCAGGCCTGCAAGGCCCTGGAAGACAGCCGCGTGAAGAAAGTACGCCACGGCTGAAGCACGAATCCTTTGAAACCCGGCTTTATGCCGGGTTTTTTATTTCTGGCCGGTGATCAGGCCAGCACGCCGCCCAAGGCATTGACCATCTGCGCCAACTGCGGCGCCTCACCCCGCACGCGCACTGCCAAGCCTTCGATCTCCCGGCGCGGTGGATACTGCTTGCGCAACTGGTCGAACGCCGCCCGTTGCTCGGCCACATTGTCACTCAGGCTGCGCCGGAAATCGGCATCATCGCGGCGTGGGTCATACACCGCCCGGCACAGCGTCGCCAGGGCCCAGGCAGGCTCTGCAGTGCCGTCCAGCTCGATTTGCGCCAGTGGCGGCGGTGGCAGCAGGTCGGCCAGCTGCACCTTTTCAGCCTCGCCCAGGTAGCGGCACAAGGCCTGATAGATCTGCGCCGTGCCGCGCTGGCGGCCATCCAGGCTATAGCCGGCAATGTGCGGCGTGGCCAGGGTGCACAGGTCTGCCAGTTGCAGGTCGACCTGCGGCTCGCCTTCCCAGACATCGAGTACCGCGTGTACGTCTTCGCGATCCAGCAGCAGCTCGCGCAGCGCCGCGTTGTCCACCACCGGCCCGCGGCTGGCGTTGATCAGCCAGGCACCGGGGCGCAGTTGCGCCAGCTGCGCTTCACCGAGCAGGTGCCAGGTTGGATGCTCACCGCCGCGCTGCAGCGGGGTGTGCAGGCTGATCACGTCGCACTGTTCAAGGATTGTCGCGAGGCTGACGAAGTCACCGCCCTCGGCGGCCTGGCGCAGCGGGTCGCAGACCAGCACCTTCCAGCCCAGGCCGTGCAGTACTCGTACCAGGCGGCTACCGACTTCACCGGCGCCGACCACGCCGTAGGTGCGTTGCGCCAGTGCCGCGCCGTCCAGGTCGGCCAGGGTCAGCAGGCTGCCCAGCACGTAGTCGACCACGCCGCGGGCATTGCAGCCCGGTGCGCTGCTCCAGTGGATGCGGGCTTCGGCGAAGTAGTCGAGGTCCAGGTGGTCGGTGCCGATGGTGCAGGTGCCGACAAAGCGCACCTTGCTGCCTTCGAGCAGTTGCCGGTCGACCTTGGTCACCGAGCGCACCAGCAGCACATCGGCGTCCTTGACGCTGGCGGCGTCGAGGCTGCGGCCGGGATAACGGCGGATCTCGCCGAAGCCTTCGAAGAAGGCATCGAGCAGCGGGATATTCTCGTCGGCAACTATCAGCATGGCGCTCTCCTGTCTGGGGAGCGCAGTGTAGGCGCTACGCGAGGTGTGTTCCAGCGCGGTTCAGTCGGCTTTCTTGCGGATCCAGTACAGGTAGGTGCCGGCTTCTTCCTGTTGCTGCAGCAATTCGTGGCCGAGGAAATTGCAGAACTTGGGGATGTCGCGGCGTGTCGACGGGTCGGTGGCGATGACCTTGAGCAGGCCTCCGGCGGCCAGGTTGCGTACGTGCTGGTGCAACATCATCACCGGTTCCGGGCAGTTCAGGCCGGTGGCGTCGAGGATGGCATCGGGGGTGAAATCAGTCATGGGGGGCTCCGCAAATGATCGCTATTGTGGCGCATCGCGCCACAAGGACCAATAGCCATTCATGAGGGCCACCTCTGAGTGCTCCTGCTCTGCCTTTGCTTTCGCTCTGCCTTTGCTTTCGTTCTGCTTTCGTTCTGCTTTTGCTCTGCTTTTGCTCTGCTTTTGCTTCTAAGCGCGCGGTAGTTCAGCAAACGCCGAATGCGACTTCAGGAGGCCGAGCGGAGGTCTTGCGGAGGGAGGTGACGGGCATGGATGCCCGTCAAGCGCTGCGGCCCAGGATGGGCCGTTCAGCGCGGTCCTCCCGGGAGCAAGGCCGGAGCGAGGGAACCCCGGAGCGCAGCGTAGGGGCCGGATGATAGGAGCCAGCGTTTTTTGGTTACTTTTTGTCGCGTTCGGTGCGTGTCAATGTACCTGTCGCCTTAACTTCATCTAGCTATGGCAACTCCAGCTTCCGGGCGCTCTGGATTCAAGTAAACATCATCTGCAAGTCGCCAATTTCGCGT
>NZ_JBDJMM010000051.1:0-23183 GCF_039673865.1 Pseudomonas sp. TWI628 | reverse complement strand
GCTTCGTGCTTGAACTCAGGGGTAAAGGTACGGCGTTGCTTGGTCATCGGACACCTCTCTGTGGCGAGCATTCTCGCCTAAATGGGTGTCCGGGGTTAGTAGACCACTACACACTGCCCTCTGCCAAGATTGCTTCAAGGGTGATGAGCAAATTTAAATCGGGAGTAGTCATGTCGGGGTCGCTTATGCAGGGGGAGATAAGGCGTCGTATGCACAATTAGAATGCAGGTAGCGCGTCTTCCGCAATCCAACGGTGCTCACTAGAGTGGGATGGCGAGCAGTTAAACCGATTGGGAGAGCCTGTATGAGCGCGCTTGAAAGATTCATCAGCAACGTAAGGTCGTCATGGGGGCCGATGAGTACTGAGCTTGTCGCCGCCTGTCAGCACCAGTTGGGGCACCTGGTTAACGCCGACTACTCAGAGCAGTGGCTGGCTTTGCTTCACTTGGAAGCGGCGGTTCAAAAAGAGCTTTACCGGGATCCAGAACATGGGTTCATTCTGCTGGCCTACACGGAGCCAGCTGAGCTTTACCGTCAGCCTCATGATCACGGCAGGGGCTGGGCCATCTATGGCGTGCAGCATGGCGCGGTCGAGGTGGGTACATATGCCAGGATCGAAGACCAAAATGGTGATGTAAAGCTCATCAAACGTGGCTCCACAGTGATCCATGCTGGAGAGACTCAAGTGTACTTACCCGGAGATATCCACGATACACGCTGTGTAGGAAGCCAAGCATTGATATTCCGCTTGACCGATCGCGACCTTAAGAAAGAGGACAAGGAGGCGCGACAGATGACTCGGTATGTCGAGCAAGCTGGAAATTGGGTTCCAGAGACACGGCAGTGAAGAAAATGTCGGGCTCATACGACTTGATGCCGCCTGTGGCCGGACCACACAACACGCCTGCACTATCATCGAAGATGGCAGTGTGCGCCGTATTGGCCGGAATGATGTTGGTGGTTATGAACACCGCGATGGCTACAGTAGCGCTCCCGGCAATGGCCGTGGAGCTGCGGGTATCTCCCGCTGATGCCACCTGGATATTGACTGCTTATCAAGCAGGTTTGCTGATAGCGATGTTGCCCTGTGCGGCGCTCGGAGAAAAATTCGGTTATCGCGGTGTGTTCACTTGGGGCCTGTGTTTGTTTGCCGCCAGTACCATGGCATGTGCACTAGCGCCTACTCTTGGCTGGCTTGTTGCTGCCCGTTTGCTGCAGGGCATTGGCGGAGCCCCAATAATGGCATTGGGAATGGCACTGTTGCGCAGCATTGTGAGTCATCAGAGACTTGGCGCCGCCATAGGTTGGAATGCATCAGTTGTAGCATTTTCATCAGCCGCGGGTCCTTTCATCGGCACTGCCATAATTTCAGTCGCCCAGTGGTCTTGGCTCTTCAGCTGCGCACTTCCAGTGGTGGCGGTGGTGTTGCTTGCAACCGTCTTTCTGCCGCCCTCCGCGAAGAAAGATGATCCGCTTGACCTGTTTAGTATGTTGTTGAGTGTCGGAGTCTTTGCAGCACTAATAGCGGCGCTAGGTGTGTTGGCGAACAGGCCGATAGCGGGCGCTCTTTTGCTCGTATTTTCCGTTGCGCAGATGTGGATCCTAGTTAAAAGAGAACGGACGAATTCCGCGCCATTGGTTCCGATAGACTTGCTTAAGCATTATCCTTTGCGTGTGTCGGTTATTTCTTCGATCTTTTGCTTTTCTGGGCAGGCTGTAGGAATGGTCGCCCTGCCATTCTTTTTTCAAAAGAGTCTCGGGTTGAGTAACTGGGTGGTAAGCGGATTGATGGCGGCCTGGCCGCTGAGCGTCGCCGTCATGGCTCCATTTTCCGGAGCACTTGCAGATAGATTCCCAACGGCGAAACTGTGTCTCTCGGGCGGAGTGGGACTTGCTTTTGGGCTTTTTATGATCTCTTTAGTTGATAATGGCGTAGCCTGGTTGTTAATACCCTGCGTCGTTTTGTGTGGCTTCGGATTCAGCATGTTCAATGTTGCGAATAACCGCAATATGTTCATGGGTGCGCCCATGCGAAGGAGCGGTGCAATGGGAGGGTTGCAAGGTACTGCGCGATTGGTGGGGCAGACCACCGGGGCGGTGATGATGGGTGTGTTGTTTAATTTGGAGTCTATTGAACAGGCCTCTCGGACGGGTTTGGCGATTGGAGCAGCGTTGGTATTGATTTCAGCCTTTTTTAGCTTGTTATCCCCCCCAAGGTAGCACGCGAAATAATTGAAAAGTCCGGATGGTTCTATCTCTTTGGGCGAAATGATGTCTAGCGTCCGCGGGGTTCAATAAGGATAAAGAAAATGGAAAAGGCTTTGAATTTTGACTTCTTTTATTTGGGGCATCAGGTCAGCGGATTGCTAATTAAGGGTCCTTTTAGTTATCGGAATTGACGGAGCCAAACCAGTAGTCCGAGCCGCTTGCACGTCGGCAAGAACATAACTGATCACCGTCCGGTCAAAGGTGCTGTTAGTTAGGTCGTGAACCGCGTAATGCCTCCTCTGTAGAGAAGTATGTCCAGTTCAGCATATCGCTTATCACTTGCGCCGTAGTGCCTTTCGGCCTTTCAGACGTGCGGGCCATCCAGTGGAGGGATAGAGCCAGCTTTGAACGTGCACAAATAGCCGGGCAGTTCTGAAAAGCGTCCTATAATGCGCTGATGAACTGATCGGAGCAGGCAATGGAGAAGCGCACCTTCATCGGAATGATTGAGGCGGGAGAGCCCCTGTTGAAAGAGGCCCTGGTCGCCATGCGGGCTTATCACCAGGCGCAGGATGAAGGGAAACCCGCTGAAGAAGTCGAGCGGCTGCACCTGCTGGCCGAGTCGCTATTCCAAGTGGTCTGCGATTACCAGCTGCGGGTGGTAGCCAAGGCCCGCGGGAAAGATCTGCCACCGCTTCACTGAATTTGTTCAGTGGATCAAATGGTCCAAGCGGAAGGCTTGAACCCTTGGCGTCCCACGTTTTGGCGAGCCAGTTCGAAGGCATCCTTGATCGAGCACTTTCGATCGGTGATGGACATAGCGCTCAAATCGAGCGCTGGTTTACACGGACTGAGAGTTGCTCGGCATTCTCCTTACGCTCCGAATAGCGATCCACCAGGAACTCCTGGCGGTCACGCAGCAGCATGGTGAACTTCACCAGCTCCTCCATGACATCCACCACGCGGTCGTAATACGGCGAAGGCTTCATCCGCCCAGCGTCGTCGAACTCTAGGTGGGCCTTGGGTACCGAGGACTGGTTCGGAATGGTGAACATCCGCATCCAGCGGCCAAGCACACGAAGCTGGTTGACTACGTTGAACGATTGCGAGCCGCCACACACCTGCATGACTGCCAGGGTCTTGCCTTGGGTGGGGCGAACCGCACCCAGCGCCAGGGGTATCCAGTCGATCTGCGCTTTGAAAACCGCAGACATCGCACCATGGCGCTCTGGCGAGCACCAGACCTGGCCTTCCGACCACTGCACCAGGTCACGCAATTCCTGCACCTTCGGGTGCTCAACCGGCACGTCTTCAGGCAGCGGCAGGCCCGATGGATTGAACACCTGCGTCTCGGCACCGAAGTGCTCCAGCAGGCGTGCGGCTTCCTCCACCAGCAAGCGACTGAAGGAGCGTTCGCGTGTCGATCCATACAGCAGTAGGATGCGCGGCTTGTGCTCACTGGAACGACTCACCGCTGGCGGCACATCGAACAGCGCGAGGTCGAGATTAGGCAATTGCTCGGACATGTTTCCTCCTGCTCAAAGCGTACCGATGCGATCCAGCTCATGCTTGAGCTGCTCACGGTCGAGGTGATCGAAAGGCAGCGCGAAGAAGGCCTGGCAGCGAGCTTCGATGCGAGCCAGCGTGGCGCGGAATGCTGTGTCGACCGACGCCTCGTCAGCCACGACATCGGATGGATCCTCCAGCCCCCAGTGCGACTTCAGTGCAGGCCCGAAATACACCGGGCAAGCTTCGCCGGCAGCCTTGTCGCACACGGTGATGACGATATCAGGAGGGCAGTCCACGAACGCGTCATTGCCCTTGCTGCTCAGCCCATCTGTTGAGATGCCGGCATGCTGCAAGGTGGTCAGGCTGCGAGGCAACACTTGGCCCTTCGGAAAACTGCCGGAACTGACGGCTTCAAATCCGTGAGGCGCCAAGTGATTGAACATGGCCTCGGAAAGGATGCTGCGGCAGCTGTTGGCCGTGCACATGAACAGGACTCGCATGGGGGCTCCTCCGCTTCGTGGCGGATGTCAGAGGCTCAGGCGCAATGCCAGGGCCGAAAGGGTGATCAACAGAACCGGCAGCGTCAGCAGGATGCCGACCTTAAAGTAGTAACCCCAGGTGATGCGCACGCCTTTGCGCTCCAGCACGTGCAGCCAGAGCAGCGTAGCGAGGCTGCCGATGGGGGTGATCTTTGGGCCGAGGTCGCAGCCGATGACGTTGGCGTAGATCATCGCTTCACGCACCAGCCCTTGCGCCTCGCTGGCCTGGATCGACAAGGCGCCGACCAACACGCTTGGCATGTTGTTCATGACCGAGGACAGCAATGCGGCAATCAACCCGGTGCCGATGGCAGCACTCCACAGCCCTTGCTGCGCAAGGCGATCCAGCAGGTGGGTGAGCATGTCGGTGAGGCCGGCATTCTTCAGTCCGTAGACCACCAGGTACATGCCAAGAGAGAAAATCACCACCTGCCAGGGCGCTTCGCGCAGTACTCGGCGGGTCGAGATGCGATGCCCGCGAGCGGCGACGGCAAAGAGAATCGCCGCGCAGGCCGCGGCTACCGCACTGATCGGGATACCCAGTGGTTCCAGGGCGAACAGGCCGATCAACAACACCAGCAGCACCCAGCCACCAACGTTGAAGGTCGCGCGGTCATGAATCGCCTCGCTTGGCGTCTTCAAGGCCGCGACCGTGTACTGTCTCGGGATATCACGGCGGAAGAACAGGAACAGCACCATCAGGGTTGCGGCCACGCTGGCGAAATTCACCGGCACCATCACCGAGGCATAGTCGCTGAAGCCCAGCCTGAAGTAGTCGGCCGAGACGATATTTACCAGGTTGGAGACTACCAGCGGCAGGCTCGCCGTGTCGGCGATGAAGCCGGCGGCCATGACGAAGGCCAGCGTCGCGGCGGGCGAAAAACGCAGCGCGAGCAGCATCGACATGACGATAGGTGTGAGGATCAGTGCCGCTCCGTCATTGGCGAACAGCGCCGACACGGTGGCACCGAGCAGCACGCTGAAGGCGAACAGGCGGTAACCGCTGCCGTTTGCCCAGCGCGCCACGTGCAGCGCGGCCCACTCGAAGAAACCGGCTTCGTCCAGCAGCAGGCTGATGATGATGACGGCGATGAAGGTTGCGGTGGCGTTCCAGACAATAGCCCACACAGTCGGGATGTCGTGCAGCGAAACGGCACCCGCCGCCAAGGCGATTAGGGCACCGAGCGCGGCACTCCAGCCAACGCCAAGCCCCTTCGGCTGCCAGATGACCAAGATAAGGGTGAAAACAAAGACGGCAATGGCGACCAGCATGAAGACCTCGCGCGATGTTGGTCAGCAGCAGGCAGCGTCACGGACGGGGCGGCCGTCCATGTTTTGCAGCCGAAGCGAGTTGTCTGCCAACCACTGTGAGTTGGCCTGCAAGGTCACCTGCAGCATTTCATGCACCCAGGCGGGAAGCTCCGGGTTAAGGCGGTAGTACACCCACTGACCCTGTCGACGATCCAGCAGCATGCCATTGCTGCGCAGCTGCGCGAGGTGACGGCTTATCTTGGGTTGGCTGTCGTTCAGAGCGCACATCAGTTCGCAGACACATAGTTCACCGAGGCTTGCGATCAGCAAGGTGGCGCGAGCACGGGTCTCGTCGGATAGGCTCTTGAACACATCGGGCGGGGTAATCATGGTTGCACCAATACATATGGAAACTCGAATATACGTATTTCCATATGTTGTATGCAAGCACATCTCGGCTGAACCTCCGCTATGGGGCGCGAACCAATAGATGTGTTTCGGTTGGGGATAGAGGGGTATTTTATCCAGCAAAATCAACACATCCCCACTCGCTAAACACCATGGCATAGCGCATGGTTATGTTGGCTAAAGGGGGCAGAGTGGCTTCAAAAAATGCTGGATGGGCGTACAGCCAGCTCGTACCAATTTTCGTACCAATGGCTGTGTTTTTTGGGTGGGATGCAGTGTGGCGGGGAGGGCTGGAAGGCCCGTAAACACGGGCTTTCCTCACTTTCAAAAACTCTTCAAAACGCGAAAATCATCTGGCGATAGTGTTCCAATGCATCGCGGGCGTGCTGATGCTTCTCTTCCAGCGAGCGGATTTGCCCATCGTGATCCTGCAGGCGGTTTCCAGATCACCGTTGGCCGCCGCAAGCGGGCTCGCCAAGGGCGAGGCCTTCGTGTTGCCAGAGAGATCGGTCACGGTTTCTGTGCCGGCTCTGCGCCACGGTACTGCTGCTGCCACATCATGTGGTTCATCATCTGCTGCTGCATGTTCAGGTACTGATCCATCATGTATTGGTGCTGACGCGCCTGCTCGGGCGTGAGATGCGAGTAGTAGCCGCGCATGTGCATCCAGCCGCCACCCCCCCCCATCATGCCCGGCCCCATGCCCATTCCTCCGGGCCCCATGCCAGCGGGTCCGCCCCCCTTCGCCCAGAGGTCGTGCATCGCGGTCATGGTGCTGCGCATGCTGTTCCAGTGCTCATCCAGCAGCTTCTGCCGCTCCTTCGGGTCCTGGGTGGTCTGGATCTTCTGCATTTGTTCGTGCATCGCTCCCATCTGCTGCTGGATCTGCTCCAGTTGCTTGTCGAACGCGGCGGTGTCCGGCGCCTTGGGCGTAGCCTGCACCGCCGCCTTGTCGTCGACCTTGGGCTTGGTTTCGGCCCCCTTCACCGACACCAGTGGAGCGCTTGCCAACAGAGCCAACGCCATGGCTATTGTGGTTTTCTTCATGTTTGTTCTCCCGCTGACTTAAGGATCAATGTGCAATCGCTGGACGCTCACAGAGTTTCGCGCAGGGCAGCCAGTCCGGCTGCCTGCATGAGCGGCTACTAATAGGGGAGCCCTTCCTCGATGGGTAACGCAGGGTCTCGAGACCACTCGTTCCAGGAGCCCAGGTAGAGGCGAACGTCCCTGATTCCGGCTTCCTCCAAAGCCACTAAGGTATTGGAGGCACGTGCGCCCTTGAAGCAAAAGACCACCACAGGCGTATCGCGGCCGAATCCGACCGTCGCGCACTCAGCGAGAATCTCACTGGGTGACTTGAACATCGGCCCTTGAGCCGTCGGCTTCATCATCCGGTACCACTCCAGCCAGACGGATCCAGGGATACGCCCCTTGCGCGGGCAGAAATCCTTTCCATAGGGCGATGAGCTTTCGCCGATCCATTCGTCAACGTCACGTACGTCGAGCTTGACGACTTTGGGGTCGGCAACTACCCGCTTCATTTCGGCAAGGTCGACGAAGAGGCTGCGTTCTCCATCGGAAGAAGGAAACGTGGCGGGGGCCGGCGAGGACGCTTCACTGGTACTGGGAAGTCCTGCGTTGCGCCAGGCGTTGTAGCCGCCATGCAGAATCTTGATCTTGTCGCGTGGGTAGCCGAGATAGCGGAGCAGCACGTAGCCCCGGCAAGACTGCCCGAAGCCAGTGGTCATGGACTGCTCGTACACCAGCGCCGTCTCCTTGCCGGACAAGCCGGCCTTCGCGAATGCCTGGACGAATGTATCGCGCAGCGCGGTCAGGCCTTCCAGAGTGGTGGTCGCCAGGTAGGTAAATATCTCGTGGATATTCACCGCGCCCGGCAGGTGGGCCTCGGCGTAACTCGCAGCATCTCGGGTGTCGATGAGTACGACGGGCCCATGTTTGACCAGTTCGGCCAATTCGGAGGGCGAAATAAGAACTCTGCTGTACATGAGGAACCTCACAGAGCAGGACGGTGCCTGCCTGAAAATGTAAGAGAGAATCCACTGCCCAACAGCCTTCCCTACACAACACGGCTGAGGAAAACCCAGTGTGAGAAAACTGGAAAAGTGCTCATTGATGTGAATCAACTCCTGCGGCGAAGCTTCACAGTTGGCAGGTTTCGACCAGCGCGACCAACAGCCAGATGCATCGACCCCGCTTTCGTAGAAACCTCGAACGGCTGCAAAGGGTCGATAGCTGTCAGTCATAGCGGACCTCATAGCCCAATGGTCTGAGCGCTTGTATACGGTCTTGGAAACTGTTGCGCCGCACCTAAGGTAAGCGTGGGTTTTCATCTGAAGTCTTGGGCCAATTCTTGGGCCAATGTATACGTTTTGGGCGGTGAGGAGAGGCGGGAGCCCGCGAAAACGGCACTGTACACCGCTCAGAACCGCGAAAATAATCGCATGATGATGTTGGCTAAAGGGGTCAGAGTGGCTTCGAAAAAATGCTGGATGGGCGTACAGCCAGCTCGTACCAATTTTCGTACCAATGGGTGTGTTTTTGGGTGGGATGCAGTGTGGCAGGGAGGGCTGGAAGGCCCGTAAATACGGGCTTTCCTCACTTTCTGAAACTCTTCAAAACGCTAAAAACATTTGTGGAGTATGGCCGAAGTGCTGTCGAATGCCTTATATCCAAAGGGCGCAAGGTGAAGGAAATTTAATCCAGTACCCAAACCTGCTTTTCCAGCTACGCCCATGTGGGCCACTCATTGGCCGAATTCAGCCACTTTTGCCTAGGCGGTGAGCAGCGCCTGGGCGGCGTGGCCAAGCTGTCATGCAATGTGGGTGGGCTTCCCCCAGGCATGGCGCGGAGCCGAATTTGCTGCGTCAGCATGGCAAGCAAATGGTGCGGGGGATAGATCTGCCCCCGCTGCACGAGTCCGCGTTTCTGGCTGAACCACAGCTGTAATGAGGCAAAACGGCTAGACAGGCCTCCAGCTTCAACCGTGACGCCCACACAGTAGTTACAAATAGTTCATGACGAAGATCACTTCGCTGTTGGCGGAGCCTGCGGCCATTCCCTCATCGTATTGGCCGGAGGCACCATTCGGTAGCGTCCGTATATACTTGGCATTCAAGGGTATGGAGAAGGTTCCGCCAGCTGTCGAGTACTCATTGAAGATATAGGTCTTGTCGAGTTGTAGGGGAGTCTGATTGCTGTCGAGCAATTGCAGCGCTATACCTTTAGCGGTTGAGCTTTTGTTTAATTCTATAATGCCGAGTGCGCTGTCCACTGCAGGGGAGCCTGACGTGGCAGATAAGCTATAGCTGACTTTCTGGATGCCACTCGGGCAGTTATTCAGTTTTATATTGAACGCTTTGGGTGGCGTGGCATTTCCGTTTCTTGAAAATACGCTAAGGTTGTGTTCGCCCATGTCGACGGCAATGTCTGGAGTTTCGCACGACTGAAGGATAATGGCTAAACTCTTGTCAGTGATCATTGCTAAAGGTCTTAGGCTGGTCGAATCTATTTGCATGTAACCCAGGGTGCCGGCTGGTAGGGTTGTGCCTGGTGAAATATCGCCGGTTTTAACTATGCGCAGGGCGTTGGTTGTGGTGTTGAATCCATATCCGCCTGGTTGTTGGGTTCTCCCGCCGCCAACACCATTGTATGCAGTCCCCTGATAAACCCACTGCCACGAAAGCCCCGTATTGCCTATTGGGAAATAAGATGATGTTGAGTCGGTTCCCAAATTGTTTTTAACCCCGACCGTGAATGGGGCTGAGCACTTGTACGATGCGGCGCCATTGAAGGTTGTTGCCGCGGACTCATAAATGACGCTATTGACTGCAGCGTCGCGGGGAATGGAAAGCGTTGAAGGTATACTTATGGTTATCTGTTTTTGCGAGTGGCCGTCAAAAAACTCACACGCTGCAAACGAGAGCGAAGGTGCGGCGATAAAGATAAAAGCAGCCAGTGATGTGATAGGTTTATTCATTTTGCAAGCCCCTCGACAAATGGCCAGTTGAATTCGGGGTGCTCGATAATTAAACGCTGGTAGGCGTGATTTAAACGGGCGTTCTCTGCCTCACTGGAAGTTTCGTTTACGCTTGCATGTGGCGGTGAACTACATGCAGAAATAGTGAAGCATATACTTGATATAAGTATAGTCAGGCCATTATAATGCTTGCTTGCTTGCTTGCTTGCTTGCTTGCTTGCTTGCTTGCTTGCTTGCTTGCTTGCTTGCTTGCTTGCTTGCTTGCTTGCTTGCTTGCTTGCTTGCTTGCTTGCTTGCTTGGTCATAAGTTTGCCTTGTTTTTGCATGGCGCATGCCTGTGAAATGAATGCGCCACGTTATCCTCAGAATGGCCAGAAGTTTAATCAGACGATTCTGATAGGGCTTTCATTGTGCTGCGGCCGCGAAATGAAAAGCCTCATGCTGCAATGGTTTTTCGCTCTCCGTTTGTCGGTATGACCAGGCAAAAAAAGACCCGCCAGCAGGCGGGTCACAAGGAGCGTAGGGAGCAACGCACAACAAATTCGGTCAAGCGATCAGGCAATCGGCCTGGAGCTGTTCAGCCAGGGCCTGGGCCGAGGCGCGGGTAGCCAGCGGGCCGCTGACGGCCTCGCCATTGCTTACCAGGTACCAGCAGGCCAGCAGGCCTTGCTCACGCAGGGTGACGGGGACGGCAGTGCCGACGACGGACATGATCTGAATAGTGGCCATGGGGACCTCCTGTGAAACATGGCCCTACCTTACGCAGCAGCCGACAGTGTTTGAAATCAACACGCTCAATAGTGCTCATCAGTTTTATCAACGATCACCAGCGAGGCGGGCCGTAATACACCGGTGGCGGGCCGTAGTACGGGCGGTACGCCGGTGGTGGCGGAGCCGGTACGTAGTACGGCTGGTAGTAGACTGGCTGTGGCGGCGCCTGCACATACACCGGCGGCGGCCCGTAGTAGACAGGCTGTTGTTGCACATAGACGGTGCGGTCGTGGCCGCCATATACCGTCGCACCGACCACGGCACCGACCACAGCGGCACCGAGCAGCGGACCCGGGCCATACCAGCCATGACCGCCGCCACCATGGGCAGAGGCTTGCCCGCTGATGGCCAAGGCACCGACCAGCAGGGCGATTCCGGGGAGATGACGGTTCATGAGACTTCCTCGCAAGGTAACCCCACGCTTGGGGCCTTAATACTATGACTCCGGTCTCTGTCAGCCGAGCACAGGGAAACGGTAAAGGTTGTGTAAGGGACGACCAGTGGTTGCGTCTGGTACGCTGAATAAACGATTCAGTTCTGAAAAAGGAGCAGGTTATGGCGACAACTCCCAGCAGAGACACCGTACTGTGCATTTCCCTGGCCGGGCGGCCTGGCACCTTCGGCGTGCGTTTTCATAATCACCTCTACCAGCAGCTCGGCCTTGACTACTACTACAAGGCCATGAGCACCGACGACCTGCCGGCAGCCGTCGCAGGCATCCGCGCGCTGGGCATTCGCGGCTGTGGCGTGTCGATGCCGTACAAGGAGGCGTGCATGGCGCTGGTCGACGAAATCGACCCGTCGGCGGCGGCGATCGAGTCGGTCAATACCTTGGTCAATACAGCAGGGCATCTGAAGGCCTACAACACCGATTACCTGGCCGTGCGGCAGCTGTTCGAAGAACATCAGGTCGATCCCGCCACTGCGTTCGCCCTGCGCGGCAGTGGCGGCATGGCCAAGGCGGTGGCCAGTGCCTTGCGCGACGCCGGGTTCCGAGAAGGCATCATCGTCGCGCGCAACGAGCAGGCCGGGCGGCAGTTGGCGGATGTCTGCGGTTATCGCTGGGTGGCTGAGCTGGGTGACTTGTGCCCGCCGATGCTGGTGAACGTGACACCGATCGGCATGGCTGGCGGGCCGGAGGCGCAGGAACTGGCCTTCAGCGAAAATGCCATCGCGGCAGCAGAACGGGTGTTCGACGTGGTGGCGATGCCGGCGCGCACGCCGTTAATTCAGCGGGCGGAGGCGCTGGGCAAGCCGGTAATTACCGGGCTCGAAGTGATCGCCCTGCAAGCGTTGGAGCAGTTCGTGCTGTACACCGGGGTACGGCCCAGCCGCGAACAGGTTGAAGCGGCGGTAGCCTACGCGCGCGCCGCTCCTGCAACAAAATGACCGCTCGGGTCAGAAGGCCTTGTGCCCCTTGTCCAACTGCTCGTCCACCAATGCCCGGCCATGGGCCAGCGACACATGCTGGGCATTCTCAAGGTCCGAGAAGAACTTCATCGGCATCGACATGCGCTTGCTGGTGTGCCCCTGTGGGTCGGTGATCAGGCAACCGGCGGCATAGGGCAGGGGGGAGTCGGGGTGGGGCATCACGCTGGCGGTGATGGTGTGGTCGCGGTATTCACAGTGAAGAGATTGCATCGTCCTTACCTCGCTGTGGCATGTGAAGCGGTTACCTTCATATACCACAGCAAGGGGCCGGCAGTTCCCGGCCCGACGAGCGCGAGCTGACGGCGATCAGCCCTTCAGTTCGGTTGGCTGGATCACTTCTACCCAGTAACCGTCCGGGTCCTTGATGAAGGCCAGGTGGTTCATGCGGCCGTCTTGCAGGCGCTTCTGGAACGGCACGTCGAGGGCTTCGAAACGCGCACAGGCTTCACGTACGTCCGGCACCGAGACGCAGATGTGGCCAAAGCCACGAGGGTCGGTGTTGCCGTTGTGGTAGGCGAAATCCGCGTCGTTTTCGGTGCCGTGGTTGTGGGTCAGCTCCAGCACGCCCGGGATCGACTTCATCCACTGGTGGCGGGCAGCGTCGTCGGCAGGGATCTGTGCCGGGTCGACCAGCGCCAGGAAGTACAGGCTGAAGGCAGCTTCCGGGAAGTCGCGCTTGTCGACCAGGCGGAAGCCCAGCACGCGGGTGTAGAAGTCCAGCGACTTCTCGATGTCCTTGACCCGCAGCATGGTGTGGTTGAAGACGAACTGGGCGGTAGCGGCGTCTGGCTGTGCGGTGACGCCAGGCAGGGTTTGCAGATCGTGCAGGCTCATGGGTACTCCAGAGACGGGGCTGGCAACCAGGTGCCAGCGAAACAGACAGGAGGCCATGATACGTCAGTGAAGCGTTTGCGCAAATGAAAGCGCCCTGCTCGGGGGGAGCAGGGCGCCGGAATTAGAGGCCCGCATGTGCGGGCGCGTGATGGGGTCGCTAGTCCTTTAGCTGTCTCGATACTGCTGCAGCCGTTGTGAAAAAAGTGTGAAGTGGGTGTTGACGTTTCATCAGCGAACCCAGCTTTCCACGGTAGTGGCCCCATACTGTTCTTTCCACGCCTTGAGACCGCGGTGGTTGCCGCCTTTGGTCTCGATCAGCTCGCCGGTGTGCGGGTTTTCGTAGACTTTAACCACGCGCGGGCGGCGCTGCTGTTTCGGTGCACTGACAGCACCACGGGTAACCGCCTTCGGGTCGAGGATGGCGATGATATCGCGCAGACTTTTGTCATAGCTTTTCATCAGGCCGACTAGTTTCTGCTCGAATTCGATTTCGCGTTTGAGGCCGGCATCCTTTTTCAGCGCCTCCAGTTGCGCCATCTGTTCCTGGAGCGCTTTTTCGGCAGCACGAAACTCTGCAAGTCTGGACACTGTAATCACTCCTGTACGTCTTCCGTGGCAGGGCGTGACGAACATTGACAAGGACTAAACGCCCGCCACGCGGGTGGGTAACACTGTTCGCTGAGATCGAGTGTAGACACTTGCCGGACTTCGGTAAACCGCAAACTTTTTATAAGTAAACGGGAACTTTCCAAGTTTTCCGGGCGGTAACTCAAACGGTTTTGCGATCCGTCTTCGAGGGCTTCTAGACCATGGTCCAATAGCCCGGAGCAGAGCGGTTGGGCGATCATTTCAGATGATGGTCGGCGCATGTTCGGCCGCGACGCATTAGCGTGGCGCAGGGTGCGCCACGATTTGTTTTTTCGCCTTTCTTGTGGATGTTCCCTCGCATGTTTTCCCCCCTTCCTCTCGCCCCCGGGCGCCGTGTTGCCGGCCTGTTCCTGTTGTGTACCGGCGCGCATGCCCAGGCCGCCGGTTTTCTTGAAGACACGCGTGCCAAGCTCGAAGCACGCACTGTCTATTTCAACCGGGATTTTCGTGACGGCCACAGCAGTTCCAGCCAGGGTGCGTCAAAACGTGAAGAGTCGGCGCAAGGCTTCATTCTCAATGTGCAGTCGGGTTATACCCAGGGCCCGGTCGGCTTTGGCGTGGATGCACTGGGCATGTTAGGGATCAAGCTGGATTCCAGCCCGGCCGACAGTAACAGTGGTTTGCTGCCGTCTTCCGGGCACGACCCACGGCACTCCGCCGACCAATACGCGAAGATGGGCCTGGCGGCCAAGGTCAAGGTTTCCAGCACGGTGCTGAAGTATGGCTCGATGATGCCGGACGTACCGCTGTTGAAATACAACGATGGTCGCCTGCTGCCGACCCTGTTCCACGGTGCGATGCTCACCTCCGAAGAAGTGCGCGACCTGAAGTTCACCCTGGCCCGGCTGGACAAGTACACCGCGCGTGATTCCACCGATCGCCAGGATATTCGCGTGCATTGCAAGAACAAGCGCTATGCCTGCGATACCGAAGCCGACCACTTTGACCTGGCCGGCCTGGACTACCGTTTCAATGACCGGTTCAGTGCCCAGTATCAGGTCGCCAAGCTGGAAAACATCTACCGCCAGCATTTCCTTGGCCTGGTCGCCAGCCAGCCGCTCGCCGTCGGCAGCCTGTCGGCAGACCTGCGGCTGATCAAGAGCGATGACATCGGCAATGCCCGCGCTGGCGAGATCGACCACCGGGCCTTCAGCGGCATGCTCGGCTACAGCCTGGGAGGGCACAAGATCAGCGCCGGCTGGCAGCGCATGTACGGCGAAAGTGCCATGCCGTACCTCGATGGCAGCAACCCGTACCTGGTCAACTACGCCCAGGTCAACGACTTCGCCGCCGCCCAGGAGCGCTCCTGGCAGTTGCGTTACGACTACGACTTCAAAGCCCTCGGCGTGCCCGGCCTGAGCTTCTTCACCCGCTACATCAACGGCGACCACATCAAGGTCCCGGGCAGCAATGCCGAAGGCAAGGAATGGGAACGCGACACCGAGCTCAAGTACCAGGTGCAGAGCGGCACCTTCAAGGATGTCAGCGTGCGCCTGCGCAACTCCACGTACCGCAGCAACTACGAGAAGTGGGCGCGGGACATGGACGAGACACGGGTCATCGTCAGCTATAACTTCTCTATCTTCTGAGTCGAGATATCGGGCGGTGCCATGAAAGACGTTCTGCTGATCGGTATCGGCCCAGGCGACCCGCGGCAGATCACCGTCGAGGCAATCGAGGCACTGCGTCGCGCCAGCGTGTTCTTCGTGCTCGACAAAGGCGCCGGCAAGGGTGATCTGCTGCGCTTGCGCAAGGCGATCCTCGAGCGCTACCGGCCCGAGGGTGGCTACCGCCTGGTGCAAGTGGCGGACCCGCGGCGCGATGCCGAGGCGGATGACTACGCAGGCGCGGTGCACGACTGGCATCGCCAGCGTGCCGCGCTGTATGCCCGGTTGATCAGCGAAGAGATGGGCGCCGAGGATATCGGCGCCTTTTTGCTTTGGGGTGAGCCGGGGCTCTACGACAGCACCTTGCGTATTCTTGCCCTGGTCCGCGAACGCGGTGTGGCGCTGCGCCTGCAGGTGATTCCCGGTATCAGCAGTGTGCAGGCCCTGGCGGCGCGGCACCAGATCCCCCTCAACCGCATTGGCGAGCCGCTGACTGTACTGCCAGGGCGGCGCCTGGCCGAGCAGGGGCAGGTGGACAATGTGGTGGTGATGCTCGACGGGCAATGTGCCTTTGCGGCGCTGGAGGATCCGGCGCTGGTGATCTACTGGGGCGCTTACCTGGGCACGGCCGATGAAGTGCTGATCGCTGGGCCTTTGCAGGCCGTGAAGGCACGGATACTTGAGGTGCGCGAGCGGGAGCGGCTGCGCAGGGGGTGGATCATGGATACCTATCTGTTGCGCAGAGAGCTTTGAGTGGCATTACCGCCGCTCAAGGCGTACCCAGAATCTCCACCACCTTGTCGCGCAGCTGGTCGATGCTGAACGGCTTGCCGATCATGTGCATGCCCTCCGGCACCTCGAAACTCTCGGCATAGCCACTGGCAAACAGCACTGGCAGCAACGGCCGCGCCGCACGGGCCTTGGCTGCCAGCGCCTCACCGCGCATGTCCGGCAGGCCCACGTCGGTCACCAGCAGGGCCAGTTGCTGGCTGGTATCCTCGATCACCTTCAGCGCTGCCGTGGCGTTTTCTGCCTCGAGGGTGCTGTAGCCCAATTCGTCGAGCACTTCGACCATCAGCATGCGTACGATGTCGTCGTCTTCGACTACCAGAAGGTGCATGGTTGTATTCCTGTTAAAAAAAGGCATGTCCCTACTCTGTGCGCCAGGCAGGGACAGAAGTTCCCGAGGATACCGACTGTGGCACAACGATGGAACGAATCTCACAGGCAGCCTTCAAATACTGGCTAAATGCCCTGCCGAAGCGGCCCAAGCGGGTTAGACTCGCTTGTTAACCGGTGAGCGCAGCGGCAGATAACAACAGGCTTCAGCCGCCACACTTTTCAATGGACCTTTTTTGCGCGGGCGTTTTCAAATGATTCAAGCAGCCTCGATTGACCAGCAAAGCTTCCGCAAGCTGTTAAGCCGAAATATCGGCCTGCCCCTGGCCGTGGGCCTGCTCGGCGCCGTGGCCTTCGTCGCGGTGATCAACTACCTGCTTTCGTCCATGCAGTGGGTCGAGCACACCGATCGGGTGATCGGCAATGCCAACGAAACGCTCAAGTTGTCGATCGACATGGAAACCGGCATGCGCGGTTATCTGATCACTGGTGACGAACGCTTCCTCGACCCCTACGAGGTGGCCAAGCCACGCATTCTCGGTAGCCTGCAGAGCCTGCGCGGCATGGTCGAGGACAACCCGCAGCAGGTTGACCGTATCGACCGGCTGATTGCCTTGCAAAATGCCTGGAACGCATTCGGCGGCGAGATGATCAACCAGCTGCGCACGGGTGGCGACTACCGTGCTTCGGTCGGCAATGGCCGCGGCAAGCGCATCACCGACGAAATACGCAAAGAGTTCGACGACCTGATCGGCACCGAGCAGCAGCTGCGCCTGGCGCGCACCGAGAAGGTCAGTGCGGTTACCGTTACCGCCATTTCCGCCTTTGTGCTGCTCATCGTCGGCCTCAGCGCTTTGCTCGCCTATTTCGGCCGCCGCGATCTGTTGGCCCTGTCGGCCAGCTACACCGAAAACCTGCAGGCGCAGCAGCGCGCTGCCGAGCGCCTGGAGCACCAGGCCTGGCTGCGCAATGGCCAGACACAGCTGGCCGGGCAGATGCTCGGCCAGCTGACCCTGCCGATGCTAGGCGACAACATTCTGCGCTTCTTCGCCAGCTATCTGGGCAGCGTGGTCGGTGCGCTTTATGTGCGCGACGAACATGGCCGCCTGGTACGCGTGGCCAGCTATGGCCTGGCGGCCGAGGAGCAGGCTCGCCAACAGGTGCTGGGTGATCACGACGGCCTGCTGGCCCAGGCCGTGCGCGAAGGGCGCCTGCTGCGCCTGGACGACCTCCCGGAAAACTACTATCACCTGAGCTCTGGCCTGGGCAGCGGCCTGCCACGCAGTGCGCTGCTGATGCCGGCCGGCGATGACGGCCAGATCAACGGGGTGCTCGAACTGGGCTTCCTGCGCCCGCTGCAGGAACGTGACGACGAACTGATGCAACGGGTCGCCGGCAACCTTGGCATTTCCATCGAAAGTGCCCGTTATCGCCAGCGCCTGCAGGAAGTATTGGCCGAGACCCAGCAGCTCAACGAAGAACTGCAGGTGCAGCAGGAAGAACTGAAGACCGCCAACGAAGAGCTCGAAGAACAATCCCGGGTGCTCAAGGAGTCCCAGGCCCACCTGGAAACCCAGCAGGCCGAACTTGAGCAGACCAACGAGCAACTGTCCGAACGCACCGAGGCGCTGGACCGCAAGAACGACGAACTCAGCCAGGCCCAGGAAGAACTGCAGGCGCGTGCCGACGACCTGCAACGCTCGAGCAAGTACAAGTCCGAGTTCCTCGCCAACATGTCCCACGAGCTGCGCACGCCGCTCAACAGCTCGCTGATCCTGGCCAAGCTGCTGGCCGAGAACGGCGAGGGCAACCTCAGCGCCGAGCAGGTCAAGTTCGCCGAGTCGATCTACTCCGCTGGCAACGACCTGCTGAACCTGATCAACGACATCCTCGACATCGCCAAGGTCGAGGCCGGCAAGCTTGAAGTGCGCCCGGAAAACACTCAGCTCGAACGCCTGGTCGAAGGCTTGCGTGGCATGTTCCAGCCGTTGGCCGAGCACAAGGGCCTGGGCTTCGAGGTCACGGTCGAAGCGAAGGTGCCAGCCACCTTGTTCACCGACCGCCAGCGCCTGGAGCAGATCCTCAAGAACCTGCTGTCCAACGCCATCAAGTTCACCGAGCGTGGCCAGGTCAGCCTGAACATTGGCTACCAGGCCGGCAGCGGCATCATCTTCGCGGTGCGCGACAGCGGCATCGGCATCGCCGCCGACCAGCAGCAGGCGATCTTCGGCGCCTTCCATCAGGTTGACGGCACCAGTAACCGCCGCTACGGCGGCACCGGCCTGGGCCTGTCGATCTCGCGTGACCTGGCCCATCTGCTGGGCGGGCAGATCAGCGTTGACAGCAGCCTTGGCCAGGGCAGCGTGTTCAACCTGATCATGCCGGAACGCTACGAGTCGCAGGGTGAGGAGGTCGAGGCGTTGAGCTTGCGCCCGGCCGTTGACAGCCTGCCGCCGGCGCCGTCGATTACCGTTCCGGCGCTGGCCAAGCGCCCGGCTCCGGCCTTCAGCGATGACCGCGAGCGCGCACCGTTTGGCAACCGCTGCATTCTGGTAGTCGAGGACGAGCCGAACTTCGCCCGCATTCTCTTCGACCTGGCCCACGAACTGGGTTACAGCTGCCTGGTGGCGCAAAGCGCCGATGAGGGCTTCGAGCTGGCCGAACAGTACATCCCCGATGCAATCCTGCTGGACATGCGCCTGCCCGACCATTCCGGGCTGACCGTGTTGCAGCGCCTCAAGGAGCAGGCCACCACCCGGCACATCCCGGTGCACATCATCTCGGTGGAGGACCGTGTCGAGGCAGCCATGCACATGGGGGCGGTGGGTTATGCGGTCAAACCCACCAGCCGTGAGGAGCTCAAGGAAGTCTTCGCCCGCCTGGAGGCCAAGCTGACCCAGAAGCTCAAGCACATCCTGCTGGTGGAGGACGACGACCTGCAGCGCGAGAGCATCGCCCGCCTGATCGGCGACGAGGATGTCGAAATCACTGCGGTGGCCATGGCCCAGGACGCCCTGGCACTGTTGCGCGAGAACATCTACGACTGCATGATCATCGACCTCAAGCTGCCCGACATGCTCGGCAACGAGCTGCTCAAACGCATGACCGCCGAGGATATCCGTTCGTTCCCGCCAGTGATCGTCTACACCGGGCGCAACCTCACCCGCGAAGAAGAGGCCGACCTGCTCAAGTATTCGCGCTCGATCATCATCAAGGGCGCGCGCTCGCCGGAGCGTCTGCTTGATGAAGTGACGCTGTTCCTGCACAAGGTCGAATCGCAGCTGTCCCATGAGCGCCAGCGCATGCTCAAGACCGCGCGCAGCCGCGACAAGGTGTTCGAGGGCCGCAAGGTGCTGCTGGTGGACGACGATGTGCGCAACATCTTTGCCCTCACCAGCGCCCTGGAGCACAAAGGTGCCATCGTCGAGATCGGCCGCAACGGGCGCGAAGCCATCGAGCGCCTGGAGCAGCACGATGACATCGACCTGGTGCTGATGGACGTGATGATGCCGGAGATGGACGGCTTCGAGGCCACTCGGCTAATCCGCCAGCAGCCGCGCTGGCGCAAGCTGCCGATCATCGCCGTCACCGCCAAGGCGATGAAGGACGACCAGCAGCGTTGCCTGCAGGCAGGCGCCAATGATTACCTGGCCAAACCGATCGACCTGGACCGCCTGTTCTCGTTGATCCGCGTATGGCTGCCGCAACTGGAGCGAATTTGACTAGCGAGCGCAACACCGACATCGAGATCCGGCTGCTGATCGAGGCGATCTACCTCAAATACAGCTACGATTTTCGCAACTATTCCGGCGCTTCGATCAAGCGCCGGATCCTCCATGCGCTGCGCCAGTTCGATTGCCTTACGGTGTCGGCGCTGCAGGAGCGGGTGCTGCACGACCCGAGCATGTTCATGCAGTTGCTGCAGTACCTGACGATCCCGGTCAGCGAGATGTTCCGCGACCCCAGCCACTTCCTCGCGCTGCGCCAGGAAGTGGTGCCGCTGCTGCGCACCTGGCCGTCGATCAAGGTGTGGATTGCCGGTTGCAGCACCGGTGAAGAGGTGTATTCAATGGCCATCCTGCTGCGCGAGGAGGGCCTGCTCGAACGCACCATCATTTACGCCACCGACATCAACCCGCACTCGCTGGACCGTGCCAAGCAGGGCATCTACTCGATGCAGAGCATGCGCGAGTACGAAGAAAACTACCGCCTGGCCGGTGGCCGCCGCGACTTTGCCGAGTACTACACCGCTGCCTATGGCAACGCCATCATGGACAGCAGCCTGCGTGACAACGTGACCTTTGCCGACCACAGCCTGGCCACCGACAGCGTGTTTTCCGAGACCCAGTTGGTGTCGTGCCGCAATGTGCTGATCTATTTCAACAAGGCGCTGCAGGACCGCGCCCTCGGGCTGTTCCACGAGTCCTTGTGCCACCGTGGCTTCCTGGTACTGGGCAGCAAGGAATCGGTAGACTTTTCGGCCTACAGCGAGCGCTTCGAGCCGCTGGTCAAGCCCGAACGGATCTACCGCAAATCATGAACGGCGTGCGTGCGGTGGTCATCGGCGCCTCGGCGGGCGGCGTCACGGCGCTGTTCACGGTGCTCGGCGCGCTGCCGGCCAGTTTTGCCATTCCGGTCTTGTGCGTGCTGCACCTGCCAGACGACCGCCACAGCCAGTTGGCCGAGGTGCTGCAACGGCGCGTGCAGCTGCCGGTGCGCCAGGCTTGCGACAAGCAAGCCATTGCCCCCGGGCAGATCTACGTGGCCGGGCCGGGTTACCACCTGTCGGTGGAAGCCGACTTCAGCCTGTCGCTGAGCCAGGAGGAGCCGGTGCATTTCTCGCGCCCGGCCATCGATTTTCTGTTCACCTCGGCGGCCGATGCCTACGGCCCCGGGTTGCTCGGCGTGCTACTTACCGGTGCCAATGAAGATGGTGCCCAAGGGCTTGCCTACATCAAGAACAACGGCGGCCGGACCGTGGTCCAGGACCCCCGCGACGCACAGGTGGCGCTGATGCCGGAGGCCGCACTGGCCCTGCACACGCCTGACCTTATTCTTTCTCTGAGCGGTATCGGGCAGTTGCTCGCTACCCTGGAACCCAGCGCATGCTAAGCCACACCCCTGCCAAACTGCTGATCGTCGACGACCTGCCGGAAAACCTGCTGGCCCTGGCCGCCCTGATCCAGGGCGAAGACCGCGAAGTGCACCAGGCGCAGTCGGCAGAAGCGGCCCTGTCGCTGTTGCTCGAACACGAGTTCGCCCTGGCCATTCTCGACGTGCAGATGCCGGGCATGAACGGCTTCGAGCTGGCCGAGCTGATGCGCGGTACGGAAAAGACCCGCAACATTCCGATCGTTTTCGTCACCGCTGCCGGGCGTGAAATGAACTATGCCTTCAAGGGTTACGAGAGCGGCGCGGTGGACTTCCTGCACAAGCCCCTCGACACCCTGGCGGTCAAGAGCAAGGTATCGGTATTCGTCGACCTGTACCGCCAGCGCAAGGTGCTCGACCGGCAGTTGCAGGCGCTCGAACGCAGCCGCCAGGAGCAGGAGCTGCTGCTGGCCCAGTTGCAGGTGGCGCGGGGTGAGCTGGAGCATGCGGTGCGCATGCGCGACGACTTCATGTCGATCGTTGCCCATGAGGTGCGCACGCCGCTCAACGGCCTGATCCTGGAAACCCAGCTGCGCAAGATGCACCTGACGCGCGGCAACCTCAGTGCGTTCAGCGCCGACAAGCTGCAAGCCATGGTCGAGCGTGACGAACGCCAGATCAACAGCCTGATCCGCCTGATCGAGGACATGCTCGACGTGTCGCGCATCCGCACCGGCAAGCTGTCGCTGCGGCCCAAGGCATTCGACCTGAGCCTGCTGGTGCGTGGCCTGGTAGAGAACTTCGCGGCCCAAGCTGCGGCGCTGGATACCTGTATCGAGTTGCAGCGTTGCGAATCACTGTGTGGCGAGTGGGACGAATTTCGTATTGAGCAAGTACTGGCCAACCTGTTGTCCAATGCGTTGCGCTATGGCGAAGGCCAGCCGGTGCAGGTGCGGGTGTTCGAGCAGGATGGCCTGGCCTGGGTACAGGTGCAGGACGGCGGGATCGGCATCAGCGCCGCCAACCAGCAGCGGATCTTCCAGCAGTTCGAGCGCGTGGCCACCCAGCAGGCCAGTGCTGGCTTGGGGCTGGGGTTGTATATCTCCGAGCAGATCGTCCAGGCCCATGGCGGACGCATCCAGGTGCAAAGCGAGGAGGGCAAGGGTGCCACTTTCAGCTTGCTGCTGCCGCTGGCAGGTGCAACCGAACAAAACGACCAGCTGCGGGCAACCTCCGCGTAAGCCTGGGGTCAGATGGCCAACTGTATGAATTTCAAGGCGTTGTCATGAGTGAAGATGCACAAGATGTGGTGCTGGTGGTCGAAGATGAACCGGCGATCCGGATGATCCTGCGCGACTACCTGGCGGGTGAGGGCTACCACGTGCTGGTGGCAGAGGACGGTGAACAGGCCTTCGCCATTCTGGCGAGCAAGCCGCACCTGGACCTGATGGTGACCGATTTCCGCTTGCCGGGTGGTATTTCCGGGGTGGAGATCGCCGAACCTGCGGTAAAGTTGCGACCGGACCTGAAGGTGATCTTCATCAGCGGCTACCCGGCGGAGATCCTTGAATCCGGCAGCCCGATCGCCCGCAAGGCGCCGATCCTGGCCAAGCCATTCGACCTCGATACCCTGCACGAACAGATCCAGGCCCTGCTGCGTTAACCTGTGTCGGGGGGGGGGGGGGGGCGCGCCCCCCCACCGCCGCCCCCCAGAGGACACCAACCCCGGCGGACAGCCCCCCCCCCACCCGAACCACCACCCCCCCCCCC
>NZ_JBDJMM010000050.1:0-23439 GCF_039673865.1 Pseudomonas sp. TWI628 | reverse complement strand
CAATTTGCGGTTCTGTACGGAGATCGGTTCATCAGGCCGACCTGGTGAAAATCAGGGCCTGCCTAACGGCAGGCCGTTACCGGCCCGCACACAAAAAATCTGACAGTCCCGTGAAAACCACCGACATACCTGACTGCACCCGCCTTACGAGGTAAACTTGCCACCCCCGCAGGAGTTGCCATGAATTATCGTCACGCCTTCCACGCCGGCAACCACGCCGACGTCCTCAAGCATATCGTGCTGACCCGCCTCATCGCCCTGATGTCGCGCAAGGAGCAGCCGTTCGCCTACATCGACACCCATGCCGGCCTCGGTCTGTACGACCTGCAAGGCGATCAGGCGACCCGCACCGGCGAGTACCTGGAAGGCGTCGCCCGCCTGTGGAACCGCGATGACGTGCCGGCCATGGCCGCCGACTACCTGCGTATCATCAAACGTCTGAATGCCGATGGTGAGCTGCGCTACTACCCGGGTTCACCCGAGCTGGCTCGTCGCCTGATGCGCCAGCAGGATCGTGCCCTGCTCAACGAGAAGCACCCGGAAGACGGGCCGCTGCTCAGAGAGAACATGAAGAAGGACCCGCGTGTGGTCGTGCACCTGGGCGAAGGCTGGCATGTGCCGCGTGCCTTGCTGCCCGTGCAGGAAAAGCGCGCGATCATGCTGATCGACCCGCCGTTCGAGCAGGCAGACGAGCTCAAGCGCTGCACCACCTCGATGAAAGAGGCGATCGGCCGCATGCGCCAGACCGTCGCGGCCATCTGGTACCCGATCAAGGACCAGCGCTCGCTGACCCGCTTTTACCAGGACCTGACCAGCACCGGTGCGCCAAAGCTGCTGCGGGTCGAGCTGTATGTGCACCATCAGGATAGCCCGCAGGGTCTCAACGGTTCTGGCCTGGCTATCGCCAACCCGCCTTGGGGGCTGGAAGAAGAGCTGCGCGAGCTGCTGCCTTGGCTGGCCAAGGAGCTGGCACAGACTGCCGGCAGCTTCCGCATGGACTGGCTGATCGCCGAATAATTCTGCTTGCCTGTACTGGCCTCATCGCCGGCCAGTACAGGTTGCCGCGTTGCGCATATGTTTGCGTTATAATCTCGCCCTTTAGCCGCCACCCGCCCATGAGGCCGCTGGCGCATCTCTACCGAATGAAGAGGCTAATCCCTTGGCATTGACGATTCTTGGCCTGTCCGGCGCCCTTAGCCATGACCCTTCCGCGGCCCTGTACATCGACGGCAAACTGATTGCCGCCGCCGAAGAAGAGCGCTTCGTGCGTGACAAGCATGCGAAGAACCGCATGCCCTACGAGTCGGCGAAATTCTGCCTGGAACAAGCCGGCATCAAGCCGTCCGACGTTGACGTGGTGGCCATCCCGTTCGCCCCGATCAGCCTGTTCGGCAAGGCCCGCTGGCACTACGCCAAGCGCTACTGGTACGCCCCGGACCGCGCCCTCGACGCCATCCTGATGGGCAACCGTCGCTACAAGCGCTACCGCAAGAAGATTGTCTGGTGCCTGGAGCAGCTGGGCTTCGACCCGAAGAAGGTCAAGATCGAGCCGGTCGAGCACCACCTGGCCCACGCGTCCAGCGCCTATCACTGCTCGGGCTTCAAGGAAAAGACCGCGATCCTCGGCATCGACGGCAAGGGTGAGTACGCCACCACCTTCTTCGGCTACGGCGAAAACGGCAAGATCCACAAGATCAAGGAATTCTTCGATCCGGACTCGCTGGGTGGCCTGTACGGCGCAATCACCGAGTTCCTTGGTTTCGAGATGCTCGACGGCGAGTTCAAGGTCATGGGCATGGCGCCGTACGGCGACGCCAGCAAGTACGACTTCTCCCGCCTGGCCAGCTTCGAGAACGGCGAACTGGTGATCAACACCGAGTACGCCAACGTCATCGGCCTGCGCCGTTATAAAGAGAAGGGCAAGGGGTTCTACTTCTCGCCGAAGCTGATCGAATGGCTGGGCCCCAAGCGCGAAGGCGACATCGCCGACGAGCCGTACATCCACTATGCGGCCAGCATGCAGGCGTTGTTCGAAAAGATCGCCCTGCAGATGATCGACCACTACCTGGGCGACACCCTGCGTGAAACCGGCAAGCTGGCCTTCGCCGGCGGCTGCGCGCTGAACGTCAAGCTCAACCAGAAGATCATCGCCCGTCCTGACGTCAAGGAGCTGTTCGTCCAGCCGGCTTCCGGCGACGCCGGTACCGCCGTCGGCGCTGCTGCCTACGTTTCCCACGCCCGTGGCGTGCCGGTCGAGAAGATGGAGCACGTCTACCTCGGCCCGTCCTACTCCAACGAAGACGTGATCGCCGCCTGCGCCCGCCACCCGAACGCGCCGAAGTGGCGCAAGCTCGACGACATGCCGCAGCGTATCGCCAAGATCATGGTCGAAGGCAACCCGGTAGCCTGGTTCCAGGGCCGCATGGAATTCGGCCCACGTGCCCTGGGCGGGCGTTCGATCATCGGCTGCCCGAGCGTGCCGGGCGTGGCCAACCGCATCAACGAGCAGATCAAGTTCCGCGAACGCTGGAGACCTTTCTGCCCGTCGATGCTCGACACCGTCGCCCCGCAGATGATCAAGGTCGACCACCCGGCGCCGTTCATGACCTTCACCTTCGAAGTGGCTGAAGAGTGGAAGACCCGTGTGCCGGAAGTGGTCCACGAGGATGGCACCTCGCGTGCCCAGGTGCTCAAGCGTGAATACAACCCGCGCTACTACGACATGATGAAGGCGCTGGAAGACCTGACCGGCAACGGCGTATCGCTGAACACCTCGCTGAACCGCCGTGGCGAGCCGATGATCTGCTCGCCGACCGACGCGCTGAACATGTTCTTCGGTTCGGACCTGCAGTACCTGATCATGGAAGACATCCTGGTCGTGAAGGACGGCGCCGCCGCCTATGACCAGCCGCTCTGAAGCGCGGATCCTGCAGTTCTGCCATGGCTATGACGGGCCGTTCCTCGATTGCGCCCGTCAGTACGCCAGCCTGTTCCAGGGCAGCGGCTACAAGGTCACCACCGTGTTCCTCACCGGCGCCGCCGACCCGCAGATTGCGGCTGGCTGCGCGTCGGACGAGGTGCTGTTTCTCGAATTCAGCTCCAAGGCTGTGCGCGGCCTGAAGCTCGGTGCCATTCGTGCCCTTCGCCGTATCGCGGCCGAGCGCAATTTCAGCTTCTGCATCGCGCACCGTTTCAAGCCAATCTATGTTGCGCTGCTGGGCACCGGCTTGCCGGTGATCGGCGTGCACCATGCGTTCGGCGACTATGAGCGCAAGGGCCGGCGCCTGTTCGCCAACCTGTTCAGCAAGCGCCTGAGCCTGCTGGGTGTGTCGGATGCGGTGCGTGACGACATGCGCCGCTGCTTGCCGCAGTGGCCGGCCGAGCGTATCCAGACGTTGTACAACCGTATCGACATCGACGCCCTGCAAGCTGCCCTGGTGCCCCGTGCCGAAGCCCGCGAGGCGTTGGGCCTGGATGCCCAGGCATGGGTGGTCGGCAACGTCGGCCGCCTGCACCCCGACAAGGATCAGGCAACCTTGCTGCGTGGCTTTGCCGAGGCGCTGCCGGGCCTGCCGGCCGGTGCACGCCTGGCAATCCTTGGCAAGGGCCGCCTGGAGGCCAAGCTCAAGGCACAGGCTGCCGAGCTGGGTATTGCCGCGCAGGTGGACTTCCTCGGCCAGGTGCCGGATGCGCGTCGCTACTTCCAGGCTTTCGATGTGTTCGCCCTGAGCTCCGACCATGAGCCGTTCGGCATGGTCCTGCTCGAAGCCATGGTCGCTGGCGTGCCGCTGCTGGCCACGGCGTGCGGCGGTGCGCGAGAGGTGGTCGAAGGTGTTGGTGTGCTGTTCCCGCTGGCCGATGCCGGGCAACTGGCACAGGGTCTCAAGCACATGGCTGCGCTGAATGAGCAGCAGCGTGAAGCCTGCGCCGCGCATATGCTGCAGCGCCTGCACGAGCGTTTCTCCGACCAGGCCGTGCGCGAGGCGTTCTGGCAGTTGCCACAGGTTCGTGCGCTGGTGGGGAAGGCTTGATGCTCAATCATATCCAGGCCTTCCGCGAGCGCGGTTGGCAGGCCATTGATGCGCCTGCCTACGCCGAGGCGTGGGCGCGTTTCGGCGGCAGCGTCGCGACGCACCCGTTGGTGGTCGAGCAACTGGCGGATCTGGCGCAGATTCCGGTGCGTTACCTGGGCTGGTACCGGGCGGGAGAGCTGAAAGCTGCCATCCCGACCTGGGGGCGTCATCTGGCGTTGTCCAAGGACGTGCTCAAGCGTGCCGGCAAGAAGGCCCTGTTCGACCTTGGCAATGCCGAGATCATCCTGCCGGCCACGGCTGATGCCGGCGCGCCGTTGCGCCATGGCGCACGCTACCTGTCCGAGCTGAACCAGGGCCGCTTCAGCGGCCTCAAGGTGCAGAAGGAGCAACTGGCCATGGCCCGCGCCCATGAAGACCTGTCGAAGAAGTTCCGCTACAACCAGCGCCGCGAATTGCGCCTGCTGGAAGAAGCGGGCGGCGTGGTGCGCCCGATCAGCGATTTCAGTGCGCAGCAGATCGCCGCCATGTACTGCGACCTGTTCCAGCGCCGCTGGGGCTTCCCGGCCACCGGTGCCGAGCGCATGGCCGAAGTGCTGGAGCGCCTGCGCGAGCTGCTGATCGGCTCGGTGCTGATGCTCGACGACAAGCCAATCGCCATCCAGCTGGTGTATCGCGTCGAAGCGCCTGAGTGGATCAGCGTCGAATACATCAACGGCGGTGTCGACCCGGAAACCAAGGCCTTCAGCCCAGGTAGCGTGCTGAGCTTCCTCAATACCCAGGCGGCCTGGGACGATGCCAAGGCGCGCAACAAACCGCTGCGCTTCTCGTTCGGCCGTGCTGACCGGGAGTACAAGGACCGTTGGTGCAACCCTGTGCCGGTATTCCAGGCGTGAGCCGCAAGCAGCAGTTGCTCAAGCGCCATCGGCGCAACAAGCGCCTGGGCTTGCTTGCCAGCCTGGTCGTGCTGGTGGCGCTGGGTGTATTCACCTGGTGGTGGCTGCCGCTGTTGCTGCTGCCGTTGCTCTGGGCCGCTCACGAAGCCTGGTTCGCCGACCACCTGTTCTATGCGCCTGGCGAGGATTACGCCTACCGCTTCGGCGAGCTGAGCCACGAAGCGCCGGTCGTGCTGCGCGACGGGCTGCTCAAGGTGGAGGCGGCGTTGCAGGGCGATGAGACCCTGGTGCTTGAAGTGCGGGTGAAAAGCGGCTGGCTTGGGCGCTTCCTCGATCCGCGGGTCGAGCTGCTCGGCGACGAGCTGCGCGATCAGCAGACCTTCGAGCGCGGTGTCGATGGGCTGCGCTTCCTCAACCTCACCGGGTTGGCGGCACCGCTGCAAGCGGGCACGCTGCACCTGCGCGGGCGGCATTGCCGGCTGGTGGGTGAGCCGCGCCTGTGGATAACACCCAGCGTCGAGCTGCAGCGTCGTCGCGTGATGGTGATCGCGCCGCATGCCGATGATGCCGAGCTGGCCGCTTATGGTTTGTACAGTCAGGCGGACGAGACCTGGGTGGTGACCCTGACTGCGGGTGAGATCGAGGCCGAGCACTATCAGCAGATGGGCCTGGGCAAGTCGGAGGCTGCCCGCTTGAAGGGACGCCTGCGCGCCTGGGACAGCATCGCCGTACCGCGCTGGGCCGGCGTACCGGAGTCACGCTGCATGCAGTTGGGGTATTTCTGCCTGCAGCTGCCCGCCATGCAGCTCGCCCCTGACCAGCCTGCTGCCTCCCGCGAAGCGGACATGGCCGATATCCGCCCGTTCCGCCAGTTCAACCCGTTCCCGCTGCCGGCGGACCGCGATGGTGCGCCAACCTGGCAAAACCTGCTGGCCGATTTGCGGGCCCTGCTGGAAATGGCCAAGCCTGAAGTGCTGGTCATGCCGCATCCGCAACTTGACCCACACCCTGACCATATCTGCGCCCAGGCGGCGGTCATGGAGGCTCTGCAAGGCCTGGCCTGGCAGCCGCAGACGCTGCTGTGCTACGCCAACCACCTGCATGACAACGACCGCTGGCCCATGGGCGACAGCGGCGATGGTGTGGCCTTGCCGCCGCAACTGAGCGCAGAGCAGGCCTGGGCGCCATGCACCCTGCTGCTGGATGTCGCTACCCAGCGGGACAAGGCCATGGCCTTGGGCATGATGCACGACTTGCAGCCCCCTGCACCGTTCAAGCGCCGCCTGCGTCGCTTGCTGCAGCGCTGGCTGGCGGGGCGCCGGCCGTCGCCTTACGGAGAGAATGAGTTTTTCCGCAAGGCCGTGCGCCGGCATGAATTGTTCTGGCGGCGTGAGCTGTAAACCCGACCGCGATGGCGCAGAGCGCCCAAGGAAAGCAATGAAAGTCCTATTTCTGGTACAGAAGGAACAGCGCGCGATCCTCGATCGCCTGTACGACGGCGTCGCGGCCAACTGCGAATGCGACCTGCGCTGGCTGACCAGCGAAGACCAGCGCAACCTGCGCCGCTACTTCAAGCGTGAAGTGCAGGTCGAGCGCTATGACCGCATCGTCTTCTTCCTGCGCTTCAAGCAAGAGATCCGCCAGGCCGCCTTCATCCGCACGGTGCCGAACCTGGTCATTCTTGAGCATGACGCCTACCAGAACTACATCCCTTGCAAGTACACCGGCAAGTTCAGCGCGCATTACCGCAAGCTGCCGTGGGCGCGGGTAATCAGCTCTGGCTACATGGTCAGCGAGCGCCTGCGCCAGGAGGGCTTCGACGCGGTCTTCGTGCCCAAGGGCTATGACGAACAACTGCTGGCCGACCAGGGCCGCGAGCGCGATATCGAACTGGCGTTCGTTGGCAGCACCAACAGTGTTGCCTACAGCGGGCGCAAGGCACTGCTGGACGAGTTGGGGCAGGTCGAGAACCTGGTGGTGACCCGCACCAAGTCGGGTGAAGACTACTGCAACACCCTCAATCGCATTCGCTTTTTCGTCAGTGCCGATGTCGGCATGGGCGAGTACATGATCAAGAATTTTGAAGCCATGGCCTGTGGCTGTGTGCTGCTGGCATACGACCAGGGCGAGGCAGAAAATCGTGCACTGGGGCTGCAGGACATGGTCAACGTCGTGTTCTATGACAACATTCCGACGCTACAGGCCAAGTTGCGCACCTTGCGTGAAAACCCTGCGCTGGCGCAGCAGATTGCCGAAAATGGTCGCGAGCTGGCAGTGTCGCGTTTCAGTTTCGCTGCAGTGGGGCGGAGCATCGTCGAGCATATGCGCCCGGCACTCAGGCCTCAGCCGCCGCTGTCTGCCTGGCAGCGCTTGCGGCTTAAGCTCGGCTTCTGATCATCAGCATGTCCGATGACAGCGTTCGCTGAAGGTTTCATGGTGATTACGGGCACTAACCCGAGTTGCCAAGGTCGTCTAAGGGACAGCAGTGCTGTCCAGCATTTCCAGCCTATGCTGGAGAGGGGGCGCTTTCCCGACGCCATGTCGGGTGAGACCGGCATTGACGCTGGTTATGGGCGCCCTTATCTGCATGGGAAATCCGATTCTTGTTAAATGAAGTTGCAGTCCCACCTGGCTTGCACGGGAGAGGGGCGCTATCCCCATGAATATTGTCAACATGATGTGGGCAGGCGGTTCGCCGTACATGTCCATCCACAAGGTCCACCAACAAGTGCTGTCGCACGCGGGGGCCGATGCCACCATCAGTAACTGGTTGTTGCTCGGCGGTAAGCTGTGTCATAGCCGCGGCCCCACCCGCGTGTGGCACATACCGCAGCGTGTGCTGAAGGGTAAAAGCCTTTGGCGTCTGTTGCTGCCTTGGCAGCGCCTGCGTCTGCGCAGGGCGCTGCAACAAGCCCAGGCTGATGTGATCCTGCTCGACGGCGTCGGGGTCGCACGTTTGGTGCTGCCGGTGTTGCAGCAAATCCCGGGAGTGCGGGTCAAAGTGCTGTTCCATGGCAGTACCCGGCTGAATGCCAGCGATGTGCGCTTGTTGAACCAGTTGCCCTCTGAGCGACTTAGCATCGCAGCCGTTTCGCAAACCTTGGCGCGCTCGCTGGAGCAGGATATTGGTCGTCCTGTGCAAGCGCTACGCATGGCATTCGACCCGCAGGCCTTTGCCAGGCCGCTGCTCAGCCGTGAGCAGGCTCGCCAAGTGCTGGCGTTGCCCCAAGCCTCAGGTCAGGTGCTCGGAGCGGTGGGGCGGCTGGTAGAAAGCAAAGGCCTCGAGATGCTCATCGAGGCATTCGCCAAGGGGGCAGCCAGCCGACCGGACATGCGCCTGGCGATTGTCGGTGATGGCCCTCTGCGCGCCAGCTTGCAGGCGCAAATTGACGCTCTGGATCTGGCCGGGCGGGTGATGTTGTGTGGCCACCACGATGAATTGCAACAACTCTACCGGGCGTTTGACTGGCTGCTGGTGCCGTCGCGTGCGGAGGGCCTGGGCCTTGTGGTGCAAGAGGCCGTAATGGCGGATCTGCCGGTGATCTGCAGCGATCTGCCAGTGTTTCGTGAGCAGTTGCGGGAGGCGGGCTGCTACCTGCCGGTTGGCGGCGTCGAGGCCTGGTCCCAGGCAATCGAACGCTGCGATGCCCCCAGCGCTCAGGCCATGGCCGCTCGTCAGCGCGAGGCGCTGGCACCCGAGGCGGCATGGCAGGCGTTCTGTGACGGGGCGCAGAAGCTGCTGCGTGGTTGACCTCAGCGGGCCAGCAGAGCTGCCTCGAAGTCGGCGAGAGGGAATTGGTCTCCCAAGTTCTCCCGCTCAATGTAACGCACCATGTGTTGCACATTGCGCCTGATCATTCGCGCGGACAGTGGCGGGCGCAGGAAGCGCATGTCTGCCACATCGATCAGGCCGAGGCGCTGGTCAGGCGTTACCACGACATTGCCCAGATGCAGCGACCGGAAGTACACGCCGTTGCTGTGCAGTTGACGGATCAGTTCGATCAGCCGGGGCAGGTAGTTGGCCCAGCTAAACCCTGCATCACGCGATAGCTGCAACAGTGTGCGCCCTGGCAGCGGGCGATACAGCACTGCTGTCCTGCCTGGTACATCGAGTTTGTGCTGGCTGATCACTTCAAGAGTGGGGATGCCGAATTGCTTGAGTCGAGCAGCATTGTCAACGAAACGTTGTGAGTATGGTCGCAACAATGCGGATGAAATCAGACGTTTCCTGCGAAAAATCTTAAGGAAGTTTCCATCTTCAAGCAGGTAGACTTTGGCGCCATGGCTATCTGCCTCTAGCACCTGGGCACCAAGTGTCATCTGATCGAAGTCGACCTGGGAGAGGCGGGAGCACTGCATGTATAGGGCCTTGTCGTCTGGCAAGCAAAAATGACTGGCAATAATGCCGAAAATAAAGCTGTTGCACCATGTCTGGTGTCATTTCGCGTTACCGGGGAGAAGGGATGTTGTATCAGAAAAACTGGGCCAAGGCCTGGTTATCATTGGGATTGATCTGGTTCCTGGCAGCCATTGCCTTGGCGCCCAGCAACAAGTTGTATCAGCAAGGCATGATCCTGTTCATGTGGTTGCCAGCCTTGTTGATGGCGTGGTCGGCGCGACGCATTCTGCTTGAAGCCTGGCAGCGTCAGCCCGCACTGTGGGGAGCGCTGGTGCTGTTCCTGCTCTGGGGGGCATTGAGCCTGGCCTGGTCAAGCAATGAAGAAGTCGCGCGTGAAAGCAAGCGGCTGATCTACATTCTGCTTTTCTTGCTGGCGTTCCCGCTGATAGGGCAAATGGGCCCGTCCCGCATTCGCCTGTTGTTGCGGATCGGTGCTGGCTTGCTGGCGATTGCTGCGCTGGTCTCGATTGTCAGATTCTACGGTGTTTTGGCGATGCCGCTGATTACGCGCCTGGAAGGTATCGGCGAAATCTCGCACCCGATCCTGGGTGCCTATGTTGTCGGCGTAGCTGCTCTGCTGCTGCTCTACGATCTGCCAAAACAGCGTGCCTTGCGCCTGGGGTGGCTGCTGGCACTGGCCTGCCTGGGCGCATTCGTCGCCTTGAGCCAGAGCCGTGGTGCGGCAGTGGCGCTGGTCATTCCTGTGATCATGGCCCCCCTGTGGTTCCGTGACAGGCACAGCCAGCTCATGGCGCTGTTCGCCGTGGTGAGCACCGGGTTGGCCTTTTACGCCGTCTATGATCTCATCGCCGCGCGCGGCTCGTCATTCCGTCCCGAAATTTTCCGCTCGGCGCTGCACATGATCGGCGAGCACCCATGGGGCGGCCTGGGGCTGGGTGGCCATTACAAGGTTGAAGCTGCGGGCCTGCAGTTCGATCACACCCACAACATGTTCACCCATGTTGCGGTTGAGTTCGGGGTGCCTGGGATGCTGCTGTGGATTGCCGTGTGGCTGTTCGCGCTTGGAGAGATCGTTCGAGCGCGCGACACGGTCTTTGGCAAGATTCTGCTCTGCCTGTGGATCTACTCGACCATGGCCATGCAGTTCGATGCCGCCAGCCTCACTGCAACGCCCCGGGCAGAGTGGTTCGTCAGCTGGCTGCCGGTCGGCCTGGTCATGTTGTTGCCATGGATGCGTGCCGAAAATGATGCCTGTGGTAAAATTTGCGGTTCAACCTGAACAGCGAGCTCGATGATGGCCGAAACACCGCGACCGGCGGAGCACACCTCCAGCCTGAAGATCTACTTCCGGCTGCTGAGCTATGTGAAACCCTATGTCGGCATTTTCCTGCTGAGCATTGTCGGTTTCGTGATCTTTGCTTCGACCCAGCCCATGCTGGCCGGGATACTCAAGTATTTCGTCGACGGGCTGAGCAACCCCGAAGCGGTGTTGTTCCCCACTGTCCCCTACCTGCGCGACCTGCAGTTGCTGCAGGCGGTGCCGCTGCTGATCATCCTGATCGCAGCGTGGCAGGGCCTGGGCTCGTTTCTGGGCAACTATTTCCTGGCCAAGGTTTCCCTGTGCCTGGTGCATGACCTGCGCGTCGAGCTGTTCAACAAGCTGCTGGTGCTGCCCAACCGCTACTTCGACAACCACAACTCAGGCCACCTGATTTCGCGGATCACCTTCAACGTGACCATGGTCACCGGTGCTGCCACCGATGCGATCAAGGTCGTTATCCGTGAAGGCCTGACGGTGGTGTTCCTGTTCGGCTACCTGCTGTGGATGAACTGGCACCTGACCCTGGTGATGGTCGCCATCCTGCCGGTAATTGCGGTGATGGTCAGCATTGCCAGCAAGAAATTCCGCAAGCAGAGCAAGAAGATCCAGTCCGCCATGGGCGATGTGACGCATGTCGCCTCCGAGACCATCCAGGGTTACCGCGTGGTCCGCAGCTTTGGCGGTGAAGCCTACGAGCAGCAGCGCTTCGGCAATGCCAGCCAGAGCAACACCGACAAGCAGCTGCACATGACCAAGACCGGCTCGCTGTACACGCCGCTGCTGCAGCTGGTGATCTACACCGCCATGGCGGCGTTGATGTTCCTGGTGCTGTTCCTGCGCGGTGAATCCACCGCCGGTGACCTGGTGGCCTACATCACGGCGGCGGGCCTGTTGCCCAAGCCGATCCGCCAGCTGTCGGAAGTCAGTTCGACCATCCAGAAGGGCCTGGCCGGTGCCGAGAGCATCTTCGAGCAGCTGGACGAGCAGCCGGAGATCGATACCGGTACCGTCGAGAAGGAACGTGTGGAAGGCCGCCTCGAAGTGCGTAACCTGAGCTTCACCTACCCTGGCACCGAGCGCGAGGTGCTGAGCGACATCAACTTCGTCGCCGAGCCTGGGCAGATGATTGCTTTGGTCGGGCGTTCGGGCAGCGGCAAGTCGACCCTGGCAGCGTTGATCCCGCGCTTCTACCACCACGACCAGGGGCAGATCCTGCTCGATGGCGTGGAGATCGAGAACTATCGCCTGCGCAACCTGCGTCGCCATGTTTCCCAGGTGACCCAGCATGTCACCCTGTTCAACGACACGGTGGCCAACAACATCGCCTATGGTGACCTGGCTGGCGCCCCGCGTGCCGATATCGAAGCGGCAGCCGCAGATGCCTATGCCAAGGAATTTGTCGACCGCCTGCCAAAAGGCTTCGATACCGAAGTCGGTGAAAACGGCGTGCTGCTCTCCGGTGGCCAGCGCCAGCGCCTGGCGATTGCCCGGGCGTTGCTGAAGAATGCCCCACTGCTGATCCTCGACGAAGCCACGTCGGCGCTGGATACCGAGTCCGAGCGGCATATTCAGGCGGCCCTGGATCACGTCATGGAGGGCCGTACCACGCTGGTGATCGCCCACCGTCTGTCGACCATCGAGAAGGCCGACCTGATCCTGGTGATGGACCAGGGCCGTCTGGTCGAGCGCGGTACGCATGCCGAACTGCTCGCGGCCAATGGCCATTATGCCCGCTTGCATGCCATGGGCCTGGATGAGCCGGCCAAGGCCGATATCACCTGACCCGCCTTGATCGGGGCCGTATCGGCCCCGATTGTCACGGGAATGTTCCAGGGTGTATCTGGCCGTAAAGCCGTCGCCTACCCTGTGCTAATATCCTGCCCCTGTTCATTATTTCCATATGGGTTGCCCATGAAGTTGTCCATGCCGCGTTTCGATCAAGCCCCGGTACTGGTGGTCGGCGATGTCATGCTCGACCGCTACTGGCATGGCGGTACCTCGCGTATCTCGCCTGAAGCGCCAGTGCCGGTGGTCAAGGTCGATCAGATCGAGGATCGCCCCGGCGGCGCGGCCAACGTTGCCTTGAACATCGCCGCCCTTGGCGCACCAGCCTCGCTGATCGGCGTCACCGGCCAGGACGAGGCCGCCGACAGCCTGGCCAACAGCCTGCAGGCCGCAGGTGTGCGTTCGGTATTCCAGCGCATCGCGCACCAGCCGACCATCGTCAAGCTGCGGGTCATGAGCCGTCACCAGCAATTGCTGCGCATCGATTTCGAACAGCCGTTCGCCACCGACCCGCTGTCGCTGGGGGCGGAAGTCGACACCTTGCTCGAAGGCGTCAAGGTCCTGGTCCTGTCCGACTATGGCAAGGGCGCGCTGAAGAACCACCAGAGCCTGATCCAGGCCGCACGTGCCAAGGGCATTCCAGTGCTGGCCGATCCCAAGGGCAAGGATTTTTCGATCTATCGTGGCGCCAGCCTGATCACGCCGAACCTGAGCGAGTTCGAGACCATCGTCGGCCGCTGCGCCGATGAGGCAGAACTGGTCGCCAAAGGCCTGCAATTGCTGCAGGACCTGGACCTTGGTGCGCTGCTGGTGACCCGTGGCGAGCATGGCATGACCCTGCTGCGCACCGGTCAGCCGGCGCTGCACCTGCCTGCACGGGCTCGCGAAGTGTTCGATGTGACCGGTGCCGGTGATACCGTGATCTCGACGCTGGCAGCGGCCATTGCCGCCGGCGAAGACCTGCCTCACGCGGTGGCCCTGGCCAACCTGGCGGCGGGCATCGTGGTCGGCAAGCTGGGTACTGCCGCAATCAGTGCCCCGGAACTGCGCCGGGCGATCCAGCGTGAAGAAGGCTCCGAGCGTGGCGTGCTGGGGTTGGAGCAACTGCTGCTGGCCATCGACGATGCGCGGGCGCACAAAGAGAAGATCGTCTTCACCAACGGCTGTTTCGATATCCTGCATGCCGGGCATGTCACTTACCTGGAGCAGGCGCGTGCACAGGGCGATCGCCTGATTGTCGCAGTCAACGACGATGCGTCGGTCAGCCGCCTGAAGGGCCCGGGCCGTCCGATCAATAGCGTTGACCGGCGCATGGCCGTACTGGCTGGCCTGGGCGCGGTGGACTGGGTGATCAGTTTCCCAGAAGGCACCCCGGAAAACCTGCTGAGCCAGGTCAAGCCAGACGTGCTGGTCAAGGGCGGGGACTATGGCATTGACCAGGTGGTAGGTGCCGATATCGTCAAGGGCTATGGCGGCACCGTAAAAGTGCTGGGGCTGGTCGAAAACAGCTCGACCACGGCCATCGTCGAGAAGATTCGCAAGAACTGATCGATTGCTGGGGCTGCAAAGCAGCCCCAGCTGCTATTTATGAAGTGAAGTTCGGGCCCGTTCCAGTAGCGCCCGTGCCTTGTCGCCCAAGCGCTGCAAATGCGAAGCCGGCGGCACCTTGCGCTCCACCAGCCCCTGCTGTTTCACCCAGTCCTTCCAGCGAATCCGCTCATCTGCCACCACCCAGCCTTCCTGGCGGGCAAAGCTCTCGGCCAGGTACAGGCCCCGGGTACTCGCCGGCACCAATTCATCCTTCTTCAACGTGTAGAGCTCCGCCAACGGCTGCCCATCCTGCACCGGCATCAGGTACAGGTCCGGCCGCTTGCGGTTGAGCCGCGCCACCAGTTGGTCGCCTTCCAGGCGCTCATCGACATGGAACAGGCTGAGTTTCTTGGTCTCCCTCGGCACCTGCAGGCGCATGTCGTAGATCAACTGCAGCGAAGCCGTCGGCAAGTGCACATAAGCCCGTGGCCGTTCCAGCAACATCAGGTTGCCACAGTGCACCGGGCGGGCAGCCCCTGACTCCGGCGTCAGCACAAAGGGCAATGCTTCGCGGTAATGCAGTGCGGCGGCATAAGGAGCTGGCAGCCAGGTATCGTTGAAGCGCCCGCTCAGCCAGCCTTCCGGGGTCTCCAGCAGGCATTCTTCAGCGACCTCCTGGACGGCGGTGTGCAGCGGCAGGTTGAGCTCCTGGGCGGGGACATAGCCGGAAATCAGTTTCAAGACCACATCGCCGCGGTCCTGGCGGCGCTGCCTTACCAGCACCCAGTAATCACGGTGCTGCCAATGCAGGGTCAGGCGAACGGAAACACCCAGGTTGGCCAGCTCGACCACGAAGCGCTGCTTGTCGGCAAGCTGGATGGCGCGCCGCCGTTGCTGGGTCTGGGCGAAGTTCAGGGGCATGCCGATGCTCTGGTAGACCAGGCCTTCGGGGGTGGCTTCGACATGCAGCGGCAGTGTCTTGAAGTTGCTCGGGTTCTTGCGGATCAGCGTACGCGCCACGAGGCTCCTCCTTGCGTCGGGTCAGTCTCCAGGCCCAGCTTGGGTGGGTGACAACTCAATGCTGGCCCAGGATGCGGGCGACGGTGGCCACGTTGTGGGCCAGGTGCAACGGATTGATGGTGCCGACGATAGCACTGCTCACGCCTGGGTGGGCAAACAGCAGCTCGAAGCTGGCTTGCACCGGATCGACCCCCGGGGCAAGGCAGATGTGCCCGCTGGCCAAGGCCTTCTTCACCAGAATGGCCTTGCCGTGTTCGGCAGCGTAGTCCAGCACCGGGCGTTCTGCCTGCTCGTTGAGGTTGTAGGTGACCATGGCGCAATCGCCTTGCTCCAGCGCCTTCAGGCCACCGGCGACGGTCTTGCCTGAAAGGCCATAGCCGAGAATCTTGCCTTCCTGCTTGAGCGCGGCCAGGGTCTGGTAGACCTCCTCCTGTTCAAGGATTGCCAGGTCATTGCCGTCGGAGTGCACCAGCACCAGTTCGATGCGGTCAGTTTCCAGGCGGCGCAGGCTGCGCTCCACCGAGCGGCGGGTGTGGGCGGCGCTGAAGTCGAAGCTGGACTGGCCGTCTTCGAACTCCTCACCCACCTTGCTGACGATCACCCATTCATCGCGCTGGCCGCGCAGCAGCGGCCCCAGGCGCTCTTCACTGCGGCCATAGGCCGGGGCGGTGTCGATCAGGTTGATACCCAGCTCGCGGGCCTGGGCCAGCAGCATTCGGGCTTCGTCATCGCCGGGGATGGTGAAGCCATTGGGGTATTTGACGCCCTGGTCGCGGCCCAGCTTGACCGTGCCCAGGCCCAGTGGCGAAACCTTGAAACCGGTGCTGCCCAGGGGGCGGTGCAAGCCATGCAAGGTTGGCAAGGTCATGGCAGCAGTTGCTCCCAGGCCGGTACACCCAGAACCGGGCGTGGCAGGCCGGAAAGGTCGGCCTGCGCTGTCGGGCGTACGCCATCGCGGTCCAGGCTGGCCAGTACACGGTCAGTGAAGTCCGGCGCCAGTGCCAGTTTGGTCGGCCAGCCCACCAGCAGGCGCTGCTGTTCGGCGAGGAAGGCGTTGTCGGGGCGCACCAGGCCGGACTGCGCGGGCTCGGCGCGATCGACGCGCAGGGTCGCCCAGCGCACCTGGTTCTGGTCGACCCAAGGCAGCAGGCTGGCAATTTCCTTCTGTGCTGCAGCGATTTGCGCGGCTGGCTCGCGGGCTACGCCATCGGCTTCGGCCAGGTCGCCGCCGAGGTACCAGACCCACTGGCCATCGGCCGCCGGGTGGGTGGTGACGGTCACGCGCGGCTTCGGCCCACCGCCCAGGCAGTGCGCATAAAGCGGCTTGAGGTTTGGCCCTTTGGCCAGGACCATGTGCAACGGGCGGGTCTGCATGGCAGGTTGCTTCAGGCCCAGGGCATGCAGCAGGTCTTCGGTGCCAGCGCCGGCGCTGAGCACGATGCGCTGGGCGCGGATTTCACGGCCGTCGACGCGCAAGCCGAGCAGTTCGTCGCCCTCGCGCAGCGGTTCGATCTGTTCGCCAGCGAGCAGGCTGTCACCGGCCAGTTCAGCCAGGTTCGCCAGCAGGCTGGGCACATCGATCACCAACTCTGCGAGGCGGTAGACCTTGCCCTTGAAGGCACGGTCCTGCAGGGCCGGTGGCAATTGCTCGCCCTTTACCTGATCGACCCGGCCACGTACCGCCTTGCTGGCGAAGAAGCTGGTCAGGTTGCCGGCCAGGGTGCCTGGCGACCACAGGTAATGGGCATCGGAAAGCAGGCGGGTGCTGGTCAGGTCCAGTTCGCCGTTGCCTGCGATCGCTTCGCGCCAGCGTCGCGGCATGTCGGCGATGGCTTCCGAGGCACCGGTCAGGGCGCCATGCAGGGCGTACTTGGTACCGCCATGGATGATGCCCTGGGACTTGATGGTCTGCTCGCCACCGAGGCTGGCGCGCTCCACCAGCACTGTCGAGTAACCCAGGCGACGCAGGCGGGCATTGAGCCAGAGGCCTGCGACCCCGGCGCCGACGATCAGTACGTCAGTGGAAATGGCGGTTGGCATGGCGGTACCTCGAAGACTGGGACAGCTGGCAAGTATACAGGCTGCCTTAGTGCCCGGCAGTGTTGGAAAACAGCTGAATCACAACCACGCCACCCACGATCATCGCCATGCCCAGCATTGCCGGTACATCCAGCTTCTGCCCATAGATCACCAGCGCCGCCACGCTGATCAGCACGATGCCAAGGCCCGACCAGATCGCATAGGCGATGCCCACTGGAATGCTGCGCACCACCAGGGTCAGCATCCAGAACGCGATCCCGTAGCCGACCACCATCAGCAGCAACGGCAACGGCGTGCTCAGCCCCTTCACCGCCTTCATGGAGGCAGTGGCGATGACTTCGGCGCAGATGGCGATGGCGAGATAGGTATAGGCGTTCATTGCTGGATCCTCCGGTGACTGGCTGGGCATTCTAGAGATTACCCAGATGCGGTAAAGTCATTACCTATCCATATGGGAGATAGGTTGATGGCCGAGCAATGGAACCTGGAACAACTGCGCACCTTTCTGCGTGTTGCCGAATTGCGCTCGTTTTCCGCAGTGGCCCGCGAACAGCGCAAGGCACAGTCGGCCGTCAGCAATGCCATCGCCCTGCTCGAAGCCGACCTCGGTGTCACGTTGTTCGAGCGCAGCAGCGGGCGCCAGCCGAAACTGACTGAAAATGGCACGGCGTTGCTCGAAGATGCCCGCGAACTCTTGCGCCAGTGCGAACGCCTGGATGGCCGTGCCCTGGCCTTGATGCGTGGCCAGGAAGCCTTGTTGCGGGTGGCGCAGGACGAGGCGATGCCTTATCAGCCAGTGATCGACAGCCTCGACGAACTGGCTAGCCGTTACCCTTACCTGGAGGTGCAACTGGCCAGCGGCGCCCAGGGCGATGTAGCGCGCAAGCTGGCCGAGCGACGCGCCGACCTGGGGCTGTTCTTCCACCACGAAAGCATCCCGGCATCACTGGAGCGCCGAGCGTTGGGCAGCGTGGAAATGGTGACGGTATGTGCGGTTGGTCATCCACTTTCTCGCGAAGGCCAGGTCACCCGCCAGCAGCTGGCCCGCCACCGGCAATTGCTGATCACCCCGCAGCAAAGTGGCTACCCCGGCGGCGAGGCGATCAGCCCGCAGGTCTGGCGTGCCGACAGCTTCTACGCCATGGCCGAGCTGCTGATGCGGGGCCTGGGCTGGGCCTGGCTGCCGCGGCATGTGGTGCAATACCCGACCTACCAGGCGCACATGGTCGAGCTCGACAGTGAATGGCGCCCGCCCGCACTGGTGGCAGAACTGGCCTGGCGCCGCGATGAACCACTGGGCCCGGCTGCGCAATGGTTGGCCGAGCGCTTTGCAGTGCACCTGCGCGCGATCGGGTAAACTCCGCGGCCATGAACAGAACACTCTATACCTTGCTGTTTCACCTGGGCCTGCCGCTGGTTGCGCTGCGCCTGTATCTGCGCGCACGCAAGGCACCGGCCTATGGCCAGCGCATCGGCGAGCGCTTCGCCCGCAACCTGCCGGCCATGCGCCAGGGCGGGATCTGGGTGCATGCGGTGTCGGTCGGTGAAAGCATTGCCGCCGCACCGATGGTGCGTGCGCTGCTCAAGGCCTATCCGGACCTGCCGATCACGCTCACCTGCATGACCCCGACCGGCTCCGAGCGCATTCGCGCGATGTTCGCCGATGAGCCGCGCATCCAGCATTGTTACCTGCCCTATGACCTGCCGTGGGCGGCGGGGCGCTTTCTCGACCATGTGAAGCCCAAGCTGGGCATCATCATGGAAACCGAACTGTGGCCAAACCATATCCATCAGTGCGCCAGGCGCGGTATCCCGGTGGCCTTGGCCAACGCCCGATTGTCCGAGCGTTCAGCCCGTGGCTATGGGCGCTTTGCCAAGCTGACCCGGCCGATGCTGGGTGAGATGAGCCTGATCGCCGTGCAGACCGAAACCGAGGCCCGGCGTTTCCGTGATCTGGGCGCTCGCCCCGAGTGCGTCCAGGTGACCGGCTCGATCAAGTTCGACCTGAAGCTCGACGAGCACTTGCAGCCCCGTGCCAGGGCATTGCGCGAACAGTGGGGCGCCGACCAGCGTCCAGTATGGATCGCTGCCAGTACTCACGAGGGTGAGGATGCCTTGATCCTGCAGGCGCACCGGCAGTTGCTGCAGGTACATGGTGATGCGCTGCTGATCCTGGTGCCGCGCCACCCTGAGCGGTTTGATGCCGTGCAGGCCTTGTGCGCCGGGCAGTTCGCCACCGTACGCCGCTCTGCCGGCACGCCGGTGGATGCCCGGACACAGGTGTTGCTTGGCGACACCATGGGTGAGTTGCTGTTCCTCTATGCCCTGGCCGACATCGCCTTTGTCGGCGGCAGCCTGGTGGCCACGGGCGGTCATAACCCATTGGAACCTGCGGCACTGGCATTGCCGGTGCTCATGGGGCCGCATGTGTTCAATTTCCTTGAAATCAGCGCGATGTTGCGCGAGGCAGGGGCGTTGCAGCAGGTTGATGATGCCGAAGGGCTGGCCGAGGCGGTGCGTCGATTGATCGAGCTGCCTCAGGATGCACAGCGCATGGGCGAGGCGGGCAGGGCGGTGATGCGGGCCAACCAGGGCGCCTTGCAGCGCTTGCTGGATGGGCTGGGCAAGCTGCTTGGCTGACGCTTGTGTTGGCTTCTTCGCGGGTTCACCAGCGAAGAAGCCAACACCGGTCTCAAGGCCTGCGCTCGAAGTTCTTGGCAGCAGCGGCCGCCAGGTCCGGTGGCAGGAAGTCCTTGTCCGGGTTGTAGTCCGGTTTCAGGTATTGCTTGAGGTCCTGCAGATCCTGCGGGCTCAAGGTCCCTGCCGCCTGCTTCAGGCTCAGGTTGTCGAGAATGTAGTCATAGCGGCTGTTGTTGTAGTCGCGCACCGAGGTGTACAGCTGGCGCTGGGCGTCGAGCACGTCGACGATGTTGCGGGTACCGACCTGGTAGCCGATCTCGGTGGCTTCCAGGGCGCTCTGGTTGGAGATGATCGACTGCTTGCGCGCCTGCACCTGCTCCACATCGGTGTTCACCGCGCGGTGTAGGTTGCGGGTGTTTTCCACCACCTGGCGGCGCAGGCTTTCCCGTTGCTGTTCGCTCTGGCTCAGGCGCTGGTAGGCCTCGCGTACCTGCGAGCTGGTGAGGCCACCGCTGTAGATCGGGATGTTCAACTGCAGGCCGACGCTGGTCTGCTCCACATCACCACTGTAGCGCTGGCCGAACGGCGACGGGTTGGTGAAGCCCAGGCTGTCGTTGTCACCTTTTTCGTACTTGGCCACCGCATCGAGGGTCGGCGCGTGGCCGGCCTTGCGCTGGCGCAGGGTTTCTTCGGCGGCGGCAACGGCGTGGTTGGTGGCCAGCAGGTTGAGGTTCTGGCGGCCGGCGGTTTCCACCCAGGCCTTGGCGTCGTTGGGTGTCGGCACCTTCACCGGTAGCGTGTGGACGACACCCTGAATCGAGCTGTACTCGCGGTTGGTCAGGGTGACCAGGGCCTCGAAGGCATCCTGCACCTGGCGTTCGGCGATGATCCGGTTGGCCCGGGCGGTATCGTAGCTGGCCTGGGATTGCAGCACGTCGGTCTTGTCGGACAGGCCAACGTCGAACCGTTCGTTGGACTGGTCCAGCTGGCGCTTGAAGGCTGCTTCTTCAGCCTTGGTCGCCGCCAGGTTGTCCTGGGCGCGCAGCACGGAGAAGTAATCCTGCGCAGTCTGCAGGATCAGGTTCTGCTCGGTAGCCGACAGTTGCAGCGCCGCCTGCTCGTTGACCGCTTCGGCAGCCTGCAGCTGGAACCAGCGATCAGCGCGGAAGATCGGTTGCGCGAGGGTCGCGCTCCAGGTATTGCCGCTGCGGTTGGTGGTGGCTGAAGGCTGGTCGATCTTGGTGCGGGTATTCATCATCTCGGCACCGGCCGAGAGGTTTGGCAGCAGGCCGGCGCGGGCCTGCGGCACCACTTCTTTCTGGGCGCCATAATCGGCACGGGCGGCAGCAAGATCGGCGTTGTTGTCGACCGCTTCCTGGTAAACACTGACCAGATCGGTCTTCACCGTCGTGGGCATATCCGCTGCCCAGACCACTCCGTTGGACGCACAAGACACGGCTATCGCCAGTGAAAGTTTGCGCAGCATAAAGGCAATCCTTGTACGAAATTTAATTACTGAACTGTTGAGTATCGAGCGACGGGCCAGTGTAGTGCCATGCGCATCTGCCAACAATCATAGGCTGCGCCTTTCATCTCCCCTGCGTTTTACCCGCTTGGCTTTGCCGACCACTCCAGTCTAGACTGCGCATGTTCTTGTCGGGGTGCCTTGAAGCAAAGGCTGAGATCGCAGAGGTGCGGATCCCGTTGAACCTGATCAGGTTAGCGCCTGCGTAGGGAACAAGATTGCTCGCCTTCCCGGGGAGCCTCTTGTGCCAGGTCCGGGAATGTCGCAGCTGCATGCAGCTCCAGGCACCCCCATATCCGGCACTGCACCCGTCACAGGGTGCGTCCACGCCTTTCAGGTTCACCCCGACATTCCCCTGCTAGGAAGCCGTCTGGAGAGCCTGTGATGACCAAACAAGAAAAAACGATCAACCTCAGCGAATCGGCGCAAGTCGATCAGCAGTCCGTGCAACCGTTCCCGCGTTCGCGCAAAGTCTATGTCGAAGGCTCGCGCCCGGACATCCGCGTGCCCATGCGCGAAATCAGCCTGGACGACACCCCGACCGACTTCGGCGGCGAAAGCAATGCGCCGGTGCTGGTCTATGACACCTCCGGCCCGTACACCGACCCCAACGTCATCATCGATGTGCGCAAGGGCCTGGCCGACGTACGTTCGGCCTGGATCGACGCACGCGGTGACACCGAGCGCCTGGACGGCCTGAGCTCCGACTTCGGCCAGCAGCGCCTGAACGATGCCGAACTGGCCAAGCTGCGCTTCGCCCACGTGCGCAACCCGCGCCGTGCCAAGGCTGGCGCCAACGTCTCGCAGATGCATTACGCCCGCCAGGGCATCATCACGGCCGAGATGGAATACGTGGCCATCCGCGAGAACATGAAGTTGCAGGAAGCACGCGCCGCCGGCCTGCTCAACGAGCAGCATGCCGGTCACAGCTTCGGTGCCAACATCCCGAAAGAAATCACCCCGGAATTCGTCCGTCAGGAAATCGCCCGTGGCCGCGCGATCATCCCGGCCAACATCAACCACCCGGAAGTGGAGCCAATGATCATTGGCCGCAACTTCCTGGTGAAGATCAACGGCAACATCGGCAACAGTGCCCTGGGCTCCTCGATCGAGGAAGAAGTAGCCAAGCTGACCTGGGGCATCCGCTGGGGTTCGGACACCGTCATGGACCTGTCCACCGGCAAGCACATCCACGAAACCCGCGAGTGGATCATCCGCAACTCGCCGGTGCCGATCGGTACCGTGCCGATCTACCAGGCCCTGGAGAAGGTCAACGGCGTGGCCGAGGACCTGACCTGGGAGCTGTTCCGCGACACCCTGATCGAACAGGCCGAGCAGGGCGTGGACTACTTCACCATCCACGCGGGTGTACTGCTGCGCTACGTGCCGCTGACCGCCAAGCGGGTCACCGGTATCGTCAGCCGCGGTGGCTCGATCATGGCCAAATGGTGCCTGGCGCATCACAAAGAGAACTTCCTGTACACGCACTTCGACGAGATCTGCGAAATCATGAAGGCCTACGACGTCAGCTTCTCGCTGGGCGACGGCCTGCGCCCAGGCTCGATCGCCGACGCCAACGACGCCGCCCAGTTCGGTGAGCTGGAAACCCTCGGCGAGCTGACCAAGATCGCCTGGAAGCATGATGTGCAGTGCATGATCGAAGGCCCTGGCCACGTGCCGATGCAGCTGATCAAGGAGAACATGGACAAGCAGCTGGAATGCTGCGACGAAGCGCCGTTCTACACCCTCGGCCCGCTGACCACCGACATCGCCCCAGGTTACGACCACATCACCTCGGGCATTGGTGCGGCGATGATCGGCTGGTTCGGTTGCGCCATGCTCTGCTACGTCACGCCCAAGGAACACCTGGGGCTGCCGAACAAGGATGACGTCAAGACCGGCATCATCACTTACAAGATTGCCGCCCATGCTGCCGACCTTGCCAAGGGCCATCCGGGCGCGCAGATTCGTGACAACGCCTTGTCCAAGGCACGTTTCGAATTCCGCTGGGAAGACCAGTTCAACCTGGGCCTGGACCCGGACACCGCGCGTGCCTTCCACGACGAGACCCTGCCGAAGGAATCGGCCAAGGTCGCGCACTTCTGCTCGATGTGCGGGCCGAAGTTCTGCTCGATGAAGATCACCCAGGAAGTGCGTGAATACGCGGCCAAGATCGAGGCCGTGGACGTGACGGTCGAGCAAGGCATGCGCGAGCAGGCCGAGCGGTTCCGCCAGGAAGGCAGCCAGCTGTACCACAAGGTGTAATTACAACAACAGGGCGGTGCGCGAGG
>NZ_JBDJMM010000049.1:0-26025 GCF_039673865.1 Pseudomonas sp. TWI628 | reverse complement strand
CTTCGTGCCGAACGACATGCAGGTCGGCCAGACCGGCAAGATCGTTGCGCCACAGCTGTACATCGCCGTCGGTATCTCCGGCGCGATCCAGCACCTGGCCGGCATGAAGGACTCCAAGGTGATCGTCGCGATCAACAAGGATGAAGAAGCGCCGATCTTCCAGGTAGCGGACTACGGCCTGGTCGCCGACTTGTTCGAAGCGGTCCCCGAGCTGGAACAACTGGCCTGATCCACGGATGCAAAAGCCCGGCCCTCAAACGAGGGCCGGGCTTTTGCATTGCGTCCTGCACCGCTCAGCGAACCCCGGGGAACCCCTGGAAGCTCGGCAGAATACTCATGCAACCCGGAATCTGCCGACACGCCCTGGCCCCGGCAGACTCGGGCGCAGCCGAGGCCAGCAACGTCAGGCCGATGATCAACACCACCGACAGCGGCACGCAATAGGCCAGCAAGCGCTGTATCTTCATGACCACCCTCTCGATCTGCCGCCCTGCCAGGCTGGCTGGCAGGGCGCAAGCACTCAGCGTTCATCCACCGTGATGATCTCGCGCCGCTCGGCCATGCTCGCCGGCACCTGGTCTTCGTCGGTGAAGAACTGCTGGTACCACTCGCGCAGCTGGTACACCGGGCCATCGTTCTCGGCCAGCACTGGCTTGTCGATGCGCACCTTGTGCTTCCAGATGTCCACGTCCTGGTAGAACGACTCGCGGTTGCTCTTGACGTAGGCCTTGGCGATTTCGCCGTTCTGCTCGTCAGTCAGGCCCGGCACGCGCTTGACCATGCAACCAAAACGCAGCACGAAGCTGTCCGGGGTCACCGGCACGTGGCTGTTGAGCAGGATCGCGTGCACCCGCACCTCGCCGAACATCGAACTGAGCTCGGTGAAGTGGGTGGCCGGCCCGTAGTACGCCGACGGCGCAATCAGGTCTCCGCCCAGGCGCTCCGAGTCGCCATGGAAGATCTGCCGGCCGATGTGCCCTTCGAACTCGTTGGCAAAATACTTGGTCGGGGTGCCATGCACCGGCCCGAAATGCTGGGCGTCGACCAGGTTGTCGACCAGCTCGCGCGGGTTGGTTTCGATCAGCATGGTGTCGATGTTCCAGTCGTGGATCCACTCGGGGTCGTCCATCTCCGGCAGGTGCGGAATGACCACCCCCTCCTTCGGCGGGCGCCCTTCGGGGTTGTTCCAGACGAACAGCAGGTTGTTTTCCTCGCAGCTCAGCCAGCTGCGGGTCTTGGCCTTGGGCGGTATGCGCTTGCAGTAAGGGATTTCCACGCACTTGCCGCTGGTGTCGTACTTCCAGTGGTGGAACGGGCAGACCACGGTGTCGTTCTCGATGGTGCCCTGGGACAGGTCGGCGCCCATGTGCGGGCAGTACGCGTCGAGAATGCTGATGGCGCCGGCACTGTTGGCGAACGCCACCAGGCGCGTGCCGAACACGTTGAGGGTGTGCAGCTGGCCATCACGGTAGTCGTCGGCCACGCCCAGGCAATGCCAGCCCCGGGCGTAGCGGTGGGTGCGCTGGGCGCTGTCGATGGAGAGTTCGGCGAGTTTGGTCATGTTGTTGTTATTCCTGTAGGGGGTACGCCAATCACCGGCAATACCCCTGCGGTGCCGGGGGGATTACCTGGCAGCTATCTTTGAGCAGCCGTGACGGGCCCTCATCCTTCAATCGGACTAGGCCGGTACTCATTGGCCAAAGCGCCGCGCTGCCTCCGGGCCGAAGTCACGCGGGCTGAAGCCTGGGCGGTTGAGCAGGTAGCCGGTGCGCTGCTGGTTGATCAGGTTGAACGCCAGGTAGCTGCCGGCATTGAGGTCGTGGTACAAGCCCACGCCTGCCTGCGGCCGTTGCGACTCGTAGGCATAGAAGTAGTTGACCATCGAAGTCCGCCACAGCTCGCCACGGTTGTCGTAGTTGTCGGCCAGCATCGGGAACCAGGTGTCCTCGTCGATGTACAGCTTGCGCTTGCCGTACAAGTGGCGATAACCCGGCTTCAGCGTGCCTTCCAGTTCCCACACCCGGTGGCGCTCGTAGCGCATGGCCTGCGGGCTGATGTGCCCGGGCGTGAGCAGGTCGGCGTACTTGAGGTCCGGCGCATGCAGGCGGTAGGCGTTGTAGGGGATGAACATTTCCCGTTTGCCGACGATCTTCCAGTCGTAGCGCTGGCCCGAGCCGTTGAACAGGCGCACCTCGTCCACGGTGATCGAGCCACCACTGCCGGGGAACGACATGTCGAAGCCATACCCGGGCGACTGCCGCACCCGCCGCGTGCCCGGGTCGTAACGCCAGGCCTGGCGTGGTTCGGTCTTGTCGTTCCAGAACTCGGTGCCGGTGTTGATCTCGCCCTTGTCGCGTTGCGGCAACAGGGTTTCGTTGAGGTAGAACGACGAGTTGCCCAGCGTGTCACCGACCTTGCCCGGCTCCAGCGCCGGCGCCAGGTTGCGCGAATGCACGCGGCCCCAGTTGATGTTGCCGTCCTTGAGCACGTAGGCGTTGTCGGAGGTGTATTCCTCGGTCCAGGCCCGCAGGGTGAAGGTCGAGGCATTCTTCAGCAGCTCCAGGCCGCTGCGCGGTACCGGGAATGGCGTGCCGCCGGTCTTGCCGACCACGCCTTCGCCATCGTCCACCAGTTTGGCCAGCTTGGCGTTCTCGCGGGTCGCCTGGCACACCGCATCGTCGAAGCGGAAATCCCGGTGGCTGGGATAAACCGGCATCTTGAAGGTGGCCGGGTACAACTTGAACAGTGCTTTCTGCCCATCGGACAGGGCGTCGGCGTATTGCCCCAGGTTGTCGGCAGTGATCACGAACAAGGGCTTTTCATCAGGGTACGGGTCGACCGGGTGCTGGCCGGTGCCCTTGAACGCAACGTGCGGCGGCACGCCCAGCCACTTGCCGGAGAATGGCGGGATGCTGCCGTCGGCATTGCCGCTGGGGTCGGCGCCGACACAGGTCAGGTCCTTGCCCAGGCGCTCGACATCCTCGGGCGCGGCCAGCGCCACACCCGGCGCCGCAGCCATCAGCAGCAGGCTCAGGGCCAGGCCGTGGCGCGCCAGAATACTCTCGGTCATTGTTGTTCTCCTTGGTTACCGATAGCGGTGGCCCAGTATCGGCAGGCCCTCGCGGCAGCAGCATCGTCCGCTCGGACTAACGCATCTGCGCCGCCAGGCTGCCGGGCTCGCCCAGCGCGACCACGCTGTTGAGCATGATCCGCACCAGCTCGGTCTGGCGCCGTACCCCGGTCTTGGAGAAGATCGAGCGCAGGTGCGCGCGCGCCGTGTTGCGGCGGATGTTGAGCCGCTCGGAAGCCTCTTCCAGGGACAAGCCGTTGGCCAGCTCCAGGGCCAGGCCGGTTTCTGCCGGGGTGAGGTTGTACAACTGCGCGGTCACCGTGTTGCTGGCCAGCGACTTGCCCACCGCGTCGCGCACGTACACCACCACGGTCGGCTTGCCCTTGCCCTCGACCAGCTCCTGGGACGGCACCAGCTCCACCACCACCCCCAGGTTGACCTGCCCGGAGGGGCGCGACACCGACAGCGCCTCGGCGCCCTGGGCGGCCAGGTTGCCCTGCCGGCTGCGCTGGAAGGCGCTGCGCACCAGCCGGCCCAGCTCGCGGTTGTCGCTCGGGTAGGTGGCCTCCAGGCGCCCGCCCACCAGCTTCAGCCCGTCGTTGCTGTCGAGGATCTCGCGGGCCACCGGGTTCAGTTGCAGCACACTACCGGTCTCGTCGAGCATGATGGTGGCGACGGCCAGGCGGTTGATGGTTTGCGAGTACAGCGTGCCCAGCGAGGCGCTGCGGTCCAGCAGTGCATGCATGTGCAGGGCCCGGCGCAGGTGCGGCACCAGCATCGCGCACAGCGCCCGCTCCAGCTCGCCGAAACGCGCCTGCCCACGCGGGCGGTTGATGCGCAGGCGCAGGGTGCCACCGTCGGGCATGCTGATGTCGACGCCAAGCATGTGGAAACAGCCATAGGGTGCGCAATACAGCAGGTAGAACGACGAACAGGCCCATTCGGCATCGCTCATCAGCTCGTCGACGGTGAACACGCGGTCCACCGGCAGCCGGTCGAACAGCGAAGCCTTCTCGCAATAGGCGAAATGGTTGACGCCACCCTCCCCCGGTTCGACATCGCCAGCGACCATCATCGGTGACAGCAACGGCTCATCGAGCACCCGCAGGATCAGCGTCACATAGCTGGCCGCAAACAACCCGCGCAGCTGGCGCAAGGCCTCGTTGAGCCGCTGGGTATCGAGCGCCGCATCGTACATGTTGCCGATCAGCCGCTCATACTCGCCGAGCTCGATGCCCAACTGGTCCAACACCTGGGCGTTAGACAGCATGGGCAGGCTCCAGATCAGACGCGCGGGCCACCAGCGGCCGGTCGCGGTCGAACCAGGCTGCCAGCGCCGGCAGCAGGAAGATCGCGCCGAATACGTTCACCAGGAACATGAACGCCAGCAGGATGCCCATGTCGGCCTGCAGCTTGAGCGGCGCCAAGGCCCAGGTGCCGACGCCAATCGCCATGGTCAGGGCGGTGAACACTGCCGCCGTGCCGCGCTGGCACATGGCGCGGTAGAAGGCGCTGCGCAGCGGCTGGCCGGCCGCCATTTCATGCTGGATGCGTTCGTAGAGGTAGATGCCGTAGTCCACGCCCACCCCGACGCCGAGCGCCATCACCGGCAAGGTGGCGACCTTCAGGCCAATACCCAGCAGCGCCATCAGCGCATTGCACAGGATGGCCACGATGCCCAGCGGCACCACGATGCACAGCACCGCGCGCAGCGAACGGAAGGTCAGCAGGCAGAACAGCCCCACCGAGCAGAACAACGCCGCCAGCATCCACGCCTCGGCATGCTTGACCGCTTCATTGGACGCCGCCATGACCCCGACATTGCCCCCGGCCAGGTGGAAGCTCGCCTGTGGCACCTGGACGCTGGCGATGATGCGCCGCGCCTCGTTGACCACATGGGCCACGGTCGCGCCCTCGTGGTCGTTGAGGAACACCAGCACCTGCATGCGCCGGCAGCCCTCGGTGACCAGCCCGGAGTCCGGGCTATAGGCCATCGAGCCTTGCTGCAGGCCCCGCGAAGAACCGGGGATGGCGGCCCAGCGCGGGTTGCCTTCGTTGTTGCCGGCGATCATCGCCTTACCCAGACCAGCGACGCTCTGCACCGACTGCACCCCCGCAACCTGGCGCATCTGGAAGTCGAAGGCTTCCACTGCACGCATCACCGCCGGGGCCAGGCAGGCTTCGTCGCTGCCGTGGGTCTGCACGAAGACTGCCAGCACATCCAGGCCGATGGCATAGCTGCCGACGATGCGCTGGTTGTCCTGGTTGTAGCGTGAGTCGGCGCGCAGCTCCGGTGCGCCAGGGCCGATGTCGCCCACCGCCAGTTGCCGCGCCTTGAACACACCCGCCCCCAGCAACAGCAGGCTGACCGCGAACACCGCCAGTGCCGGCCGCGGCTGCGCCAGTGCCGACAGGCGCCACCACAGCGGATGCTGGCGCGTCTGCGCCGGCGCCTGGGCACGCCCCGGCGTGGTCGGCAGGTACGACAGCACCAGGGGCAACAGCATCTTGTTGGTGATGATCATCAGCATCACCCCCAGGCAGGCGGTCACGCCCAGCTCGTGGACGATGGGGATGTCGATCAGCATGATCACCGCGAACCCCAGGGCATTCATCAGCAAGGCCAGCGAGCCCGGGATGAAGATCTTGCAGAACGCCGAATGCGCCGCCTGCAGCGCCGTCGCACCGGCCAGCATGTCCTGCCTCCAGGCGTTGGTCATCTGCACCGCATGGGACACGCCGATGGAGAAGATCAGGAACGGCACCAGCACTGACATCGGGTCGATACCCAGGCCCAGCAACGGCAACAGGCCCAGCAGCCATACCACCGGCAGCAGCGCCACCAGCAACGCCACCAGGGTCAGGCGCAGCGAGCGCGAGTAGGCCCAGAGCAACGCTGCGGTGATCAGGAAGGCGACGACGAAGAACAGCAGCACCGTGCTCAGGCCTTCCACCACATCGCCCACCAGCTTGGCAAAGCCCACCACGCTGATCTCGATGTCGGCGCTGTCATAGCGCGCACGGATGTCTTCCAGGCGCTTGGCGACCTCCACATACGACACCGGCTGGCCGCTGCGCGGGTCGCTGTCCTGCAGGTCGGCGCGCACCAGCGCCGCCCGCTGGTCGTTGGCCAGCAGGCGGCCGGCCTGGCCAGCACGGGCGGCATTGCTGCGCACCTTCTGCAAGTCCTCGGCAGTGCCGGCGTACTGCGGTGGCACCACCAGGTCGCCGACAAAGCCCTCTTCGGTCACCTCCACATAGCGCACGTTGGGGGTGAACAACGAGGTCACGCTCGGCCGGCTGACGCCGGGGATGAAGAACACGTCATCGGTGACCTGTTGCAGCACCTTGAGGAATTGTGGGTTGTACAGGTCGCCCTCGCCCTTCCAGCGCACGCTCACCAGCAGCCGGTTGGCCCCGGTGAACACCCGGCCGAAGTCGAGAAAATTGCGCATGTAGTCGTGGCGCACCGGGATCTGCTTGTTGAACCCGGGATCGAGGCGTACCTGGGTGGCGTTGTAGCCCAGCGCCAGGGTGACCAGCAGGAACACCCCAAGCCAGGTACGCCTCGCGCCGAGCAAGCGGTCGGCACAACGGCGCACCCAGCGCTCGCTGCGGGCGCCGCTCATGGCCGCGCCTCCTGGCTCAGCGCCACGTCAGGTTGTGCGCCCTGGAACACGCCACGTTCACCGGCTACCAGCAGGTGGCGGCCGCTGAGGCCCACTGCCGACGTCAAGGTACCCAAGCCACTGAGCTGGTCGATGCCGAGCAGGTCACCCTCGGCATCCAGGTGAATCAACCGGCTGCCGCCGCCCACCAGCACCAGCCCGGCCTGCCCCGGCAAGCGCGCGTGGCCGTAGATGGGCTGGCTGCTACCCACCTCAAGTTGCTCCCAGCTGTCGCCGAAGTCGCGGCTGCGAAACACATGGCCCCGCATGCCGTAGGCCAGCCAGGTGCTGGTCGAGAGGCGCACCACCCCGAACAGCGAGCCATTGTAAAAGGCCGGCAGCTGCTGCCAGTGCTGGCCGCCATCGCGGGAGCGCAGCACCAGGCCCTGCTCGCCGACCAGCATCTGGTGGCCGTCGGCGCCGCCGTCGAGGCCGTTGAAGTGGGCACCATCACCGGGCATCTGGCGCGCGGCCCAGTGCTCACCGGCATCGTCGGAGACCAGGAACTTGCCATAGCTGCCATAGGCCACCACCTGCTTGCCGTCTGCGCTCCACACGCCCAGCAGCGGCTCGCCGAGGTCGGCGTCGTAGTGTTTTTCCTGCCAGGTCTGGCCGGCATCGGCCGAGCGCAGGATCCAGCCATCGTGGCCGACTGCGACCAGCACCTGCTCGCTCAGGGCGACCACGCCGGTCAGGGTCACCTCGCGCCCGGCGCCGGGCTGGCTGGCTTGCCAGCTGCGGCCACTGTCGCGGCTGGCCAGCAGCGTGCCGCGTTCACCGACGGCGATCAGCCGGTCACCGCTGCTGATCAGCGCATTGACCTGGACCCGGTCGGCCAACACCTCGGTGATTGCCAGGGGCGCGGGTTGACGGGGGGCGAAGGCAAAGAGCACGGCGGCGATGACGATGGCGCTCATGGCATAGCCGGTCAGCTGGCGCGAGGCAGGCTTCATTGGGTGACCCTCTTGGAATTGTGCCTGGATGATCCGGCTGGGGGTGGCTGGGGGGCATCGTCCAAATGGGGTAGCGGGGTTTGCCGTTAAACGTGTTCGCCGCCAGAGGTGCAGCGCCTGGGAAATAGAGCCCGCGCGGGCGGCGCTCGATCTCACAGGCGCTGAAAATCTCAAGCCAGGCTCAAGGCAACTCAAACAACCCCGCCGCCCCCATCCCGCCACCGATACACATCGCCACCACCACAAACCGCACCCCGCGCCGGCGCCCTTCGAGCAACGCATGGCCGACCATGCGCGCACCCGACATGCCAAACGGATGCCCAATGGCAATCGCCCCGCCATTCACATTCAACCGCTCGGGCGGGATCTCCAGCGCATCCCGGCAATGCAGCACCTGGCAGGCAAACGCCTCGTTGATTTCCCACAGGCCAATGTCCGCCACCCCCAGGCCAAAGCGCTTGAGCAACTTGGGCACCGCCAGCACCGGCCCAATGCCCATCTCCTGCGGCGCACACCCGGCCAAGGCGATACCGCGATAGATGCCCAACGGCGTCAACCCACGCCTGCGCGCCTCGGCGCGGCTCATCAGCAGGCTGGCCGACGCACCATCGGAAAACTGCGAGGCATTGCCCGCCGTGACGAACTCGCCGTGGCTCACCCACTTGCCGTCCTTCCACACCGGCTTCAACGCGGCCAGGTCCTCCAGGCGGGTGCCCGGGCGGTTGCATTCGTCACGCTCGACGCGCACCCGCTGATGCCCGGCGGGCTGGCCGTCCTGGTCGAACAGCAGCTTGTCGACCTCCAGCGGCACCAGCTCTTCGTCGAACAACCCGTCACGCTGGGCCGCTGCGGTGCGCAACTGGCTCTGCAGCGAATATTCATCCTGTGCGGCGCGGCTGATGCCGTAACGGCGCGACACGATCTCGGCGGTCTCCAGCATCGGGATATAGGCGTCCGGCATCACCGCCTGCACCGCCTGGGACTGGGCCCGGTAGCTGTTCTTGTGCTTGGTCTGGGTCAGCGACAGCGACTCCACGCCACCGCCGATGGCAATGTTCAGCTCGCCAGTGACGATGCCCTTGGCGGCCATGCCGATGCTGATCAGGCCAGAGGCGCACATGCGGTCCACGGCCATGCCCGGCACGCCGTGGGGCAGCCCGCCGGTATAGGCACACAGGCGGCCGATGTTGTAGCCCTGGGTGCCCTGCTGCACAGCGGCGCCCATGATCACATCGTCGATGGCCGCAGCCTCGACCCCGCTGCGCTCGACCACGGCACGCACCACGTGCCCGCCCAGTACAGGGGCCTCGGTGTCGTTGAACGACCCACGGAACGACTTGGCCAACGCGGTACGTGCGGTGGCAACGATGACAGCTTCATTCTGGTCCATGACGGCTCACTCGGTAACGGGGTTGAAGGTGTAACGGCTGATGGTGTCGATCACGCAGCCCGGGCGGCTTTCGCCTTCGATCTCGACGCTGACCCGCACCACCAGCTGCACGCTGTCGGCCAACTGTTCGGCACGCAGGATCTGGCCGTGGCCACGCACCCGCGCACCAACGCGCACCGGCGCCGGGAAGCGCACCCGGTCGCTGCCGTAGTTCACCCCCATGGCCAGGTTGTCGATGGTCAGCAGTTGCGGCAGGAACAGGTTGACCAGCGACTGGGTCAGGTAACCGTGGGCAATGCACGCGCCGAACGGGCCTTGCGCGGCGCGCTGCGGGTCGACATGAATCCACTGGTGGTCGCCCGTGGCTTCGGCAAACAGGTCGATGCGCGGCTGGCTGATGGTCAACCACTCGCTGTGACCCAGGTCGGTGCCCTCGGCGGCAAGCAAGGCCTGGGCACTGTTGAAGACATGATTCATGGGCGCTCCTCAGGCTTGCTGCGAACTGACCGACAACACTTCACCGACCATGTACGACGCGTAGTCACTGGCCAGGAACATCATCACGTTGGCGACTTCCCAGACCTCGGCGGCACGGCCAAAGGCCTCGCGGCTGGCCAGGCTGGCCAGCAACGCTTCGCTGGAAGCCTTCTTGAGGAAGTCGTGCAGGGCAATCGACGGCGACACCGCGTTGATGCGCACGCCATGTTCAGCGGCCTCCAGCGCGCTGCAGCGGGTCAGCGCCATCACCCCGGCCTTGGCCGCGGCATAGTGGGCCTGCTCTTTCTGCGCCCGCCAGCCGAGCACCGAAGCGTTGTTGACGATCGCCCCGGCGCCGCGCCGCTGCATGTGCGGCAGCATCGCCCGGGTCATGCGGAAGGTGCCGGTCAGGGTCACATCCAGCACCCGCGACCACTCCTGGTCGCTCATTTCGACCACGGCCCGCTGGCCGCCGAGCCCGGCGTTATTGATCAGCACATCGACGCCGCCCAGCAGGCCCTCGGCGCGGTCAACCAGGGCCTGCACATCGGCCTCCACGGTGACGTCGCACAACTGGCCGTAAATGGCCTGCAGGCCGGTTTCTGCCTTCAGGCGCGCCACCGCCTCTTCCAGCCGGCGTGGGTGCACATCGGAAATCATCAGCGCCCGGCAGCCTTCCTCGGCGCTGCGCCGGGCCGCCGAATAACCGATACCGGCACCGGCGGCAGCAGTGATCAGCACCGACTTGCCGGCCAGCAGCTGGTGGCCGGGTACATAAGGGGGAACGTGTTTCATGGGGCTTTCCTCGATTCGATGGTTTGCAGGCGCTGGTCAGCTGCCCCAGACCCGTTGTGCGGCGGGTGCCTGGGCCAGGATCTGCGCCACTGCCGGGCCGATTTCCTCGACCTGCCAGCGCCCGCCCTTGTCCTGGGTGGTGCCGGTGCGCCAGCCATCGGCCAGCGAGATCCGCCCGCCCTGGCTTTCGAACACCTGCCCGGTCACCTGGGCCGACTCGACACTGCCCAGCCACACCACCAGCGGCGCGACGTTTTCCGGCGCCCAGGCATCGAAGCTGCCGTCTTCCGGCGCCTTGACCACATCCGGCATCGCGCTTTCGGTCATTGCCGTGCGCGCGGCCGGTGCCAGGGCATTGGCGGTGACCCCGTAGCGCGCCAGCTCGGCCGCCTGCACCAGGGTCAGCGCGGCGATGCCGCCCTTGGCCGCGGCATAGTTGGACTGGCCGATCGAGCCCTGCAAGCCGGCCCCGGAGCTGGTGTTGATGATCCGCCCGGCCACTGGGGTCCCGGCCTTGGCCAGGTCGCGCCAGCGGCGCCCGAGCAGGTTGGCCAGGCAGTAATGGCCCTTGAGGTGCACGCGCATCACCAGGTCCCAGTCGTCCTCTTCCAGGCTGATGAACATGCGGTCACGCAGCACCCCGGCGTTGTTGACCAGCACGTGCACTTCGCCGAACGCCGCCAGCGCGGCGTCGATGATGCGCTGGGCGCTGGCCAGGCTGGTGATGTCGTCGCTATTGCCAATGGCCTGGCCACCGCTGGCACGGATCTCTTCGGCCACCGCCTGGGCCGCCTCGGCACGGATGTCGTTGACCACCACCTGAGCGCCCTGCGCGGCAAATGCCAGTGCGTAGGCGCGCCCCAGACCGCCGCCAGCACCGGTGATGATCACCGTGCGGCCTTCACATATCGCCATGTCTGAATCCTTTTTCCTGGAATGAAAAGCGCAGCTCAAAGGCGCTCGATGATCGTCACGTTGGCCTGGCCGCCGCCCTCGCACATGGTCTGCAAGCCATAGCGGCCACCGCTGCATTCCAGTTCGTTGAGCAGCGTGGTGGCCAGCCGGGCGCCGGTCGCGCCGAGCGGGTGGCCAAGGGCGATGGCACCGCCATTGACGTTGGTGCGCGCCGGGTCGTAGTCGAGCTCCTTGCTCCAGGCCATCACCACCGAGGCGAACGCTTCGTTGATTTCCACCCGGTCGATGTCGGCCATGCGCAGGCCGGTGCGTTGCAAGGCCCTGCGAGTGGCGGCGATGGGCGCGGTGAGGTGCCAGATCGGGTCGTCACCGAGTACCGTCAGGTGGTGGATACGCGCCCTCGGGGTCAGGTCGTAGCGCTTGAGCGCGGCCTCGGAGACCACCAGCAAGGCCGCCGACGCATCACAGGTCTGGCTCGACACCGCTGCCGTGATCGCCGGGAACTGCGGATCGACCGGCTGCAGCTCGGCCATTTTCGCCAGGCTGCTCTGGCGCGGTGTTTCATCCACGTTCAGCCCCTGATAGCCGACGATTTCCCGGGCAAAGCGCCCGCTGGCAATAGCCGCCAGCGCCCGCTGGTGGCTTTGCAGGGCGAACGCCTCCATCTGCTCGCGGCTGATCTGCCAATGGTCGGCAATGCGCTGCGCGGCATAGAACTGGTTGACCGGTTGCGTGCCGAAACGCGCCCGCCAGCCTTCGCTGCCGCTGAACGGGTCGGCAAAACCCAGCGGCTGCCCGGCGAGCATCGCCGAGGAGATCGGAATGCGGGTCATGGTCTGCACGCCGCCGACCGCCACCACATCCTGGGTGCCGCTCATCACCGCCTGGGCGGCGAAGTGCAGTGCCTGCTGCGACGACCCGCACTGGCGATCGACCGTGGTACCCGGCACCGACAGCGGCAGCCCGGCGGCCAGCCAGCTGGTGCGGGCGATGTCACCGGCCTGGGCGCCAATGGTGTCGACACAGCCAAAGATCACGTCGTCGTAATCCTCGGCCGGGATGGCATTGCGCGCCACCAGGGCCTTGAGCACATGCGCGCCCAGGTCGATGGCGTGCACCTCGGCCAGCGCGCCCTTGCGCTTGCCGGTGGGGCTGCGCAGCGCATCGACGATATAAGCCTGAGCCATGTGCTACTCCTCGAAGGTATGCCCCGGCCCAAGCCGGGTGTTGTCGGCGAACAGGAAGGCACCGACACGGGACTTGTGGAAACCGCGGTCGCCCCAGGACGCATCCAGCGCCCAGGCCCGCTTCATGAACATCTGCAGGTCGACTTCCCAGGTGTACCCCATCGCGCCATGCACCTGGATGCCCTGGCGCGCCGCCAGCCAGCTGGCCGCGCAGCACGCCAGGCGGGCCTGCGAAACCCACACCGAGGCGTTCGCCTCGCCCTGGGCCAGGCCATGGGCGGCGCGGTACAGCACCGGCTTGGCCTGTTCGATCTGGCGCGCCACGTCGGCCAGGTGGTGTTTGACCGCCTGGAAGCTGCCGATCGGCCGGCCGAACTGCTTGCGCTGGGCCACGTAGTCCACCGACAGGTCGAGCATGCGCTGGGCCAGGCCGAGCAACTGCCCGGCCACCGACAGCGCGCCGCGGTCGAGCATTTGCGCCTGCAGGCGCCGGCCCTGCTCGCCACTGGCCAGCAGGGTTTGCGGCGTCGGGTGCCAGCTCACCTGGCCGAGGCGGCGCGAGGCGTCGATGCTCGGGTTGGCCTGCACATCCACCGCCGCACGCGGCACCAGGTGCAGGTCGTCGCCGGCCGGCAGGATCAGCACCTCGGCCAGCTGGGCATCGCTGACCAGCGGGTTGATGCCGTGGCTGATCGCCAGGCGCACGCTGCCCTCGGCAATGCGCGGCAGCAGCTCGGCCCGCGCCGGGTGGCCGGGGTCGAGGCTGGCCAGCAGGCCGGCGGCCACGTAGGCGGTGTCGGCCAGCGAGTCGGGGATGCCGTAGTAGCCCAGCTCCTGGGTCATCAGCGCCCAGGCCACGTCGTCCATGCCCAGCCCGCCTTCGGCTTCGGGCACCGACAGCGCGGTCAGGCCCTGGGCGGCGATGCGGTTGCGCAGGTCCGGCGAGCGCCCGGCGTCGGTTTCCCAGATTTCCCGGAGCATCTCCGGGGCGGCTTCGGTCATCAGGAAACGGCTGATGGCTTCGCGAAACGACAACTGGTCATCGGTAAAGGTGAAGTCCATGGCCTGGTCCTTACTTGGGCAGGCCGAGCATGCGCTCGGCAATGATGTTGCGCTGGATCTCGTTGGTGCCGGCGTAGATCGGCCCGGCCTGGGCGAACAGGAAGCCTTCCAGCCAGGCCGCCGCATCCACCGCCGCCGGCGCAGCAGCCAGCAGCTCGCCACGGGCGCCCAGCAGGCGCATGGCGGTTTCGTGCATTTTCAGGTCGAGCTCCGACCAGATGATCTTGTTGATGCTCGACTCGGCACCGATCTGCTCGCCGCGGGCCAGCCGCCCCACCGTGTGGTAGGCCGACAAGGCATAGGCTTCGGCGCCCATCCAGCAGTCGATCACCGCATCGCCCAAGGCCGGGTCGCGCACGGCGCTTTCCGGGTGGGCCTTGAACAGCTCCACCAGCTTGCGCGCGGTGTACTGGAAGCGCGCCGGCGAGCGCAGCAGCAGCCCGCGCTCGAAGCCGGCGGTGGCCATCGCCACATGCCAGCCCTGGCCCTCGGCGCCGATGCGGTTGCTCACCGGCACCCGCACGTCGTCGAAGAACACTTCGGCGAAGGCGTCCTTGCCGTTGAGCGCCTTGATCGGGCGAATGCTGACCCCGGGCGCATCCAGCGGCACCATCAGGAACGACAGGCCATGATGGCGGCTGGAGCCGGGTTCGCTGCGGAACAGGCCGAACAGCCAGTCGGCGAAGATCGCCCGGGTCGACCAGGTCTTCTGGCCATTGAGCACGTAGTGGTCGCCGTCGAGCAGCGCCTTGCTGGTGATCGCCGCCATGTCCGAGCCGGCGTTGGGCTCCGACCAGCCCTGCGCCCACATGTCGATGCTGGCCGCCATGCGCGGCAGGAAGCGGCGCTTCTGCTCGGCCGTGCCGAACTCCATCAGGGTCGGGCCGAGCAGCAGCTGGCCGTTCTGGTTGACCCGCATCGGCGCCCCGGCGCCGTAATACTCTTCCTCGAAGATCAGCCATTCGGTCAGGTCGCAGCCGCGCCCGCCGAGCTCGGCGGGCCACATCACCATCGACCAGCGACTCTCGAACAGCCTGGCCTCCCAGGCGCGGTGTTGCTCGAAGCCCTCGCGGGTGTCGTAGCTGGCCAGCGGCTCGCGTGGCAGGTTGTCAGCGAGCCACGCCCGCACTTCGGCGCGAAAGGCCTGCTGCTTGGGGGTATAGGTCAGTTGCATGGCGTTCCCTCAGAACTTGGCATCGCGTTTTTCGACAAACGCCCGGCGGGTTTCCGCCGAGTCGGGGCTGGTGTAGGCCTGCAAGGTGAAGCCCTGCTCCCAGCGGTACTTGTCTTCCAGGTTGCCGTCCTCGATGCCGTTCAAGGCCTCCTTGGCGATGCGGATCATCCCCGGGCTCTTGGCGGCGATGCGGGCGGCAATCTCCAGCGCTGTTTCCCGCAGCTGCGCCCTGGGCACCACGCGCTCGATGAAGCCGTAGGCCTGGGCCTGGGTGGCGTCGATACTGTCGCCGGTGAAGAACAGGTAACGCACCTTCTGCACCGGAAACAGCCGCTGCAGGTGGGCGCCGCCGCCCATGGCGCCACGGTCCACTTCCGGCAGGGCAAAACGTGCGCAGTCGGCGGCCACAACGATGTCGGCGGCACCGGTGATGCCGATGCCGCCGCCGAGCACAAAGCCATGCACGGCGACGATCACCGGCACCGGGTTACGGTGCACGGCCTTGAAGGTTTCGTAGTTGCCGGCGTTGACCTCGACGATGCGCTCGGGGTGGGCATCCAGTTCCTTGATGTCGACACCGGCACAGAAGCCGCGCCCCTCGGCGCGGATGACGATGACGCGCACCTCGGGGTCGGCGCCCAGTGCACTGATCTGTGTGGCCAGGGCGCGCCATTGCTGGCTGTCGAGGGCGTTGACCGGTGGTTTGTCGATGACCAGCTCGGCAATGCCCTGGTCGATCTGGGTGGTGAAGGCCGGGTTCATGAGCGTTCTCCGCTGTGGGCAAGTCTGTCGTTGGGGGTTGCCGAAGGTTCGGCCGGGCAGCGGGCGAGCAAGGCGTCCAGGCACTGGTTGGCCTCGGCGACGATGCCGTCGATGACCTCGCGGCAGCTCAACAGCTCGCTGATCGCCGCCGCCACCTGGCCACTGGGCAGGATGCCGGCGTCCGGCTCGCCATCGACCATCGAGCGCTGCAGCAGCACCGGCTGGTTGGCGGCCATGACCACCTGCGACAGCGCCGCCGGGTCTTCGCGCAGGGCCCGCACGAACACCGCGCCCATGTGCGCCAGGCTCATGCCGGTCTGCTGCTTCCACTGCCAGGCACTGGCCAGGGCGATGCGCAGGCGGCCGAACGGTCCGGCCTGTTCGAGGCGATTGATGAAGCGGTTTTCGATCATGCGGTGGCGCATGCCGTCCACCGCCGTGGTTACCCGTACCTGCTGCGGGTCGTCGACCTTGAGGTAGCGCGCCAGGGTGCTGGCCGGGGTCGGCGATTCGCGGGTCATCAGGAACCGCGTACCCATGGCGATGCCACTGGCACCGGCCGCCAGCACCGCGGCCAGGCCACGCCCGGTGGAATGCCCGCCTGCGGCGATCACTGGCACGCGTACCGCCGCCAGCACCTGCGGCAACAGGATCGAACCGGGCACGCCGCCGGTGTGGCCACCGCCCTCGCCTGCCTGCAGGGTGATCAGGTCGGCGCCCAGCTGTTGCGCCTTGAGCGCATGCTTGAGGGCGCCAACGGTGGGAATGCACAGCACCCCGGCCGCCTTGAAGCGGGCGATGGTCTGCGCATCCGGCCCGCGCCCGTAGCTGACGGCGCGCAGGCGATAACGGATGGCAAGGTCGACGCACTGTGCCGCGTTGTCCTGGAACATGTGGAAATTGAGGCCGAAGTTGCTGCCGCCGGTGGCGTCGATCACCTTGCGAATTTCGCTCTCCAGCGCATTGGCGGCAATCGTCGCCCCGGCCAGGAAGCCGAAGCCGCCGGCCAGGGTGGTGGCGATCACCAGGTTGGCATCGGAGACCCAGCCCATGGCCGTCTGCACCACCGGGTAACGGCAGCCCAGGGCCTCGGTCAGCGCGGTGTTCATCCAGCGGCTCACCGCTCGCCCCCTTCGGCGCGCAGCGCCTGCTTGTTGGCCTGGGCCATGCCTTTGGCATCGAAGCCGCCGAGCTTGTCGCCCGACAGCAGCTCGTTGTGGGCATGGGCGAAGTGGTGCCAGGCGAATGCCGCATCCATGGCCGTGCGCTTGCCTTGCAGGTCTTCGACGTGGTTGATCGCCTGCTTGGTCAGGGCCAGGCCCATGCGTGGCTGGCGGGCGATGCTCGCCGCCAGGGCGTAGGTCACCGCCGGCAACTGGTCGCGTGGCACCACACGGTTGACCATGCCCATCTGGTAGGCGCGTTCGGCGCTCATGCGCTCACCGCAGAACAGAAACTCCTTGGCGATGCGCGGGTTCAGCTCGTAGGGGTGGGCGAAGTACTCCACCCCCGGGATGCCCATGCGCACCACCGGGTCCTGGAAGAACGCATCGTCGCTGGCGACGATCAGGTCGCACACCCACGCCAGCATCAGCCCACCGGCCACGCAGGCGCCATGAACCATGGCGATGGTCGGCTTGGGCAGCTCGCGCCAACGCCGGCACATGCCCAGGTAGACTTCCTGCTCGCGGGCATACAGCTGCTCGCCACCAGGCTTGTTGGTGTGGTCCCACCACAGGTGCGCACGCTCGAACGGCTTGTTGATGTCGCGCCCGGGGGTGCCGATGTCGTGGCCGGCGGAAAAGTGCCGGCCCTCACCGCACAGCACGATGACCTTGACGCTGTCGTCGTCCACCGCCTGGCGCAAAGCCGCGTCCAGGGCGTAGGTCATCTGCGAGTTCTGCGCGTTGTTGAACGCCGGGCGGTTGAGGGTGAGCGTGGCGATACCGTCGGCCACGGCATACAGTACCGGGTCCTGGGTCTCGTACACGGCCGCGTCCTCGCGGCTGACGAATTGGCTGTCGCTGCTGTGCATGCGGGTGTCCTCAGGCGGCGCGGATGCCGGGCGGGTTGCCCTTGATCGCGCTGGCACGCAGGCCATGGGGGTCGAGCCGACGGATCAGCGCCAGTTGCTCGGCAGTGGGGTGCACGGTCTCGCGCAGCTGCGCCGCGCGCAGCAACGGGAAGCCGGTCTTGTCCTGCACTTCGTCGAAGCTCACGCCCGGGTGCAGGGTGCGCACCTGCGCGGCGCGGCCAGGGCCGTCGAAGTCCAGGGTGCACAGGTCGGTGATGACCTGGCGGATGTCCATCAGGTCGCGGCGCGCGCCCTCGGGCCAGCGCTCGGCCTTGAAGCCGACACCGCAGACCATGTCCACTTCGCCGCTGACGAACACCCGGGTGCTGTGGTTGGGCACAAAGAACGAGTTGAGGTGGTTGATGCTGTTGCCCGGCAGGCCACGCACGCCGAGCATCGCGGTGCGCGGTTTGTGGTAGTCGCCGACGCAGGACAGGTTGGTCTGGCCCCAGCGGTCGACCTGGGTTGGCCCGATCATGGCGTGGCGGCGGCCGCCCCATACGCATTCGAACACCCGCTCGAAACTCAGGTAGCCGCTGTAGCGTGGCGCCTGCTCGCCACGTGGGCCCAGCGGGATCGGCTCCTCGACCAGGAACGCCTCGCTGTCGGTCATCAGCAGCTCAGGGCTGTGGGTGAGCTTGGCCAGGCTGGCGCCCAGGCGCGGTATCACGCCCAGGCCCGAGGCGATGACCTCGCCATTGCCGCGCCAGGCTTCGGCGGCGGCCACGATCAGCAGTTCGGCAAGGGTGAATTCAGGGGTGGCAGTCATGCTGGAATCCTCAGAACACGGGAAGGGGCAAGGCGCCCATGCGCGCGGCACCGCCGTTGTGCGCTTGATAGGCCTGTTCGCCACCGGCCACGCAGGCCTCGACGTAGCGCTGCCAGCCGCCCTCTTCCTGGGCGCTGGCGACATAGCCCTTGAGGTGCTCCAGGTCCCAGCCGTAGTCCGACGGGCAGGAGGTCGGATGGGCACCGAGCGGTGCATGCACCACGCCGGTCACCAGGTAGCGCTCGAAGGTGTTGCCGCGGGCCTGCTCGGCGTCGAGCTGCAGGCGCTCTTCCAGGCGCTCGCAGGAGACGAAGCACTGCTTGGCGGCGCGGGCAAACAGGTGGTCGAAATACGGGTCGGGGCCGGTCACCAGGCAGTTGCCCAGGCGGTCGGCGACGTTCACATGCAGGAACGCCACGTCCAGCTCAAGCGCCGGCATGGCCAGCAGCACCTCACCGTCGTCATAGGGCGAGCGGACGGTCTTCAGCGCAGGGTTCAGCCGCGTTACATCGGTGGCCAGGCCACAGCGGGTGGGCAGGAACGGCAGGCGCATGCCGGCAGCGCGCAGGCCCCACTGGAACATGCCCTCGTCGAGTTCCATCAGCTCCAGCTCGCCCGCCTCGCGGGCCTTGCGGTAGTAGGGCTCAAGCGGGATGGCATCGAGGGTGACGAAGCCGAACACCAGCTTGCGCACCTTGCCAGCCGCGCACAGCATGCCGACCTCCGGGCCGCCATAGGCGACCACGGTCAGGTCCTTGACTGGCGAGCGCAGGATCTCCCGGACGATGGCCATCGGCTTGCGCCGCGGGCCCCAGCCACCGAAACCGATGGTCATGCCGTCGCGCAGCTGGGCGACGGCATCGGCACTGGTCATTTGCTTGTTCATGCTCAACTGCTCCTTACTGGCGGCCGACCGAGAAGTCGTGGCCCCAGATACTCACGCGGGTGAACTCGAAGGCCGAGTGCTCGGCCCAGTCGACCTGCAACCCGCCATAGCCGTACTCCAGGTCGAAGCCGGACGGTGTCTTCATGTAGAAACTGGTCATGTGGTCGTTCAGGTGCTGGCCGAGGGTCGCGGACAACTGCCCGCCGTGGGCCTGCAGGCGGTCGTGGGCGCGGCCGACCTCGGTCATCGAGTCCACCTCGACCATCACGTGCACGCAGCCGGACGGCACCGGGTACTCGGCCAGCGCCAGGCTGTGGTGGCGGGCATTGGCGCAGTGCAGGAAGTGGATGCGCACCGGCGGCGCCGACGGGTCGGGGCGAAAGTTGAAGATGTCCGACAGGCCGAAGCCGAGCACGTCCTTGGCAAACGCCAGGGTGGCGTCGAAATCCGGCGCCGGCAGCACGGTGTGGCCAAGGCCCATGTCACCGGTGACGAAACGCGGCACCCCTTGTGGCGAGATGAACGGCTGGCAGTCGGAGCGGTGGCCCCAGCTCAGCTCATGCTGGTTGCCGGACGGGTCCTTGACGGTGACCAGCGCCTGCACGCCGCGCTGCTCGACGGCATCACGGCTACCGACCTGCCAGGCCACACCGCAGCGCTCCAGGTGCTGCAGGGCCTGGTCAAAGGCCTGCTGGCCGGGCAGCTCCCAGCCACTGGCCAGATAGCGCGGCGAATCGCCCTCGACCACCAGCATGCGGTAAGGCCGCTCGTCCATCTTCACGTACAGGCCGCCACCGGGTGCTGCCTGCACCTGCATGCCGAGCACCTGCTCGGCATAGCGTTGCCACTGGCCAAGGTTTTCGATCTGCGCGACGAAGTAGCTCAAACCACGAATGTCGATCATGCCCATGTTCCTCCAGGCTCAAGGGGTTGCCTGGGGAACATTGTGCAAAGCGCCCACGCTGTGCTCATCGTCCGTTGAGACTAAGCGCAACACTCGGTGCAGAGGGCTGCGGGCCTAGTCCGTTTCAATGATTCGCGGTGCTTGGCCCAGCCCTAGATTCGAAGGTGTTGTCTACCTGAATCCAGGGGCTGCGCTGCAGCCCCGCCAGCCTAGAGATGCCCCCTATGGAGTTCGCTTTCACCGAGGAACAGCTGCTGATTCGCGACAGCGCCGAGCGTTTTCTCGCCCAGGCCAGCGATTCACACGCGGTACGCGCAAGCATGAGCCGTGCCGCCGATTACGACCCCGAGCTGTGCCGGCAGATCGGCCAGGAGCTGTACTGGCCGGCGCTGCTGGTGCCCGAGGCCCACGGCGGCATGGGCCTGGGCTTCGTCGAGCTGGCCGTGCTGCTGGAGCAGTGCGGGCGCTTTCTGCTCGGCTCGCCGCTGTTCGCCACCACGTGCCTGGCCACCCCGGCCCTGCTGCTGGCCAACAACCCGGCGCTGCAAGCCCGCTGGCTGCCGGCCATCGCCAGCGGCCAACTGCACGCCACCCTGGCCTGCCCACTGGAGGCCGCGCAGCTGCAAGCTGAAGTGCACCCCCATGGCGACGGCTACCGCCTCGAGGGCTGCCACGCCCAGGTCATCGATGGCGCCCAGGCCGGCCTGTTGCTGATCGCCGCCCGCCGCCCAGGCAGCACGCGCGAACAAGGCATCAGCGTGTTCGCCGTACCGGCCGATACACCCGGCGTAGTACGTACTACATTACACACCCTCGACCAGACTCGGCGCGTGGCTCGCGTCGAGTTGCACCAGGTGGAAGTCAGCGAGGCACAGCGCCTGTGCGCCATCGACCAGGCCTGGCCACTGCTGCAGGCCACCCAGCGTATCGCCGCCATCGGCCTGGCCGCCGAGCAGTTGGGCGGCGCCCAACAGGCGCTGGACCTGACCCTGGCCTACACCGCCGAGCGCCACCAGTTCGGCCGGCCGGTGGCCAGTTTCCAGGCCATCAAGCACCGCTGCGCCGACATGATGCTGCACATCGAGTGCACCCGTTCGGCGGTCTGGTACGCCGCCTGCGTGGCCCGTGAATACCTGGCCGAAGACGGTGACACGACAGTGCGCGGCGAATTGCTCGCCGCTGCGGCCACCGCCAAGGCCCATGCCAGCGAGACGTTCTTCCATTGTGCGGCCGAGTCGATCCAGCTGCACGGCGGGGTCGGCTTCACCTGGGAATACGACCCGCACCTGTACTTCAAACGCGCCAGGGCCAGCGAGCAGCTGCTGGGCAACCCGGCCTGGCACCGTGAGTGCCTGGCCACCGAACTACTGGGAGCACGCACATGAAAATCGGTTTCAGCCAGGCAGACGAAGCGTTCCGCCAGGAGGTCGCCAGCTGGCTGGTGGCGCACCTGCAAGGTGAATATGCGCAACTGCGCTTTCGTGGTGGCCCTGGCGACGAACACAGCTTCCCGGCCGAGCGCAAGGCGTGGGAGCGCGAGCTGGCAAGCGGTGGCTGGGTCGGCGTGGGCTGGCGCGAAGAGGACGGCGGGCGTGGCCTGAGCATCAGCCAGCAGGTGATTTTCCACGAAGAATACGCCCGCGCTGGCGGCCCTGGGCGCATGGGCCATATCGGCGAAGGGCTGGTCGGCCCTACCCTCGCCGCGTTCGGTACGGCCGAGCAACGCCAGCGCCTGCTGCCAGGGATTCTCAAGGGCGAGGCGTTCTGGTGCCAGGGCTATTCCGAGCCTGGCGCCGGCTCGGACCTGGCCAACGTGCAGACCCGCGCCCGCCTCGATGCCAGCGGCGAGCGCTGGCTGATCAGCGGGCAGAAGGTCTGGACCTCGCTGGCCCATGAGGCCGACTGGTGCTTCGCGCTGGCCCGCACCGAGCCCGGCAGCGTCGGCCACCACGGCCTGTCGTTCCTGCTGGTGCCGATGGCCCAGGCGAACATCCGCGTGCAGCCGATCCAGCAACTGACCGGCACCAGCGAGTTCAACGAGGTGTTCTTCGACCAGGCCGAGACCTCGGCGAACAACATCGTTGGCCAGCCCGGCGAAGGCTGGAAGATCGCCATGGCCCTGCTGGGCTTTGAACGCGGCGTGTCGACCTTGGGCCAGCAGATGCAGTTCCACAACGAGCTTGAGGAGGTGCTGCGCATCGCCCGCGCCAACGGCGCCGCCCGCGACCCGCTGCTGCGCCAGCGCCTGGCCCAGGCCTGGTCGGGGCTCAAGGTGCTGCGCTACAACTCGCTGCGCATGCTCTCCGGACCGCAGGACGGCAGCCTGGCGCGCGAAGCTATGATCTACAAGCTGGCCTGGTCGAACTGGCATGTCGAGCTGGGCAAGTTGGCCATGGATGTGCTTGGGGATACTGCTGAGGTGCTGGAGAGTGCGCCGTATGGGTTGAGCCGGTTGCAGTCGCTGTTCCTGTTTACCCGGGCCGACACCATCTACGGCGGGAGTAACGAGATCCAGCGCAATGTGATTGCCGAACGGGCGCTGGGTATGCCGCGGGAGGTGAAGGGGCGCTGAAACCCTGGGGCTGCTTTGCAGCCCATCGCAGGCAAGCCAGCTCCCACACCGACAGCATCGACTTCAAGTCATGCGCTGTACCTGCGGGAGCTGGCTTGCCTGCGATGGGCCGTAGAGCGGCCCCTGACCAACCCCTACCGAACCCGAATCTTCGGGTCCCCCGCCCCACGCCGCATGCCCTGCAGAAACCCCTCCAGCGGTGCCGGCTCGGCAATCTGCGGCAAGGCATCCTTGTCCGGCCGCTGGGCCCAGAACGCATCCCATGACGGGAACAGCTCGTGGAAGCTCCCGGCATAAGGCTCACGCCCCGGCCAACGCATCTTCAATCCACCAATCGGCGGCTTGTTCAGGTCAGTCGCGTACCAGTAGCACGGCAAGCGCCGGCGGAAGCACCAACGCCCATCGATGCGCTCGTAGTCATCCCAGTACAACATCTGCATGATCACCCACTCCGGCCCGGTCTCATGCTCGTTCTTCGAATACACCACACCAGTGGCGTGGTCGGCATCGCTGAACTCGATGATGTGCTGGCCCAGGTGGTGCGAGGTGCCGTGGAACTGCTTGCGCATGGTCTCGTCGAGCCAGGCCTTGAGGTGTGCGCGGCCGAACTTGTCGCGGCCGACCCGCACGTCCTCGGCAAAGCAGTTGGCCATGGCGTCCATGTCACGCATGTCCAGGGCCAGTGCGTACTTGCCGGCCAGCTGGCGGATCGCGTCCAGCGACTCCAGGCGATCGATGCGCTGCAGCAGCGTGGTGCTGCTGTCCATGGCGGTCATTCCAGCACCGTGTACAGGTCCGAGCCGCGCCCGCCGTCCACCGCCAGGCTTGCCCCGGTCACGTACGAGGCCTCGTCGCTGGCCAGGAACAGGATGGCATTGGCCAGCTCCTGCGGCAGGCCGACCCGGCGCATCGGGATGACCTTCTCGGTATTGGCCCGCGCCTTGGCGTCGCCGAGCATGCCCGCAGTCGCCGGCGTGTCGACCACCCCAGGGATGATCACGTTGCAGCGGATGTTGTGCGCCGCGCCTTCGCTGGCCGCGGCTCGGCTGAAGTTGATCACGGCCGCCTTGGCGGCGGAATAACCGGCCATCCAGGCGGTGCCGAACAGGCCGCAGATCGAGGCGATGTTGACGATCGAGCCGCCCTTGCCCTTCATCAGCTGCATCGCCGTGCGCGTGCCCCAGAAGGTGCCATCGACGGTGGTGGCGAAGTTGGCGTGCCAGTCGGCAGTGCTCATGCCGTCGATGCCGCCCCAGGTGTAGGCCATGGCGTTGTTGACCAGGATGTCGAGGCCGCCGTGGCGCTGCGCAGTGGCTTGCAGCGCGGCGACGTAGGCCTGCTCGTCACTGACGTCGGCCACCGCCACTTCGGCGCAGCCGCCACGGGCGAGGATCTGCTCGCGTACCCCTTCCAGCGGCTCGCGGCGCCGCCCACACAGCACCACCAGGGCACCCTCTTCGGCGAAGCGCAGTGCGGTCGCCTCGCCAATGCCGGAGCCTGCCCCGGTGACGAAGGCGATCTTGCCTTGCAGACGTTTGCTCATCAGTTGCGCTCCTGTCAGATAAAGGCCATGCCGCCGTTGACGGCGATGTTCTGCCCGGTGATGAAGCTGGCGTCATCACTGGCCAGGAACACCGCCACCCGGGCGATCTCGTCGGTTTCGCACATGCGCCCCAGCGGCACGTTCTTCAGCAGCGCCTGCATGTGCTCATCGGGAATGCCGGCCATCATCGGCGTGTTGGTCGGGCCCGGTACCAGGGTGTTGACGCGGATGCCCTGCGCTGCCAGTTCACGGGCGATCGAGCGGGTCAGGCCCATCACTGCAGCTTTCGATGCGCAGTAGTGGCTTGGCCCTTCGCCGGTCAGCGCGGCAGTGCTGGACAGGTTGATCAGCACGCCCTGGCGCTTGCCTTTGAGCATCAGCCGGGCGCCTTCGCGGCAGCACAGGAAGGTGCCGCCCAGGTTGACCCCGAGCACCCGCGCCCAGCTGTCGTCCGGCGTGTCGAGGAAGGCATCGAGGGCGCCGACGCCGGCGTTGTTGACGACGATGTCCAGGCCACCGAAATGTGCTTCGACCTGGCCCATGGCATCGGCCACAGACGCTGCATCGGCGACGTTGCAACCCAGCGCCAGCACCTGTTCGCCGAGGTCGGCGAGGCTGGCGGCGAGCGCGGCCTGGTTGAGGTCGACCGCCACCACCTTGGCCCCTTCAGCGACGAAGCGGCGCACGATGGCCTGGCCCATGCCCTGCCCGGCACCGGTGACGAAGGCCACCTTGTTCTGCAATTTCATAGCGTTCTCCTTGGTTGACGCCTATTGGTGTTCACCATCATTGGGCGCCAGCCGGCGCTGAACATCGTCCGATAGGACTAGCGCCCTGCGCGCGTCGTGGTCCGGATGGACGATGCCGGCCCGCACCGGGCGGCACAGGATCGACCCTCACCCATTCGCGAACTGGAGAACCGGCATGAACCAACCCGTCGACCTGCCCCTGCCCACCGGTCATTACGCCACCCTGCCCAACGGCATGCGCCTGCATTACCTGGACGAAGGCCAAGGCCCGGTGGTGCTGTGGCTGCACGGCAGCGGCCCGGGCGCCAGCGGTTTCAGCAACTTCAAGGGCAACTACCCGCAGCTGGTTGCGGCCGGCTACCGCAACATCGTGCTCGACCTGCCCGGCTTCGGCCGCTCGGACAAACCCGAAGACGTACGCTACGAGCTGGATTACTTCGTCGATTGCGTGGCGGCCTTGCTCGAGCAGCTCGGCATCAGCCGCTGCACCCTGCTCGGCAACTCCCTGGGCGGCGCCATCGCCCTGGGCCTGGCCCTGCGCCAGCCGCAGCGGGTGGAACGTTTGATCCTGCTGGCACCCGGTGGTGTCGAAGAGCGCGAGACCTACTTCCAGATGCCGGGCATCCTGCGCATGGTCGGGCTGTTCAATGCCGGCCCCATCGGCCTTGAGGAAATGCGCAGCATGATGCGCCTGCAGCTGTTCGACGACTCGATCCTGCCCGAAGAGCTGCTGCTGGAGCGGGTGGCGGTGGCGGTGACCCAGCCGAAGAACCTGTTCAGCACCATGCTGGTGCCGAACATGCGCACGCGCCTGGGTGAGATCGAGTGCCCGATCCTCGGGTTCTGGGGCAGCAACGACAACTTCAACCCGGTCAGTGGCGCCCAGTACATCATCGACGGCGCCCGCCAGGCGCGGTTCATCGTGCTCAACCGTTGCGGGCACTGGGTGCAGGTGGAGCACCGCGAGCTGTTCAACCGTAGCTGCCTGGAGTTCCTGCAGCACGGCTGACAAGGCACAGGATCACGCTGTACGTGTGGGAGCCGCGCTTGCCGGCGATGGGCCGCAAAGCGGCCC
>NZ_JBDJMM010000048.1:0-27154 GCF_039673865.1 Pseudomonas sp. TWI628 | reverse complement strand
CCCCCCCGCGGCTCCCACAGGGATCGCGCAAGACTTTGCTCTCACTCAGCCAGCAGCCCGCTGGCTGTTGAGCTGGGCATCCCCCGGTTGCCCAAGCACACAGGAGGTGCCCCCCGGGGTATACATCATCGCCACACAGCGGTTGCACGCCGTGCAGATCGAATTACGGCTCGCACCACTGGCCAGCTTGTTCACATAATCCGGCTCGGCAATCAGCACCCGGCCCATGGCCACCAGGTCGAAGCCCTCGGCCATCACCTGCTCGATGCTCGCCAGGCTCTTGGCCCCGCCGAGGTACGCCAGCGGCATCTTCACCGCCGCACGCACCTTGCGCGCATGTTCGAGCAGGTACAGCTCGCGAAACTCCACCACCGGGTCCATGCGCCGCTGCAGCTTCATCGCCAGGGCAATCAGCGGGTTCTTCTGCTGCACGCGGTTTTCCTTGGGGAACGACGAGCCAAACATGGTGGTGATCGACTCGGCGTTCATCCCGGCGCTGAGCACCAGCAGGTGCGCGCCCTCCTGCTCCAGCATGCGCGCGATCTGCGCGCCGTCCTCGGCACTGTTGCCGGCGCGCACGCCCTCGGTGATGCTGTACTTGCACACCACGGCCAGGTCCTGGCCGACCGCATCGAGCACCGCCCGCAGTACCCGGCGCGGGAAGCGCAGGCGGTTTTCCAGGCTGCCGCCGTACGGGTCACGGCGCTTGTTGTACAGCGGCGAGATGAACTGGCTGAGCAGGTAGCCGTGGCCCATGTGGATTTCCACGGCGTCGAATCCGGCTTCGCGGGCCAGCCGTGCACCCTGGGCAAAATCGCGCACCACCTGCTGCATGTCGGCTTCGTTCATCGCCTGCTTGAGAAACATGCCGCTCATCATGCCGATCTTGTTGAAGCCGCCACTGGCCGACAACGGCCTGGGCGTGGAGCGCTCGCGGATGAAGGTGAAACAGCCACCGTGGGTGATCTGCGCGCTGGCCTTGCCGCCTTCGCGGTGCACCGCATCGGTCAGGGCCTTGAAATGCGGCAGGCTGTCGCGTTCCAGGATCAGCTGGTTAGGCAGCGTGCGGCCGTCGCGGCTGACCGCGCAATAGGCCACGGTGGTCAGCGCCACGCCGCCGCTGGCCAGGCCCGCGTGCAGCTTGGCCAGCTGCCGGGACGGCACGCCCTGGGCGCTCATGCCCTCGTTGGTGGCGGCCTTGATGAAGCGGTTTTTCAGGGTCAGCGGGCCAATGCTGAGCGGGCTGAACGGTGATTGATCGGGGTTCGGGTGCATGTCAGGCCTCGTCCTCGGTGGGGTGGACTCAGAAGGTGTATTTGGCGTTGAACGACAGGTAGTCGCGGTCCGCCAGCAGGCGGCCCTGGGCGACGTCCGGGGAGCTCAGGTAGGCGACGTAGGTCAGGCCGACCTGGAAGTTGCCCAGGTACTTGAAGTCGCCGCCGACGGTCAGGCGCTTCTCGGCACGGCCCAGGCCCTGGTAGGCGCTGCCGTCGACGTTCTGCTGCCAGACCACCCGGGTGGTCAGGTCCAGGCCGTCGGCGATCGACGGGTAGTCCATGTAGGCGCCCACGCCGAGCAGGGTCGAGCCGCGGGTCTGGGTCTTGGACTGGAAGTCATCGAAGCGGCCGTCAACCCCCGCACCGCCCCCGCTGATCACCAGGGTGTCGACGCCCTCGATGTACTGGTGCACCACTTCGCCCATGAAGGTGGTCTGCTGGGCCAGCCAGCTCGGGCCGAGGATGTACGAGGCGTTGAGGTTGCCTTGCCAGATCTGCCCGGTGGTCGGTGCGCCGTTGTTCAGGTACACCGAGGCGCCGTTGCGGTAACTCAGGTCGCCGGCGTACTGCACCGAATCGCCGACCTTGGAGCTGAAGCTCACCCCGGTCAGCTCGACGTCTTCGAAGTAGCCCAGGCGGTAGGCCGGCGCTGCCCCGGTGTTGGCGCGCGCACTGATGCGCGAGTTCGACGAGTACTGGGTGTGCCCGGTGAAGTCGAAGTACAGCGAGCCGACCCGCTCGTGATAGCGGTAATGGAACAGCCCCACCTCGGTGTTCTCGGTCACCCGGTAGCGCACGCCCATGCCCCACTGGCCACCGTCACGGGGCTTGACCTCACCGGCATAGTTGACGCCGGTGAAGGTTTTGTCCGGCAGGCTGTCGATCACCCCGGCATTGAGCCGGAAGAATTCCGCGCCCGGGCCGAAGTAGTCGCTGCCAAAGTAATCGCCCACCGGGTTGAGCTGGGTCTTCTCCCACTCGTACTGGTAGAAGCCGACCAGCGCCAGGTCTTCGTTCAGCGACCACGAGGCCGACACCTGGCCCACCGGCAGGTAGGCGTCCTTGGCCTCGGTGCCCGGCACGTTGAACTTGGTCGCGTCCACCGGCGCCTGGCCCTGGCTGATGTTGGCCCAGAACAGGCTCTCGCCCCAGGCCACCAGGTGGCGGCCGGCCTTGAGTGACAGGTACTGGGTGTCGCCGAGCGTGTAGTTGCCATACACGTAGGCATCGAGCAGGCGCGCCTTGCTGCCGCTCAGGCGCCGGGTGTCCTCGACGAAGCCGTCGGCGCGGCCGACCTTGTTCACCGTCTGTGGCGAATCGTTGGCGTTGCGCTCATGGTAGACATCGTCGTAGAAGTGGCTGCCACGCACCACGGCGCCGACGTTGTCATGGCGCAGGCGCAGTTCGCCGAACAGGCTGAGGCGGTTGGTGATCAGCGAACCGCGCTTGAAGTTGCGCGTGCCGTCGTCGTTGTTGATGTCGTTGAGGTACTGGCTGGCCTGCTTGGCGGTACGCATCGACGCCGTGTAGTTGACCGTGAGCGACGAGTCGAGCGTGGTGTCCTCGCCCAGCTCCAGGGTCGGCCCGGCAGTGGCACCGCCGCTGGCCAGGCCAATGGCCATGGCCAGCCAGCGGCGCCGGGCCGGGCCCGTGTTCAAGGTAGACATGCTGCTCTCCTTTGTTGTTATTGTTTTCGTCCGTTGGCGGAACACTCAGGCCTGTGCCACGGCCACCCTCAAGTCGTTCTTGGCGACCTTGTTCGACGGGTTCAGCGGCAGTGCCGCGAAGAACCGCACCTGGCGCGGCACCTTGTAGTTGGCCATGCGCTCGCGGCTCCAGCCGATCAACGCCTGCTCATCGAGCTGCTGCCCCTCGCGCAGCACCACGCAGGCGCAACCCACCTCGCCCATGCGCGCGTCGGCAATGCCGATCACCGCCACCTGGGCGATGGCCGGGTGGGCCAGCAGTGCGGCCTCGATTTCCGCCGGGTAGCAGTTGAAGCCGCCGACGATGTACATGTCCTTGAGGCGGTCGGTGATGGCCAGGTTGCCCTGTGCGTCCAGGCGCCCGACATCGCCGGTGTGCAACCAGCCCTCGGCGTCGATCGCCTCGGCGGTGGCGGCCGGGTCCTGGAAATAGCCCTGCATGACATGGAAGCCGCGCAGGCAGATTTCCCCGGTTTCACCCTGGGCCACGGCGCGGTTGGCGGCATCGCGGATGCTCACTTCGGTGCCCGGCAACGGCCGCCCGCTGGTGCCGGCAATCACCGCGGCCGGCGCCTGCGGGTCGCACAGGGTGGCCAGGCCACCGCATTCGGTCAGGCCATAGGCGGTGGTCACCACGCTGAAGCCCAGCTCGCTGCGCATGCGCTCGATCAGGCTCGGCGGGATGCTCGCCGAACCGGTCACGGCAATGCGCAGGCTGGACAGGTCGGTTTCGGCCAGGCGCGGGTGGGCCAGTAGCGACAGGTACAGGGTCGGCGCGCCGGGCAGCACGCTGATGCGCTCGCGGGCAATGCGCTGGAACACCGTCTCGGCATCGAACACCGCGTGCGGCAGGATGGTCGCGCCAGCGATCAGGCAGGTCAGCCAGCCGGCCTTGTAGCCAAAGGCATGGAAGAACGGGTTGACGATCAGGTAGCGGTCACCCGGCACCAGGCCCAGCACCCGCACGTACTCGGCAAAGGCCCGCAGGTTCTGGCCATGGGCGCTCATCACGCCCTTGGGCTTGCCGGTGGTGCCCGAAGTGAACAGCAGGTCGCAGATGGACTCTGGCTGAATGCTCAGGGCCCGGCGCCTGGCGGTCAGTGGCTCGATGGTCGCCGCACCGAGCAGAAAGCGCTCATGGCTCAGGTCGTGGGCGGCAGCAGCCTGGTCGCAGGCGAAGATCACCTGGTGCTCCAGGGTCGCCGGGCGATGGGGCGCGAGCAGCGCCGGGTAGTCGACGTCGAGGAAGCGCTGTTGCACGAACAGCACCCGGCAGCCACTGCGGGCCAGCACATCGGCGGCCTCGGCGCCTTTCATGCGGGTGTTGACCGGCACCAGCACCGCGCCGGCGCAGTGGATGCCCAACGCAGCAAGGATCCACTCGCGGCTGTTGGGCGCCCACAGGCCGACCCGGTCGCCCGGCTGGATGCCCAGTGCCATCAGCCCGCGGGTCACCTGCAGCACCTGCTCCGGCAGGTCGGCGTAGTCCAGGCATTGGCCGTGCTCTTCGATGGCAACATGCCCGGCAAAGCGCTGCGCGCTGTCGAACAGCAGGCGGGCGATGGTAGCCGGCGCAGCGGCCGGCGCTTGGGAGGTAGCGAAGTTCGGGTTCATGCAAGGCTCACTCATCGGCATCACTCGGGAAAGCGGATACGCAGCAGCGGGCTGGTGGGCACGGCCTGGCAGGCCAGGATCCAGCCTTCGGCCAGCTCGTCGGCATCCAGGGCATCGTTGTGCAGCAACTCGACCGCGCCGCTCTCCAGGGTGCACATGCACGAGGCGCAGCCGCCCACGCGGCAGGCGCTGGGCGGTGCGAGGCCGGCGCGCTGCATGGCATCGAGCAGGGTCTCGCCGCTGGCGCAGTCCAGTTCGTGGTCCTCGCCGTCCAGGCGTACCGCCAGCTGTGCGGCCATCGCCGCTTCGCTGTGGCTGGCCTGGGGCAGTTCGCCTTCGCCAGGCAGCGAAACGAAGCGCTCCACATGCACACGGGCACTGGGCATGCCGAGGCTGGCCAGCGCCTGCACGGCGGCGTCCATGAACGGCCCCGGGCCACAGATGAACGCCTGGGCATCGACCATCGGCCGGGCCAGTTCGGCCAGCTGCGCCACGGCCGGCACGCCCTGCACCGAGTCGAGCCAGTGCACCACCTGCAGGCGGTGCGGGTGGGCCGCCGCGAGGAAGCGCAACTCATCGCGGAAGATCACCGACTGTTCGTCACGGTTGGCATAGATCAGCAGCACCCGCCCCTGCCCGGCCAGCAGCGCCGAACGCAGGATCGACAGCACCGGTGTGACACCGCTGCCACCACCGAACAGCAGCAGGTCACCTTGCAGGTCGCGGGGCACGAACACCCCGGCCGGCGGCAACACCTGCAGGGTCTGGCCTTCCTGCAGTTCTTCGCACAACCAGTTCGAGGCGCGCCCGTCGCGCACCCGCTTCACGGTCACCCGCAGCGGTTCATCAAGCAGCGGCGTGCTCGACAACGAATAGCAGCGTGGCAGCCAGCCGCCGTCGTACGGCACCCGCAGAGTCAGAAACTGGCCAGGTTTGTAGTGAAAACGCTCGGCCAGCGACGCGGGCACGTCGAACACCAGTGACCGGGCATCGGCGGTTTCCTCGATCACCCGCGCCACACGCAAGGCAAGATAGTCATTCATGGTTCAGGTACTCGCTGTCACCTGGCTCAGACGAACGGGTCCGGGTTGGGCAGGCCCAGCTGCACCGCGCCGAAGCTGCGCCCGTAGGCCATGAAGTTGTTGGCGATATGCCCGCGCGCCTGGTGCAGGTCGCGGAACAGCCGCGCCACCGGGTTGCTGTTGTACAGGCCCGAGGCCGCCATGCTGCGCAGCAGGTCACTGATGCGCTCGGCACAGATGTTGGTGACGTAGGACGACTGATAGCGGTACAGCAGGCGCGTTTCGGTGTCCGGGTACTCGCCGGCGCGGGCCAGTTGCATCAGGTGCTCGTAGTTGCGTTCGAGCACCAGCTTCAGGCTGTCGACGGTGATCACCGCCTCGGCCACCGCGGTTTGCGCGACCGGGTCGTCGGCGGTGCGCGCACCATGCTTGCCGATGTGCTGGGCGGCGTTGTCGCGGAAGGCATTGATCGCCCCTTGCAGGGCGCCGATGGCCGAGGTCGAGACCGCACGGGAGAACACCTGGGCGAACGGGATCGCGTAGATCGGGTTGGTGTTCACCAGGCGCCCCGGGGTCGCCTCGATCTGCCAGTTGTTGGTGCGCTGCACGCGATGGGCCGGGACGAAAGCATCCTCGACCACGATGTCGTGGCTGCCGGTGCCGCGCAGGCCGAGCACATCCCAGTTGAGCTCGATACGGTAGTCGGCGCGGGGTAGCAGGAAGGTGCCGTGCTCGCTGGCAAAGTCACCGTCGGCCGGCAGGATGCCGCCGAGCAGCACCCACTGGCAGTGCTCGCTGCCGCTGGAGAAGCCCCAGCGCCCGCTGATGCGGTAGCCGCCCGGCACCACGCTGACCTTGGCTGCCGGCATGTAGGTAGAGGAAATCAGCGCACCGTGGTCCTGCTCCCAGACTTCGCGCTGCGCCTCGATCGGGTAGCGCGCCACCTGCCACGGGTGCACCCCCATCACACCGTAGACCCAGGCGGTCGACATGCAGCCTTCACCGAGGATCATCTGGATTTCGAAGAACGTCCGCGGGTCCACTTCGTAGCCGCCAAAGGCGCGCGGTTGCAGGGCGCGCAGCAGGCCGGCCGACTGCAGTTCGGCGATGGTCTGGTCGGGGATGCGCAGGTCGCGCTCGGCCTGCGCCGCACGCTCCTTGAGCTGCGGCACCATGCGCCGCGCACGTTCGATCAGTTCGACTTCTTCCTGGGTCTTTTCTCGCAAGCTGTGCATCACTGGTCTCTCCCGGTCTCGCTGCGCCACTGCGCGAGCTGGGATCGATCATCGGGGCGCCCAGGCAATCGATCATCGTCAAAGCGGACTAGTGCTGGCGCGCCCTGGGCGCTAGTCCGTTGAGACGATGCCGGTGGCCGCCGGCGTGACCATAGTCGCTGCCATCGACAGCCCTGAGAAGGAGAGACCGTCATGAGCATCCTGCAGCGATTCCGAATCGACGGCGGCGTGGCCATCGTCACCGGCAGCGGCCGTGGTATCGGCCGGGCCATCGCCCTGGCCTATGCCGAAGCGGGCGCCGACGTGGTGTGCGCTGCCCGTTCGCTGGACGATGTGCAGGCGGTGGCCGAGGAAGTGCGCGCCCTGGGCCGCAACGGCCTGGCCTTCGCCTGCGATGTCAACGACGCCGAGCAGCGCCAGGCGCTGGTGCGCCAGAGCCACGAGCACCTCGGGCGCATCACCCACCTGGTCAACAATGTCGGCGGCGGTGGCCCCAACGACCCACTGGGGCTGAGCCCGGAGCAGTTCGACGAGATCCTGCGCTTCAACGTGTCCAGCGCCTACGCGTTCTGCCAGCTGTGCGTGCCGCTGATGCGCGACGCCGGCGGCGGCAACATCGTCAACATAAGCTCGGTGGCGGCGCGCTACTCGCAGCGCCACTTCAGTGCCTACGGCACGGCCAAGGCGGCCCTCAGCCACCTGACCCGCCTGCTGGCCCAGGACTTCGCGCCGCAGGTGCGGGTCAACGCGGTGGCCCCCGGCCCGACCCTCACCGCCGCGCTGAACAGCGTGATGCCGGCGGCCATGCGCCAGGCCATGGCGGCCAACACCCCGCTCAAGTGCCTGGGCAGCCCCGAAGACATCGCCGCCGCCGCGCTGTACCTGGCCTCGCCGGCGTCGGCCTGGGTCACCGGCAAGATCATCGACGTCGACGGTGGTGCCGACGCCAGCGTCTGGGTCGGCTGACCTGCCGTTTTCTCAAGCCGGCCAACCTTTTGCTCGGGCCGGCTTTTTTTATTCCTGACAGTGAGACTCCAGCCATGGACGCCCATCTGATCACCGCACTCGGCAACGAGCTGTTCGCCGCCCTGCGCGGCCGCCATACCTTGCAACCGCTGACCCGCCGCTACCCGGAACTGACCCTCGACCAGGCCTACCGCATCTCGCTGGCCTTCCTGCAGCGTCGCGAAGCCCTGGGCGAGCGCGTGGTCGGCAAGAAGATCGGCGTGACCAGCCGCGCCGTGCAGGAAATGCTCGACGTGCACCAGCCGGACTTCGGCTTTCTCACCGACGCCATGCAGGTCGAGGATGGCAGCGAGGTCAGCCTGGCCCGGCACCAGCTGATCCAGCCGCGCGCCGAAGGCGAAATAGCCTTCATCCTCGGCGAAGACCTGCACGGCCCGGGCATTACTGCCGAGGACGTGCTGGCCGCCACGCAGTGGGTGATGCCGTGCTTCGAGATCGTCGATTCGCGCATCGACAACTGGCAGATCCGCATCCAGGACACCGTGGCCGACAACGCCTCGTGCGGCGTGTTCGCCCTCGGCACGCAACGCCTCGACCCGCGCACGCTGGACCTGGCCAAGGTGCAGATGCAGCTGCTGAAGAACGGCGAGCCGGCCGGCAGCGGCCTGGGCTCGGCGGTCCAGGGCCACCCCTGCGCGGCGGTGGCCTGGCTGGCCAACACCCTGGGCGAGCTGGGCATCCCGTTCCGCCGTGGCGAAATCATTCTTTCCGGCGCCCTGGCGCCACTGGTGCCGGTGACTGCCGGCGACCGTATCAGCCTGAGCATGAGCGGGTTGGGCCAGTCCAGCCTGCGCTTCGTGCCCTGACCCTTGCGTGGAGCGTTGAACATGAGCAAGAAAATCCGATGTGCGTTGATCGGGCCGGGCAATATCGGCACCGACCTGCTGTACAAACTCAAGCGCAGCGAAGTGCTGGAGCCGGTCTGGATGGTGGGCATCGATGCCAGCTCCGAAGGCCTGGCGCGGGCCCGCGAACTGGGCCTGAAAACCACCGCCGACGGCGTCGACGGCCTGTTGCCGCACGTACTGGATGACAACATCCAGATCGCCTTCGATGCCACCTCGGCCTACGTGCATGCGCAAAACAGCCAGAAGCTCAACGCCCTGGGCGTGCTGATGATCGACCTCACGCCAGCGGCCATCGGCCCCTACTGCGTGCCGCCGGTCAACCTCAAGGCCAACCTCGGGCTGGGGGTGATGAACGTCAACATGGTCACCTGCGGCGGCCAGGCGACCATCCCGCTGGTGGCGGCGGTATCGAGCGTGCAGCCGGTGGCCTATGCCGAGATCATCGCCACTGCAGCGTCGAAATCGGTGGGCCCGGGCACGCGCAAGAACATCGACGAATTCACCCGCACCACCGCCAGTGCCGTGGAGCAGGTGGGCGGCGCCCGGCAGGGCAAGGCGATCATCATCATCAACCCGGCCGAGCCGCCGCTGATCATGCGCGACACCGTGCACTGCCTGACCGACGACGAGCCGGACCAGCCGGCGATCCGCGCCGCGATCGAGGCGATGATCGAACAGGTGCAGCGCTACGTGCCGGGCTACCGGCTGGTCAACGGCCCGGTGTTCGACGGCAAGCGCGTGTCGATCTTCATGGAGGTGGAGGGCCTGGGCGACTACCTGCCGCGCTACGCCGGCAACCTCGACATCATGACGGCGGCAGCGGCGCGTACTGCCGAGTTGTACGCCGAAGCAATCCTCAAGGGCGAGCTGCTGCTGCGCCCTGCCCCCACTGCCCTGGCCTAAGGAGCCGACCATGGACCTCAACGGCAAACGCATTACCGTACATGACATGTGCCTGCGCGACGGCATGCACCCCAAGCGCCACCAGATCAGCCTCGATGAGATGCAGCGCATCGCCTGCGGCCTGGATGCCGCCGGGGTGCCGCTGATCGAGGTGACCCACGGCGATGGCCTGGGTGGCAGCTCGGTCAACTACGGCTTCCCCGCGCACAGTGACGAGGCCTACCTGTCGGCGGTGATCCCGCTGATGAAGCAGGCCAAGGTCTCGGCGCTGCTGCTGCCGGGCATCGGCACGGTGGAGCACCTGAAGATGGCCCACGGCCTGGGCGTGAGTACCCTGCGGGTGGCCACCCACTGCACCGAAGCCGATGTCAGCGAACAGCACATCGCCCATGCCCGGCACCTGGGCATGGACACCGTGGGCTTTTTGATGATGGCGCACATGAACAGCCCCGAAGGCCTGGCTACCCAGGGCAAGCTGATGGAAAGCTACGGCGCCAACTGTATCTACCTGACCGATTCGGCGGGCTACCTGCTGCCGCACCAGGTCAGCGAGCGGGTGGCGGCGATGCGTACCGCGCTGCGCCCGGAGACCGAGATCGGCTTCCATGGCCACCACAACCTGTCGATGGGCGTGGCCAACTCGATTGCCGCGATTGCCGCGGGCGCCAGCCGTATCGACGCGGCCTGCGCAGGGTTGGGCGCCGGTGCCGGCAATACGCCGATGGAGGTGCTGGTGGCGGTGTGCAAGCGCATGGGGATCGAGACCGGAGTGGACGTGTTCGCCATCCAGGACGTGGCCGAGGACCTGGTGGTGCCGATCATGGACTTCCCGATTCGCAGTGACCGCGATGCACTGACCATGGGCTATGCCGGGGTGTATGGCTCGTTCCTGCTGTTTGCCAAGCGGGCCGAGCAGAAGTATGGGATTTCGGCGCGGGAGATCCTGGTGGAAATGGGCCGGCGCGGGATGGTTGGCGGGCAGGAGGACATGATCGAAGATACCGCGATGACCCTGGCCAAGCGCCGGGCCTGAGGGGTGCGCGGGGGGTTGGCTTGAGAGTTGTGGCGGCGCTCGATTTCCGCACCACTGCAAATCTCAAGCGCACACCCCGCGCATACCACAATCACCGCCAGTCGGCGACGATCCCATGCTCCAAGGCCAAACCCTGCGCCGCCACCGTCCGCCGCTGGTACTGCGTCGCCTGCGGGTCAGTCGCCAGCCACAACATCACCGCCGCTGGCACCTCGGGCGGTGCGCTGCCAGCACGCAAGGCAATCACCCCCTGCTCACCAATGGTCACCTTCAACGCCTCGGTGGTCACCACCCCAGGGTTAAGGGTATAGGCACGAATCCCCCGCTCGCCCAGCTCGGTCGACAAAATGCCCGACAGCCGCGACACCGCCGCCTTGCCAGCGCCGTAGGCATAGCCCCAGCCGCCTTTGTCCGCCGCCACCGGTGGGTCGCTCTCGCCTGCGCCGGAGGTGACATTGATCACCACCCCGCCACCCTGCCCCAACATGCGTTGCACCACGGCCTGGGTCAGCAGCAAGGGCGTGAGGATGTAGCCCTTGAACATCCGCTCCAGGGTGTCTGGCTGCAACGCCAGGAAGGTCGAATTGAGGTCGCTGCCCTGGTAGATGGCATTGTTCACCAACACATCGATACGCCCGAACTCGGCCAGCACCGCCGCACAGGCCTGCTCGGCCGTGGCGCTGTCGAGCAGGTCCATCGGTACCACCAGGGCACGAGCACCCAGCGCCCGGACCGCCTCGGCGGTGCCATTGAGGCTGCCGGATAGCGGCGCACCCGCGGCATCGCGCAGGGCGTGCTGATGCTGCTCGCCCTCCTCCAGCGTGCGTGCACTGATCGCCACGTCGTAACCGGCACGGGCAAACGCCAGCGCCGCCGCCCGGCCGATGCCACGGCTGGCACCGGTAATGAAAGCCACTTTATTCATAAGGGATCCTTGTCAGAAACGCGGCGCACGCACCATCGCGTCCATGCCGCCATCAATGAACACCACGCTGCCATGGATGAACTGTGCCTGCTCGGACTGCAGGAACGCCACCAGCGTGGCGATTTCCTCAGGGCGCCCGGCACGCCCCAGCGGCGCGACGAACTCACGCACCGCCTTGCCAAAGCGCGCATCATCCAGCGACGCCTGGTGCAATGGGGTCTGTACCGCGCCCGGCGCCACCACGTTCAGGCGCATGCCACGCTGGCCCCAGGCCGAGGCCAGGCGCCGGGCATGGTGGGTGATGGCATATTTGGAACAGGCGTAGGCCACATGCAGCTGGCCCAGGCCATTGGCCAGGCCCAGTGCCCGCGCTTCGTCGCCGTCGAGCATGGCGCTGGTCATGGTCTGCTGGTCGGCACCTGGATGGGTGGCGGCCACCGAGCCGATCACCAGCGCCGCCGGGTTGCGCCCGCGTGCCAGGGCGCCCTGCAAACCTTCGAGCAACTGGCTCACGCCAAAGTAGTTGACCGCCAGGATCAACCCGCAGGACGGTGCGGTCACGCCAACCCCGGCGCAACAGACCAGGCCATCGAGCACCCCGCCGCTGCGTTCGAGCACCTGCGCAATGGCCGCCGCACGCCCTTGCGCAGTAGAAAGGTCGGCCACCACCTCGGCATCGGTGCGGTCGATGCCGATGACTTCGTGGCCCGCCGCGCGCAACGCCGCGGCAACGGCGGCACCAATGCCCGAGGCACTGCCACTGATAGCTGTAACAGACATGATCGATCTCCAGGATAGGTCGGTGCAGTATCGGCACAAGGCCAGGGCGCCAGCATCGTCCTTGCGGACTACGGCTGGCGCCCTGGCCGCGCCTCAGGCACGGCGGGCCACGGCCAGTTGCGGCAGCGGCACCTTGAGGCGCTCGGGCGCCTTCAGTGCCACCTTGGGCTTGCCGAGGGCGACCACGCTGTTGAGCAGGATGCGCACCAGCTCGGTCTGCCGGCGCACGCCGGTCTTGGAGAAGATCGAGCGCAAGTGCGCCCGTGCGGTGTTGCGGCGGATGTTCAACTCTTCGGCGGCTTCCTCCAGCGACAGGCCGTTGGCCAGCTCCATGGCCAGCGCGGTCTCGGCGCGGGTCAGGTTGAACAGTTGCTTGGTCACCACCTCGCTGGCCAGCGATTTGCTCGCCGCATCACGGATGTACACCAGCGCCGCCGGCTTGCCGCGCTCGTCGGCCCAGTCCAGCGAGGGGATCGACTCGACCACCAGGCCGAGGTTGACCAGGCCCGAGGGGCGGGTCACCGACATCGCTTCGGCGCCCTTGGGCGCATCCGCGGAAAACGCTGCGCGAATCAGCCGCTGCAGCTCGCGGTTGTCGCTCGGGTAGGTCGCCTCCAGGCGCCCGCCCACCAGCTTCAGGCCGTCGGCGCTGGCGAGGATCTCCTGGGCCACCGGGTTGACCCGCAGCACGCTGCCGCTCTCGTCCAGCACCAGGGTGGCCACCGACAGGCGGCTGATGGCCTGGGAATAGAGCTCGCTGAGCGATTCGCTGCGGTCGAGCAGGTTGTGCATCTGCAGGGCCCGGCGCAGGTGCGGCAGGAACATGCCGCACAGGGCACGCTCATCGGCCGAGAAATTCGGCTCGCGCCTGGAGCGGGTGATACGAAAACGCAGCTTGCCGCCATCGGGCGTGGAAATGTCGGCGCCCATCACGTGGAACACGTCCTGCTGGCTGCAGAACATCTTGAAGTAGGCGCTGCGCTCCCACTCGGCCGAAGTCATCACATCGTCGACCGTGAACACCTGGTCCGGCGGCAGGTTGGTAAAGGGTGTGTTGGTTTGCGGGTAGGTCATGTAGGTGACGTCACCGGCGCCATCGATGTCGCCGGAGATGATCATCACACCCATGTCCGGCTGGTCTGGCACGCGCAGGATCAGGGTGGCGTAGTTGGCGGCGTACAGGGTGCGAAAGCTGGTCAGCGCGTGGGCCATCAGCTTGGGGTCGAGGGCGCCTTCGTAGACTTCACCGACCAGGCGATCGAACGTTGCCAGGTCGCAGCCGAGTCTGGCCAGCGCATCATGGGTCAAGACAGCTTTTTCCACAGTCTTCTCCTCGCTCGGGCAGGCATTGGCCTCCCCTTCTTATTTTTATTTGGCGATGTGTCCGCGGCCCAGTCTCGCTGGCCGCCCTGGCGCCGACAATAGGGGCGCCAGGGTTTATTTCGTATCAGCCAATGTCTCCTGTGCTTTGGCCCGCCAGCACTGGCCTTGGCGCCGCCTGCCGGGCGACCAGCGGTCGCCCCCGGTTGAACCAGGCCGCCAGCGCCGGGAGCAGGAATATCGCCCCCAGCACATTGACCAGGAACATGAACGACAGCAGCACGCCCATGTCGGCCTGGAACTTCAATGGCGCGAACGCCCAGGTACACACGCCGATCGACATGGTCAGGGCGGTGAACACCGCTGCGGTGCCGCGCTGGCACATGGCCCGGTAGAATGCTTCGCGCAGGTCCGCGCCAGTAGCCATCTCGTGCTGGATGCGCTCGTACAGGTAGATGCCGTAGTCCACCCCGACCCCGACACCCAGGGCCATCACCGGCAAGGTGGCGACTTTCAGGCCGATACCGAGCATGGCCATCAGCGCGTTGCACAGGATGGCGACGATGGCCAGGGGCACGAGGATGCACAGCACCGCCCGCAGCGACAAGAAGGTCAGCCAGCAGAACAGCGCCACCGAGCCGAACAGCGCCGCCAGCATGGTCACTTCGGCGCGCTTGACCGCCTCGTTGGAGGCCGCCATGACCCCGACGTTGCCACCGGCCAGCAGGAAGTCGACCTTTGGCGTGTGTACATCGGCGATGATCCGCCGCGCTTCGCCAATGGCATGGCTGATGGTGGCGCCCTCGTGGTCGGCGAGAAACACCAGGATCTGCATCTGCTGGCAGCCTTCGGTGACCAGCCCGTCATCCGGCATGTAGGCCCGCGCACCCTGGCTCAGGCCACGGGCCGAGCCGGGGATGGCCGCCCAGCGCGGGTTGCCTTCGTTGTTGCCAGCGATCACCCGCTTGCCCATGCCGGCCACGCTCTGCACCGACTGCACGCCACTGACTGCACGCATGCGGAAGTCGAAGGCCTCGACCGCGCGCATCACCTCTGGCGACAGGCAGCCTTCCTCGACGCCCTTGACCTCGACGAACACCGACAGCACATCCAGGCCGATCGAGTAACTGCCGATGATCCGCGCATTGTCCTGGTTGTAGCGTGAGTCGCCGCGCAGCTCCGGCGCCCCGGCGCCGATATCACCCACCGCCAGCTCGCGGGCCTTCCAGGCGCCGCCCACCAGCAGCGCCAGGCTCACGGCGAACACCACCAGCGCCGGGCCCGGTTCGGCCAGCGACGACAGCCGCCACCACAGGCGATGGCGCCCGGCCTCGCGGGCCTGGGCCCGCAGCAGCGTGGCAGGCTCCAGGCGCAGCCAGGAGAGGATGATCGGCAGCATCAGCTTGTTGGTGATGATCATCAGCATCACCCCGATGCAGGCGGTGACCCCCAGCTCATGCACGATGGGGATGTCGATCAGCATGATCACGGCAAAGCCCAGGGCGTTCATCAGCAAGGCCAGCGAACCGGGGATGAAAATCTTGCAGAACGCCGAATGCGCCGCCTGCCGGGCGCTGGCCCCGGCCACCACGTCCTGCTTCCAGGCATTGGTCATCTGCACCGCATGGGACACGCCGATGGAGAAGATCAGGAACGGCACCAGGATCGACATCGGGTCGATGCCCAGCCCCAGCAGCGGCAACAAGCCCAGCAGCCACACCACCGGCAGCAGCGCCACCACCAGCGCCACCAGGGTCAGGCGCCAGGAACGGGCGTACAGCCACAGCAGCAGCGCGGTGATGACAAAGGCGATGACGAAGAAGCCGATTACCGTGTTCAGGCCTTCCACCACATCGCCGACCAGCTTGGCAAAGCCCACCACGCTGATCTCGATGTCGTCGCTGGCGTATTTCTGGCGCAACGCCTCAAGCCGTTTGGCGACCTCGACATAGTCCACCGCCTTGCCGGTCTGCGGGTCGATGTCCTGCAGGTCGGCACGCACCATTGCCGACTTCAGGTCGTTGGCGATCAGCCGGCCAATCTGCCCGGAGGCCGCGGCGTTGCTGCGCACCTGGGCCAGGTCGGCGGCGCTGCCATTGAAGCGTGGCGGCACCACCACGTCGCCGTAGAAGCCTGCCTCGGTGATTTCGATGTAGCGCACGTTGGCGGTGAACAGCGAAGTGACACTGGCGCGGTTGACCCCGGAAATGAAGAACACGTCATCGGTGACCTTGCGCAAGGTGTCGAGAAATTGCGCGTTGTACAGGTCGCCCTCGCCCTTCCAGCGCACGCTGACCAGGAAGCGGTTGGCGCCGGTGAAGTACTGGCTGAAACGCAGGAAGTTGACCATGTAGTCGTGGCGCACCGGGATCTGCTTGTTGAAGCCCGGGTCCAGCTGGGTGTGGGTTGCGCTGTAGCCCAGGCCCAGGGTCAACAGCACGAACAGCAACAGCAGGCCTTTGCGCCCCTTCATCAGCGCCTGGGCAGTGGCCTCGACACAGCGCACGGTTCGGGTGTCTGCTCTTTTCATGGTTTGCCTCTTATTTGCCCAGCGTGGCGAGGTTGCCCGCGCTAGCGTCGAAAACCCCTTGCTCACCGCCCAGCAGCAGCCGTGAACCCACCATTACCGCCGAGGTCAGCGTGCCGTGCCCGGCCAGGCGCGTAGCGCTGGCCAGTTCGCCACGCCCGTCCAGGCGCACCAGCGAGCCGCCGGCACCGACGATCAGCAGGCCACCGCCCGGCAGGCGGGTGTGGCCGTACAGCGGCAGCGCGTTGCCGACCTCCAGCTGGCGCCAGTGCTCGCCGAAGTCGTGGCTGACGAACACATGCCCGCGCATGCCGTAGGCCACCCAGTCGTTACCGCTCAGGCGCACGATGCCGAACAGCGAGCCGCTGTAGAACGCCGGCAGCGCCTGCCACTGCCCGCCGCCATCGTGGCTGCGCAGCACCAGGCCCTGCTCGCCGACCAGCATGCGCCGGCCGTCGTCGCCACCGTCCATGCCGTTGAGATGGGCGCTGTCGATGTTCAGTGCCAATGGCTGCCAGGTCGCCCCGGCATCAATGGACTGGTAGAACTTGCCGAAGCTGCCGTACGCCAGCACCCGCTCGGCACCGGCCGCCCACACGCCCAGCAGCGGCTCGCCGAGCTGGTCGTCGTGGCGTACCTCGTGCCAATGCTGGCCAGCATCGTCGGAGCGCAGGATCCAGCCGTCATGGCCGACCGCAAGCAGGCGCTGGCGGTCGAGGGCTACCAGGGCGGTCAGGGCGACCTCGCGTTGCGGCTCGACCAGCGCCGGCTGCCAGCTGGCGCCCTGGTCGTCGCTGAACAGGATGCTGCCGCGCTCGCCCACGGCCAGCACGCGGGTGTCGAGGTCGAGCAACGCGTTGACCTGCACCCGGTCGGCACGCAGGGGGTCGGCGGCGGGAGCAGCTTCGGGGCGGGGCAGGAAGGTAAAGACGATGGTCAGGCCGACGAACAGGCAGACCAGGTAGCCGATCACCGAGCGCATGGGCATGGCTCCTGATCGAGGGGCAGGTACAACGCAGCCATGGAGCCGTTCCTCTTGTTCTTGTCCGGCGGGGGGCATGGGGGATAGTCGGTCGGGGGCGGTCGGGAAACATCGTCCAAATGGCTTAAGGTTTGTCGGAATCTCCAGCCGTGCGCTGTACCTTGTGGGAGCCGCGCTTGCCGGCGATGGGCCGTGAAGCGGCCCCGGCAATTTATGCAACAACCTTGAAATCGTGGGGCCGCTTCGCAGCCCATCGCCGGCAAGCGCGGCTCCCACAGGTACAGCGCGTGCCTTGAAGCCATCCAAGCATCAACGCTGGTAGAGGATCACCAGGTCGTTGATCACCGAAGGCCGCTCCTGGCCAACCACATGGGTGTTGATCTCCAGCGTCAGCTGCGTACCGCGCTGGTTCAACTCGACCGCCTTGACCCGGGCCCTGGCATGAATGCGTGAGCCGGCCGGCACCGGCGCGGGGAAGCGCAAGCGGTCGGAGCCGTAGTTGATCTGCGTGGTAAAGCCGGTGATCTCGAAGCCCAGCGCCAGCTTCAGCCGCGACTGCAGCACCTGCACCAGCGCGCCGTGGGCGATGGTGCCGCCGAACGGGCTGCTGCGCCGGGCCCGCTCAGGGTCGGTGTGGATCCAGTAGTCGTCACCCGAAAGCTCGGCAAAGGCATCGATCAGTGCCTGGTCCACCAGCAGGCTGTTGCTCCAGTCGCTGTACTGCTCGCTGACCAGGGCCTGCAGCGCGGCCTGGTCCTGGCAGTCGACCTGCAAGCGGCTATCCGGCGCCTCGGCAGGCGCTACCGCCTCGACCAGCGGCGGTGCTTCCAGCGCTGTGGCGTCCTGCGCAAGGCCAGTGAAGCGCAGCAGCCGGGTACCCTTGCCATCGACCTCGGCAAACACCGGCTGCAACGGCATGCCAATGCGGATCTGCTCTTCCTCCAGGCCCACCAGGGTGGTGTTGACCCGCACCCCTTCGGCCAGCTCCACCACCGCCAGCTTCTGCGGCATTTCATCGATGAAATCCGGCAGGGTCGGAATGCGCGTCAAGGTGTAGCTGTACAGCGTCGCCTGGCCGCTCACCTCACGCCACGCCGGGTCCGGCGCCAGGCAGGCCGGGCAGTGCCGGCGCGGGTAGAACAGCCACTGGGCACAGGCGCCACACTGCTGCACCAGCAGGCGACGGGCCTTGAGCCCTTCCCAGAACGGCGCGGAGATTTCGGTCGCCACGGGCATCGGTTTGTTGTTCGACATGATGGTCATGCTCCCTGAAGAATCAATGCGCCCTGCTCGCTCATCACGCCACCGGTACCGGAGACGTAGACGCTGTCGCAGCGCTGCAACTGGCGTTCGCCCGCAGCCCCGGCGATCTGCGTGACCGCCTCGATGACCTGGGACATGCCGCCGGCCGAGCCGGCCTGGCCAAAGCTGAGCTGGCCGCCATGGGTGTTCATGGGGAAGTCGCCGCGCCAGGTCAGGTCGTGTTCGCGGACAAACGCCATGCCCTCGCCCTTGCCGCAGAAACCGGCGTCTTCCAGGGTCAGCAAGGCGGTGATGGTGTAGCAGTCGTAGATCTGCGCGGCATCGACATCGGCAGGCTTCAGCCCGGCCATGGCGAAGGCGCGGCGCGAGGCCGGGCCGATCGGTGTGTGCACCATGTCCTCGGCGTAGGTCGGCGACTTGAACGCCAGGTGCTCGCCAAAGCCTGTGATGTACGCCGGGCGTTTGCGCGCACGTGCTGCCAGTTCCTTGTTGGTGATGATCAGCGCCGCGCCGCCGGCCACCGGCATGACGATCTCCAACACGTGCAGCGGGTCGGCGACCCTACGGCTGGCCAGCACCTGCTCCACGGTCAGCGGCTGGCCGTAGAACATCGCCTGCGGATTGGCCTGGGCGTTGGTGCGCTGGTCCACGGCGATTTTCGCCAGGGCCCGTGGGTCGTAGCCGAACTGCGAGGCGTAACGCTGGGCGATCATCGCGTAGCCGGTGTTCTGGCCCATGTGCCCGTAGGGCAGGTCGAACTCCGCTTCCGGGGCGCCGAACGCCGTGCTGTGGCCGCCAAAGCGCATGGCTCGGGCCATCCAGCCTGGGTCCTCGTCCGGCCCCAACGGTGCCATGCGCGCCGGCAGCACGCACAGCACCGCCTGGCACAGGCCCAGTTCGATGGCGGCAGCGGCGCGCCAGACCATGCCGACCGAGGTACATCCCCCCAGGTCGACCACTTCGGCGAAGTTCAGCCGCAGGCCGAGGTATTCGGCGGCCATGGCCGGGACGAACACCGAGGCTTCGTGGAACTGCGGCCCGTTGATCACCAGGCCGTCCAGGTCCGAGGCGTGCAGGCCGGCATCGCGCAGGGCCTGGGCGGCCAGGTCGGCGACCTGTTCGAGGTGGAACATCTTCGGTGCCGTGGCGTACTTCTCTGGCTTGTACTGCGCGGTACCGACTATTGCTGCGTGGCCTTTGAGCCCCATGGTGCCTCCATGCCGGCGCGCGCAGGCGCCAGCGTTGTCAGGTGATCGGTCAGAAGGTGTATTTCAACGAGAAGGTGGCGTAGTCACGGTCGGCGTATGGCCGCTTGATCGGGTCGGGCGAGCCGAGGTAGCCGACATAGGTCAGCGCGGCCTCCAGGTTGCCCAGGTACTTGAAGGTGGTGCCCACGCTGATGCGCCGGTCACCCTGCACGCCGGAAATGCTCCCTGACATGGGCGTCGAGCCGCTGAACACGTTGGAGAAGCGCACCGGCACCTCCAGGTCCCAGCCCTGGAACACCCCCGGGTAACTGAACGATGCACCTACGGTGTAGGCACTGGCATCCCGCGTGCGCCAGCCGGTCGCGGTCTTGTAGGTGTAGTTGTCGGACGCCGCTACCAGAGGTGCCAGGCTCGGCAGCAGCGCCACGCCCTGCAGGTTGCCGGCTGCGGAGGTGGCGTCGACGCTGTCGACCTTGACGTGGATGATCTCGCCGGTGAGGGTGGTCTGGCTGGCCCATGGCCGGTCGCCCAGCACGCGCATGGCCGAGAGCTGGAACTGCTGGCCCTTGCCGCGCGCCGGAGTCGGCCCGAGGCCGGTGTTGACCATCACCGGGGCGCCGTCGCGGTACGACCATTCGCCGCCGATCTGGGTCTCGCCGAGCTTGGTCGAGGCGCTGATACCGGTGAGTTTGATGTCTTCGAAGTACTTCACCCGGTAGCCGTTGGCGGCGAAGGCGAACAAGCCGCCACCCACCGGCACCGGGCTGTAGCCGACCAGCGCGGTGGCCGGGTTCTTGTCGTGGTAGTTGACGTGGAACAGCGACAGTTCCAGCGCCGGCACCGGCCGGTAGCGCAGCTGCACGCCCCACTGGCCACTGTCGCGAGGCTCGTCGGTGCCACGGTACGGCACATTGCCGGTCGGCGTGATGAGGAACTCGCGGCCCGGGCCGATCACATCGGTGCCCGACAGGTAGCTGCCCACCGGGGCCAGCTCGGTGCCTTTCCACTCGTACTGCATGTAGGCGCCGAAGGTGAACTGCGGGTTGAAGCGGTACGAGGCCGACACCTGGCCCACCGGCAGCAGCACTTCCTTGACCTCGACCCCGGGTTGCGCGGCCTTGACCGCGTCTGACGGGTTCTGCACGCCGTTGACCCCGGGGTAGTACAGGCTCTCGCCCCAGGACTCGATATGCCGCCCGGCCTTGACGTCGAGCATCGAGTCGTTGTCGAACCGCCAGCCACCGAACACGTAGGCATCCAGCAGGCGGGTACGGCCACCGCTGTAGTACTTGGCATCGCTGGTGAACTCGTCGTTGTCGCCGGTCTTGTTGACGGTGGCCGGCGAGTTGTTGTCGTTCTTGCGGTGGTAGACGTCGTCGTAGAAGGTACTGGCGCGCACCACGGCGCCGTAGTTGTCCATGCGCATGATCATCTCGCCCAGTGCACCCAGGCGGTTGGTGGTCAGGCTGCCCTGGTTGAAGTTGCGGTCGCCGTCGTCGGCGTTGACGCCCATCAGGCGGTCGCTGGGCTTGGCCAGGCGCACGCCGATGCCGTAGCTGGTGGTCACCGACCAGTCGAGGGTGGCGCCATTGTCGAACTCGATGGTATCCCCCGCCCAGGCCGACGCCGATGCCAGGGCAATCGCCGCCGTCAGGCCGGCCAGCGGCAAGCCGCGGCAGGCAAGGCCAGTATCGTTATTGTTGTTCTTGTCGATCACACGGACTCTCCTGAAGGGCAGCCGGCTGGCTGCCTGGAATGGTCAACGTTGCCGTCGGGCCGGGCGCGGCTGCGGGTTGCCCCGGCGTGCCACGGCGGTAGCGGTAGTGCGCCTGGTACAGCTCGCGTACCAGCAGCCCTTCGGTCATGAGGTAGTTGGCATGGGCCAACGTTTCGCCAAGCGCCATCAGTTCGTCGAAACGACCTGACAGCTTGGGGAACAGCACGGCCATCAGCTCGAGCGCGCTGCGTGGCGCGTCGCAGCTGGCCAGCAGCTTGGCCAGCTGGGCCTGGTGATGCGCCTGCAACTGGTCCAGGCGCGCGTGCAGGTGGTAGAACGGCCGCTCGTGGGCCGGCAGCACCAGCACGCTGTCGGGCAGCCTGCGCAGGTGTTCGAGCGAGGCCAGCCAGTCGCGCAGCGGGTCGGCCTCGGGTTCGGTGGCATGCACGCCCACCGTCGGGGTGATGCGTGGCAGCACCTGGTCGCCGGCGATCAGCAGGCTGCCATCCTCGGCATACAGGCAGGCATGCTCGGGGGAATGGCCGCGCCCCACCACCACGCGCCACTGGCGATTGCCGATGGGCAGGCGGTCGCCATCACGCAGGCGCCGGTAGCTGTTGAAGTGCAGCGGGCGGAAGTGACCGCTCTGGATCAACCGGTATAGCTCGTCGATCTGCGCGTCGTTGAAACCCGCCTTGGCATGGAAGTCGTGGAAGTCCCAACCCGGCGCCTGCCCCGCGGGCACCGTGACGTACAGCGAGCGGTACTCGCTGGCGGTCATGTAGATCGGGCAGCGGTAGCGTTCGGCGAGCCAGGCGGCGACGCCGGCATGGTCGGAGTGGTAGTGGGTGCAGATCACCGCCAGTACCGGCTGGCCGGCGAACAGCCCGGCAAACACCTGCTCCCAGGCGGCACGGGTCTGCTCGGTGTTCATGCCGGTGTCCACCACCACCCAGCCGTCGCCATGGCGCAGCAGGTACAGGTTGATGTGGTCGAGGCGGTACGGCAGCGGCATGCGCAGCCACCACACGCCGTCGGCCACCTCGCGCCATTCGCCACTGCCCTGTGCCTGCGGCCAGGGGTAGCGCAAGCCACTGGCCAGTTCGTGCCCATCGGCGTTGAGCTCAGCCATGCTGGCCACCGCTGAATGCAGGCAAACCAACCTGGGCCAGCATCTCCAGTGAATAAGGCTGGTAAGTGGCACTGCTTTCGTCGCGGATGAACAGCGGGTCGGCGCAGGCTTGCGGGCAGTAGCCCTGGCGCTGCAGGTCAACCTTGCGCAACTTGAAGGTGCTGGTCAGGTCCGCTGCCGCACTCACCCGCACGAACAGCGGCGCGGCATAGCGCGGCAAGCGTGCCTCGGTCAGCTGGTAGAACGCCTGCGGGTCGAACACTTCCCCGGGCTGCATCAGCACCGCGGCCATGCCCGCCCTGCCCTCGTGCTCCGGCACCTGCACGCCATAGACGTTGATCAGCTCAAGGCCCGGCAGGTCGCCGAGGGCGTCGGCCACCTCCTGGGTGGAGACGTTCTCGCTCTTCCAGCGGAAGGTGTCGCCAATGCGGTCGACGAAATAGCAGTAGCCATCGGCATCCTCGCGCAGCAGGTCGCCCGAGCTCCACCAGGCATCGCCGGCCTGCAGCACATCGCGGCGGATCTTGCTTTCGGTGGCGGCAGCGCAGGTATAGCCCTCGAAACGGCCGCCGCCGATGTCTGGGTGGTCGACGATGAAGCCCATCGCCTCGCCCACTTCGCCGACTTCACATAGCTGGTAGAAGCCGTTCTCGTCGCGCGGGTGGCACTCGTTCTCCACGTCATAGCGCACCAGGCGCAGGTTGGTGCGGTTCCAGTCCGGCACCCGGCCGCAGGAACCGAGGTAGTTGTCGACGTTGATCAGGTTGGTGTTGGCTTCGGTGGCGCCCCAGCCCTCGAACACCTGTAGCGGGCCGAACCGCTCGACCCAGCGTTGCCAGGCCTCCGCCGACAGGCCGGCGCCGAGCATGCAGCGCAGGCTGTGCTCGCGCTCCCCGGCCTGGACCGGGCGGTTGAGCAGGTAGCGGCAGATTTCGCCGATGTACTGGAACACGCTGATGCGATGGCGCGTCACGTCGTGCCAGAACTCGCGCACGCTGAACTTGCGCCGCACCACGATGCTCGCGCCCACGCGCAGCGCTGTGGAGGTGACCGAGGTGGCGGCCGCGCCGTGGTACAGCGGCAGGCAGCAATAGAACACATCGGCGGCTGTGGCCTGCAAGGTCACTTCCATCACATCGCCCGAGGACATCCAGCGCATATGGCTGTAGCGCGCCGCTTTCGGCAGGCCGGTGGTGCCCGAGGTGAAGATCAGCAGGGTCGGCGCCTGAGCCTCGATGGGCGCACGCAGCGCCCGCGGGAAGCGGCTGCGCGGCACGGCGGCGAGGTCCTGGGCGAACGTGGTGTCGATTCCGGCTGGCAGCTCACCCGCCCATGGCTGTTCGGCGTCATTGACCAGCCACAGCGGCAGCGGCGGCAAGCCTTCGGTCGCCTGCAGGTTGCCCAGGCACTCCTCGCCGACCACCAGGGCCTTGGCGTTGGTGGTCTGCAACGCATGCACCAAGGGCTTGCCGGCCACCTGGGTGTTGATGAACGCCACCACCACGCCGAGTTTGACCAGGCCGAACCAGCAGGCGAAGAACGCCGGGCGGTTCTCCATGGCCAGGGCGCACACGTCACCGGGGCGCAGGCCGCGGGCCAGGCAGGCATGGGCCATCTGGTCGGCCAGGCGGTCGACTTCGGCGTAGCTCAGTACCTGCTCGCCATAAATCAGGAACGGCCGTTCGCCTTGGCGATCGGCCTGGGCTTCCAGGCGGTCGGCCAGGGTGTAAAGGTCACGTGGCTTGATCTGCGCGCTGGCAGCGCTGCGCAGGTCGAGCAACGCTTGGGTCTGTGCGCGGCTGACTGGCTGCTGGGTCGGGAGGTGCAACTGTTGAGGCAGGTTCATTGCGCCACCTCCGTGCTGGCCTGCCAGCTGGGGTAGTCGCTGTAGCCGCGTGCCCCCGAGGTGTACAACGTCTTGCGGTCGAAGCCTGCCAGGGGCCGCCCGTGGCGCAGGCGCTCGACCAGGTCCGGGTTGCCGATGAAGTGGCGGCCGAAGGACACCGCTGCGCCCTCGCCGGCCGCCAGCGCAGCCTGCGCCGAGGCACCATCGAAGCCATCGTTGAGGATCAACGCCTGGGCGCTGTTGCTGCGCGCCAGGGCGAAGGCATCGAGCCCCGGTACCGGCGAGCGCATGACATGCAGGTACGCCAGGTTCAACGGCGCCACTGCCGCACACAGCGCCGCACTGGTCACGGCCGGCTCGTGGTCGTCGATGTCGTTGTACGGGTTGCCGGGGCACAGGCGCAGGCCGACCCGGCCCGCACCGATGGCGCCCGCCATGGCTTCGAGCACTTCCCTGGCAAAACGCACGCGGTTCTGCGCATTGCCACCGTAGGCATCGTCGCGCTGGTTGCTACCGGCAGCCATGAACTGCATGGGAAGGTAACCGCTGGTGCAATGCAGTTCGACGCCATCGAAGCCCGCCTCGCGGGCATTCAGCGCGGCGCGGCGATAGTCGTCGATCACCTCGGCGATGCCCTCAAGGGTCAATGCCTCGGGCATCTCGGCGTCGACCATGCCGGCTGTGTCGCTGAACAGCTGGGTGCGCGCACGGATCGCCGAGGGCGCCACCGTGGCGGCGCCGAGCGGCTTGTTATGGTGGCTGGCAGCGCGCCCCACGTGCATCAGCTGCAGCACGATGCGCCCCCCTTCGCCGTGCACGGCACGGGTCACCTGGCGCCAGGCCGCGACCTGTTCGGCGCTGTAGATGGCCGGGGTGCGGCAGTAGCCCAGGCCGCTGGCCGAAGGCGCGGTGCCCTCGGCCACGATCAGCCCGGCGCTGGCCCGCTGGCGGTAGTAGGTGACCATGTCGCTGCCCGGCACACCTTGGCGGTCGGCACGGCTGCGGGTCATCGGGGCCATGACGATGCGGTTGGCCAACTGCAGGTCACCCAGCCGCACAGGCTCGAACAAGATGCTCATTTCAGCTCCTTCACTCTTCTTGTTGCCGGTGCGCAAGGGGCGCGCGACACCGGAGATGAGCTGAATGATTCACCCTGGCCAGGTGCGAAACATCGTCCGTCGAGACTAGTCCTGCAGTGCCCGCTGCAAGGCTGGCCAAGGCCATGGTCCAACAGCGAAACTGGTCTGAACAGACGATGAAATCGCGCCGCCATGCGCCGAGCATCGTGCGCACCTAAAACAAGAAGTGGAGCTGTGCTGTGAACCCATCCCCTCCCGTGACCTGGCGTACTCACTACGCCTTGCTGGTGCTGGCCAGCATCTATGTTTTCAACTACATCGACCGCCAGCTGATGGCGATCCTGATCGAGCCGGTCAAGCTCGAGTTCGGCATCTCCGACACCGGTATCGGGCTGCTTTCAGGGGTCACCTTCGCGGTGTTCTACACGGTGTTCGGCCTGCCCCTGGGGCGGCTGTCGGACCGCATCGGGCGCAAGCCGGTGATTGCCTTCAGCTGCATGGCCTGGAGCCTGATGACCATGCTCTGTGGCATGGCCGGCAGCTTCTTCACCCTGGTGCTGGCGCGAATCGGCGTGGCCATCGGTGAAGCCGGCGGCACTGCGCCGTCGGTGGCGATGGTCTCCGACCTGTACCCGCCGCAACGCCGCTCCACCGCCCTGGCGGTGCTGATGCTCGGTTCTAGCCTGGGCGCCATCGTCGGCCTCGGCCTGGGTGGCTGGATTGCCCAGCAGCATGGCTGGCGCTATGCGTTCCTGCTGATCGGCGCGCCCGGCATCCTGCTCGGCCTGTTGCTGTTGCTGACCGTGCGCGCACCCAAGCCCCTGCGGCTGCAGCAGGCCAGCGCCGCGCCGGCCGAAAGCTGGCTGCAGACCCTGGGCGAGCTGCTGCGCATGCCGTCGTTCCTGTGGCTGGTGCTGACCGGTGGCGCAGCGGCCATCGCTGGCTATGCCATTGGCACCTGGAGCCCGAGCTTCCTGATCCGCTCACACGGGCTGAACATGCAGCAGGCGGGTTTTCTGGTGGGGGTGATCGGTGGCAGCGGGTCGACCATCGGCACCCTGGTGTGCGGCATGCTCACCGATAGGCTGGCCCGGCGTGATGTGGGTTGGCAGATCGGCGTGCCGTTGTTGGGCACGCTGCTGAGCATTCCGTTTGCCCTGGCCTACTTCCTGTGGCCGCAGGGGACTGCCTTTTACATTGGCGACACACCGGTGCCCCAGGCGTTCCTGTTCTATAGCGCGTTTGGCTTCTTTGGGGTGTGGTGGGCGACGCCGTGCCTGGGCGCGATTACCCACCTGTTCCCGGCCACTCGACTGGCCCAGGCTACGGCGATCTTCGTCATGGCCATGACCTTGCTGGGGGTTGGCCTGGGGCCGTTGTTGATCGGGATGCTCAGTGACCTGTTCCTGCCAAGTTTGCAGGGGGAATCGCTGCGGTATGCGTTGGCGGCTTCGGTGGTGTTGCTGGTGCTGGCGGCGGTGTTTCTGGCAGTGGCTTTGCCGCGGTATCGGGCGCAGATCAAGGGGGTGGCTAGCGGCAAGGTGGTTGGCGCGGTGGCGGTGTAGGGGCTGGCGCTCCCACAGGATTATCACAATATTCCTGGCGTACGGTGTAGTGGGGGGAGCCGCGGTTGCCGGGGTTGGGCCGCAAAGGGGCCCCGGAAATTTATGCAAAAACCTTGAAATCGTGGGGCCGCTATGCGGCCCATCGC
>NZ_JBDJMM010000047.1:0-30150 GCF_039673865.1 Pseudomonas sp. TWI628 | reverse complement strand
CAATTTGCGGTTCTGTACGGAGATCGGTTCATCAGGCCGACCTGGTGAAAATCAGGGCCTGCCTAACGGCAGGCCGTTACCGGCCCGCACACAAAAAATCTGACAGTCCCTGGAACCCGAACTGAAGCATTTGGTTTCAGGTTCGGAAATGTCTGACAGCGCAGGTAAGTCTGGCCAGCGCTAACAATGCGGGCCAGCGCAAGGCCAGCCCGAAGCGAATCACTTGTCCGAACTATGCTGCCTTCCCTTTCACCGTGAAATCCACTTCCAAATCAGCATTGGCCAGCAGGTTTACCAGGGCATCCAGTGAAAATTTATCAATCTTGCCATTGAGCAGCTCGCTCAAGCGCGGTTGAGTCACTCGCAACCGCTTAGCTGCATCTTTCTGCGGAAGATCCCAGGCCCGCACAGCCTTGGTCAATTCGCGCATCAGCTTCGAACGCAGCCGTAGGTTCTCTGCCTCTTCAGGCGAGTCAACCAACACGTCCCAAACCGAGGTAGATCGCTCGTTTGCCATTGTTGAATCCCTCCGTTTTCAGCCCAGCGACTTGAACCGGGCTCTTGCCAAGTCGATGTCGCGTTTTTCAGTCTTCTCAGTGGTCTTGCGAAACGCATGCAGGACATAGATGGCTTCAGGACGGCTAATGACATAAAAAACGCGAAAAGCGCCGTCTTTGCATTTGATGCGAATCTCCCGCACGCCTTGTCCTACCGTTTCCACAGGCTTCCAGTCCGCAGGCTCCTCGCCTGCTTGAATCAAATCCAGTTGGTACCCAGCGCGCTGTCTAGCTACCAGCGGAAAGCTGCGTAAGTCCTCTTTACTGCTGCCCACCCACTCGATGGGTTTCTCATCGACCCGCATGTCAGATCCCCTATGCCGTCGGTCCAGACGCTTGATGTGCAATTCATGACTCGCCCTCTCCAAGGCACCGAATCACACTGCTCCATCCGTCCGTCTCACAAGGCTTGGCTGAACATGCAGGAAGCTGCAGATCAAAAAATATATCGATATCGATATAAATTCAAGTCAGGGAACTGTACCCGGACCAATGCTTGCGGCGCAGGAAGCGAACAGAGGGAATGAATTGCGAAAGGGTCAATGCCTTTGGAAAGGGGACCCGAGGACATTATTCCGGGGAGACTTTTCAGCCAAGACAGCTGCTTCCGACAGGCCCTGTAGGATAGTTCGGCGGGAGATCAAAACTGAGGGATCTGGTTCAGCTCCAAAAAAGTCATATACCTCGAGAGGTCGAGGCATACTTGTGGGAGCGGGTACAACCGCTCCCACAACGGCCGCAATCTCAGTGCTTGGCAGTTTCCTTCCACCCCCCACCCAACGCCAGGAACACACCAATCTGCCCCAACGCCACCTGGCTGTTGGCCGCCGCCAGCTGCGAGCGCACGTCGGTATAAGTCCGCGTCGCCTGCAAATCCGCCAGGAACGACTCACGCCCCGCCTGGTAATACCGGTGCGTCTGGTCCGCCGCTTCCTTAGCCGACTTCTCCGCCTCTGCCAACGCATCACGCCGGTCCAGCAGCGCGCTGTACTGCGCCAAGCGGGTCTGAGTCTCGCGAATGGCGTTCAGCACCACCCCATCAAAATGCGCCAGGGCCGCCTGGGTCGAGGCTTCAGCCATGCGAATGCGGGCGCGGGTACCGTTGGTAGGAATGCTCCAGCTGATCTGCGGACCAAAGCCCCAGCGGTTGGTCGACGGATCGCCCAAGTCTTCGAGAATACCGATGGTGCCAACCTGGGCACCGATGCTGATGTCCGGGTAAAGCGCACCGGTGGCCACACCGATCTCGGCGGTCGCCGCCGCCAGCTGGCGCTCGGCCTGGCGCACATCAGGACGGCGCTTTAGCAGGGCGGCGCCGTCGCCAACCGGCACCAACTGGTTCAGCTGAGGCAGCTCGGCGCAATCCGCGGTGCCGGCGGGCAACTTATCCACAGGCTTGGCCAGCAGCGCCGCCAGGGTGTACATGCCGGTCTCGCGCTCGGCCTTGAAGCGCGGCAGCTCGGCGCGCAGCGACTTGAACTGGGTCTGCGAGCGGGTGACCTGGGTTTCGTCACCGCGGCCAGCATCACGCAGGCGCTGGTTGAGCTTCACGCTCTGCTCCTGCAGGTCGAGCGACTCGCGGGCGATGTGATACTCCTCGTTGGCCGAGCACACCTGGGTGTAGGCCTTGACCACGTCGGCCACCAGGGTAATGCGCGCGGTGTCGGCGGCGGCCTGCACCGCGTCGGCGTTGGCCTTGGCGGCCTCGGTGCCGCGCTTGAAAGTACCCCACAGGTCGAATTGGTACGAGGCACTGATGATCGCCTCGCCAATATTGGCCACCGGTACCTTCTCAGGCAGCAGGAACGCTTGGCCGGACTCCTGCAGGCGCTGGGCGCCGGCCTTGATGCCGCCGTTGAACCCGCCTTGGGACTCGGCCACTTCGACCTGGGCTCGGGCCTTGGCGATGTTCGCCGCCGCCACGCGCAGTTCGGTGTTGGCACTCAGCGCCTGGCGCACCAGCTCGTTGAGGCGTTGATCCTGATACAGCTGCCACCAGTCCTCGGGCACCGGTGCCGACACCACGCTGTCGGCATCCTGGCGCAGCGGGCCGTTGAGGTCGCTGCGTTGCACCGCCGCGTCCTTCGGCACTTGGTAGTCGGGGCCGACCATCATGCAGGCCCCCAGGGACAGGCAGAAACCCGCCAGGATCAGCTGTTTCATGGGCGCTGGCCCTCAAGGATCGACACGGTGGCCGTACGCCCGGCGATCATGCGGAAGTCTTCCGGCACTTCGTCGAAGGCGATACGCACCGGAATGCGCTGGGCCAGGCGCACCCAACTGAACGCCGGGTTGACGTTGGGCAGCAGGTTGGCGCCGCTGCTGCGGTCACGGTCTTCGATGCCGGCGGCGAAGCTCTGCACATGGCCGCGCAGGCGGGTGTTATCGCCCATTACGCGGATGTCGACGGCGTCGCCGATGTGGATACCGCCGAGCTTGGTTTCCTCGAAGTAGCCATCGACGTGGTACGAGGCACTGTCGACCACCGACAGCACTGGGCGGCCGGCGCTGACGAATTCGTGGTCGCGCGGGGCGCGGTCGTTGAGGTAGCCATCCACCGGGCTGCGCACCACCGAGCGGTCGAGGTTGAGCTGGGCGGTGTCGACGGCCACCTGGGCCTCGCTGACCGCCGAGCGGGCACGCGCCTCGCGGGACTGGCTCTCTTCCAACTGCTCGGCCGCCACCAGGTTGCCGAGCTTGCGGTTACGCTGCGCTTCGCGGGAGGCCTGGGCCAGGGTTTCCTGGCGCTCGCCGAGAGTCGCCTTGGCCTGGCGCAGGGCGAGGGTGAAGCGGTCCTGGTCGATGGTGAACAACACGTCGCCGCGTTTGACGGTCTGGTTGTCGCGCACCTCGACCTTCTGAATCAGGCCGGACACGTCCGGGGCAATCTGGATCACGTCGGCACGGATGTGCCCGTCGCGGGTCCAGGGGGCGAACATGTAGTACACCACCATCTGCCACACGAGCACGGCGGCGAAGGTCACTACCAGCAAGGTCAGGACCACACGGCCCAGGGTCAGCAAAGGTTTTTTCATGGCAGCATCAGGCTTCGGCAAAAGTGGTCGACCGCACCCAGCAGCACGGCATACAGGGCAACGTTGAACAGCGCCCGGTGCCAGACCAGGCGGTAGAAATGCAGGCGCACCAGCACCGCGTGCACCCCCAGGAACAGCAGGTAGGTGCCAAACATCATCACCAGCAGCGTGGGCAGGAACACCCCGCTGATATCCAGTTCACCGATCACAGGGGCGCTCCGTCGAGGCCGGGGGGCAGTTGTGGTTGTTCGGCAGGCTCAAGCATCACCTCGACCCCCGGCAGCAGGGCCAGGCGCAGCCCTGCCAGGGCATGCAGCAAGTGGGTGCGGGCATCGCCGCGCTCGTACAGTTCATCCAGGTTAAGCGCCAGGCGCGCACGCTCCATGTTGCGCAGCAGCGCAGCCGGCGCGTGCAGGCGTTCACCGGCGCGCAGGCAAGCGGCATAGTGCGCGCCGACTTCCTCGATCACCGTGCCCAGGCGTTCGCGGGCCTGCTGGCCGGCTCGCGGCAGGTAGGCCAGCAGGTCAAGCAGGTTCAGCCCCACGCGCAGGTCGCGCAGCGCCACGCCGCTGTCCTGGCCGGTCTGCGACAGGCGCGGCAGGTGCTGCATCAGGCGGTCGAGCATCTGCACGCCGACCTGGCGGTGTTCGGCCAGGGTCGCCGGCTCGGTCATTTCGACGATGTCGCGCCAGAGGAAGCGGGTCATGCGCTTGGCCGCCAGCTCGACGCCGAACGGGCGCATCACCAAGGTCCAGATGAAGGCGAACAGCAGGCCAACAGGGCCGGCCAGGTTGGAGTTGAGGAAGGTGAAGAAGTCGGCGTCGTAGGCACCCTGGATGCTGATGAAGGTCGAGGTGTTGACGATGGTCAACAAGGTGCCGAGGTAGAAGCGCGGTTGCACGGTCAGGGTGCCGACACAGATGAACGGGATGGCGAAGGCCAGCACCAGCATCGGGAAGTCGTGCAGGTTGGGCAGCACCAGGAACAGGTACAGGCTGGAGAAGATCACCGACATCAAGGTCCAGAAGAAGAACCGGTAGATCTGTGGCGCCGGGTCGTCCATGGCGGCAAAGAAGCTGCACGACACGGCGGCGAGGATCACCGCGCTGGCGCCGTCGTTCCAGCCCAGGCCGATCCACAGGCCGCAGGCGACGACGATCGCCAGCACCGTGGAGACCACCGAGTAGAGCATCAGGCCACGGTCGAAGAACGCGGTCAGGCGGCCCAGGCGCCAGTGGCGGTAGACCGCGCGCCAAGGCTTGGGGTCGTCGGTACGCAGGGCATGCTGCAAGGAGCAGCAGTCCTGCCACAAGTCGGCCCATTCGGTCAGGCGATACAGAGCGTTGGACAGCAGCAGCTCGGCACGCTGGTCGAGGGCAGCAGCGCCGGGCTGCAGGCGGTCGATCTGCTCGTGCAAGGCCGCCCAGCGGGCGACAGAAGCGCTGTCGGCAGTGCCTTTGAGCCATTCGCGGGCGGCTTCCAGCACCGGCTGGAGCTGGGCGTAATGGGCCGGGGCGCGGCCTTCGAGGGCGATCAGGGCGTCGTCGAGGGCGTCGATCACCGGCAGCAGGTGGATCATCCGCCCGCGCAGCTCGCGGGCGTTCTTCAGCGTGTGCGGGCCGGCGCCTTCGTGGCCGAGCTGACCGATCATCAGCTCCAGCGAGTTGAAGGTGGTGACCATCGCTGCGCGCATGCCACCGACTTTGTCAGCGCTGGCTTCGCGGGCGAGGTAGGTATCACTGTAGCGGATCGCCTCGGTGAACCAACTACCGGTTGCACCCACCACCACCGGCGCCAGCCGGCGTGGCCAGAAGATCGCACCGACTACCGCCGCGCAGACAATACCGAGGCAGATTTCCTGGGCACGGGAGGATGCCACGTCGAACACCGCCAGCGGGTTGTCGACCACCGCCAGGGCAATCATCGGCAAGGTGTAGCCGGCCAGCATCAGCACGTAGTTGTTGGCTGTGCGCACGTTCAGCGAGAGGAACAGCAGGGTGCCGGTCCACAGGGCGATGGCGATGCTCAGCAACACCGGTGACTGCACCAGCGGCGGCACGAAGAAGATCGCCCCGGCAGCACCGAGCAGCGTCCCCACGGCGCGATACAGCGCCTTGGAGCTGGTGGGGCCGACGAACGGGCTGGAGACGATGTAAACGGTGGCCATCGCCCAATACGGTCGCGGCAACTGCAGTAGCAGGGCGATGTACAGGGCGATCATCGATGCGGCGAAGGTGCGCACGCCATAGAACCAGTCGCGGGCCGGCGGCACCGAGCTGAAGAAGCCGTTCATGCCACCCCGCCTGCAGTACCCAGGCCAGCGGCCTCGAAGGCGCGCAACACGCGCAGCGCCGCTTGCAGGTCGGCCTCGTCGATGCCCTGCAGCACGTCATGACGCACGCGCACCAACTCGGCTTCGATGGCTTCGGCCAGGCGACGGCCTTCGCCGGTCAGGCTCAGGGCCTTGGCGCGGCGGTCCAGTGGGTCCTCGCTGCGGCAGACCAGGCCTGCCTTGCACAGCTGGTCGAGCAGGCGCACCAGCGACGGGCTTTCCAGCCCGGCAGCCTGGGCCACGGCCACCTGGTGCACGCCATCGCCCAGGCGCACGATCATCAGCAGCGGTGCGGCGCAGGCCTCGGAGATACCGTAGCCGATCAGGGCGTTGTGGCAGATGCGCCGCCAGTGGCGAGCGGCAACCACCATGCCGCTGCTGACTTGCAGGCGCAGGGAGTCAATGGACATGTGGGGAACCAAGTATATTCATAGTTTGCTAACTATCAATATACGCCTGCGCCTCCCCCTGTCGTCAACCGTGTGCGACGAGGGACTTTGATGAATTGTTGTTCATTCAGGGCTGAACCTGGTCTTCCAGCTTCATGGTCAGGGCCAATGTGCTGCCCATCTGCACTGCCCGGTCACGCCAGTCCTGGTAACGCGCGTCATCCCGGCTGCTGAAATGCACCGCCAACTCCTCGGCCGCCTGCATCACCCCGGTTGCCGCCGCCAGCTCAAGCCAATACAGCGCAGCCTTGATATCGGCGTCCACGTACAGGCCATGCAACAAACGGTAGCCCACTTCAAACCGGCAACGCGCCTCGCCCCGCTCGGCGCCGCGCAAAAACCACTGGTAGGCCTGGCCCGGGTCCACCTGCCAGCCCAGCGTGGCATCGCAGACTTCTTCTTCGTACAGGTCACCCAGCGCGGCAGCGGCATGCAGCATGCCGCGCTCGAAGGCCTGGCGATAACATTCCTCGGCCTGCGCATAGGAGGTTTCGACACCCTTGCCGAAGTAATGCTGCTGGCCCAGGTTGAACCACGCCGCCGCATTGCCCTGCAGCGCCGCCATGCGCAGCAGGTGCCCGGCCAGCGCCGTGTCGGCCCGCCAGTACTTGCCATTGAGCCAAATCCAGCCGAGGTCATTGAGTGCTGCCACATTGCCAGCCAGCGCCTGTTGGCGCAGGTCGGCGTATACCGCCTGCAGGTCGTGCGCCTCGTCCAGGCGGTTGACCAGCAGCGCGCGCTGGCTGGGCAGCCCTACTCCGGCAAACAGCCGCTGTCGCCTGCCGGCGTGCGTCGGTGGGCAAATGACCTGCTCTGGCAGAAGACGGGCGAGCAGCGAGTGGATATTGCTGACAGCAGACATGTTCATCCTCATTGAACGACCCACAGGCCCGACCGCGGCTGTGATGAGGCGTGATTCTGCGCGACGTCACGTCAAAACCTGTCGCGAACGATTCGAGGCAAGGCAACCAATTGCGCATTCCTTGATCTGAACGGGTTATGGCTAATTGCCATGACCCGCTCTAGCCGCCATCCTGTTGCGGCAAGCCTAGACAAGGACGTTACCTTTTGCCGTTCGCCACCACCCGCGCCACCCTCAGCCGTCAATGGGCGCTGCTGCGCCAGTTACCCAGCCGTTCTCCAGGTATTACCAGCGCTGAACTGGTATGGCGCCTGCGCGATGTGGGCTTCAACGTCAGCAAACGTACGGTGGAGCGGGACCTCAACGAGCTGTCGCTGATCTTTCCGCTGGACCGCAATGACAAGAGCATTCCGTTTGGCTGGCACTGGTCAGCGAACGTTGCGGGCGAGCTGCGGGGGAATTTCGATCTGCAGGGCTATTTGCGCGGTGATGCGCTTCAGCCGGTTCAGGGTGAAGGGATCGAGATGCAGGCGTGGGTCAGCGACCTGCTGGCCCGGCAGTTGCGCGAGGCGCCGTTGAGCGTGGACATGCAGCTGACTGCGCTGGACCAGGGGCACCGGCTGCGGGCCACGGTGGAAGATGGCGGGCCATTGCGCTGGTGGGTGCTGAGCCAAGGGGAAGGCCTGGTGATCGAAGAGCCGCAGGCACTGCGCGAAGAGATCGCCAGGACCTTGAGCAATGCGGCAGCACAGTACATGAATTAGTCACCTGTGCTGGCCCTTTCGCGGGTTTACCCGCGAAAGGGCCGGCACAGGTGTATTACCTCTGCATGCCCCAACGGCGCACCGTCAACCGCTCCAGGGTATTGAACACCAGCCCCTCGACCAGCAAACCGATCAGGATCACCACCGCCAATCCGGCAAACACCTTGTCGGTATACAGCTCGTTGCGGTTCTGGAAGATGTACCAGCCCAGCCCGCCCTTGCCGCTGCTGGCGCCGAACACCAGTTCGGCGGCGATCAGCGTGCGCCAGGCGAACGCCCAGCCGATCTTCAGCCCCGAGAGGATCGACGGCAGCGCCGCCGGTACCAGGATGTGCAGGACCAGGCGCAGCCCTTTCAGGCCGTAGTTGCGCCCGGCCATGCGCAAGGTTTCCGACACACCGAGAAAGCCCGCATAAGTATTCAGCGCCAGCGCCCACAGCACCGAATGCACCAGCACGAAGATCAGGCTGTTGTCGCCCAGCCCGAACCACAGCAACGCCAGCGGCAGCAGGGCAATCGCCGGCAATGGGTTGAACATCGAGGTCAGGGTACCCAGCAGATCACGACCGAGCTGGGTCGACACCGCCAGGCTGGTGAGGCCGAAGGCCAGCGCAATACCCAGCAGGTAACCCTTGAGCAGAATCACCAGCGACACGCCGACCTTGGCCGGCAGCTCGCCACTGAGCAGGCCGTCCCACAGCGCGGCGGCGGTCTGCAGGAAGGTCGGCAGCAGCAGGTCGTTGCCCTGGTAGCGGGCGATCGCCTCCCACAAGGCGGCGATCACCACCAGGATCACGGCCTTGCGCAGCCAGCCGTGCTGCCACAGCCGCTGGGCCAACGGTAGATTGCGTTCCACGGGCACACTGAGCAAAGGCTGCAGCTGCACCTCGTATTCCTGGCGTACAGGTGTAGGGGTCATGGCTGAAGCTCCTGTCAGTAGGCGATGCGAATGTCGTTGAAGCCCAGGTCATCGGCCGGTTCAGCGGCTTCGGCCTCGTCGAACAGCAAGCGATGGATGCGCCGCGCACTGGCCTGGAAGTCCGCGGCGCCGAGGCTGCCAAGGTCGTACTGGTGGCTGTGCACCTCGGCCCGTACCCGGCCCGGGTGGGGCGACAGCAGCAGGATGCGGTTGCCGACCACCAACGCCTCCTCGATGGAGTGGGTGACGAACAGCAAGGTGAAACGCACTTCCTCCCACAGCAGCAGCAGTTCTTCCTGCATCTTGCGCCGGGTCAGCGCATCGAGTGCGGCGAACGGCTCGTCCATCAGCAGGATTTTCGGCTGGGTGGCCAACGCCCGGGCGATCGCCACGCGTGCCTTCATCCCGCCCGACAGCATGTGCGGGTAGACATCGGCAAAGGCGGCCAGGCCAACCTTGTCCAGGTAATGCAAGGCCCGCTCCTCGGCCTCGGCGCGCTTGAGCTGGCCAGACACCAGCAGCGGGAACATGACGTTCTCTTTCACCGTCTTCCATGGCGGTAGCTGGTCGAACTCCTGGAACACCACGATACGGTCAGGGCCGGGGCCATTGACCGGTTGGCCCTGCAGCAGGATCTGCCCTTCCCGGGGGTTGATGAAACCGGCCACGGCCTTGAGCAGGGTGGACTTGCCGCAGCCCGACGGGCCAAGCAGGACGAAACGGTCGGCGCGGTCGACTTCGAAGCTGACCTGATGGGTGGCCCGCACCACGCGCTGGGCGGTGCGGTATTCGAGGCTCAGGTTGTCCACCTTGAGCAACGGCGGTGTAGCGACACGGCTCAGGTTGCTGGCCGTGTGGCCTGGCAATGGGGCGGTCATGGTCGGTCAGCTCCCTTGCAGCGGGCGTTCATCCTGGAAGAAGTAGTCCTTCCACGACGCTGGCTTGTGCTTGATGGCGCCTACCCGATACAGGAACTCGGCCAGCTTGTAGGTGTTTTTCGGGGTGACGGTGAACTCGTACTGCGGGTTGTCGATCAGCTTGATCAGCGCGTCGCGGTCGATCTTGGCCTTGGTTACGCGGATGTAGGTATCCGCTGCAGCGGCCTTGTCGTTCTGGGCGAAGTCCGCCGCCTCGGCCAGGGCGTCGAAGAAGGCCTTGTAGGTCTTGGGGTTGTCGTTGCGGAATTTCTCGGTAGCGAACAGCAGGGTCGGCGAGTTGGGGCCGAGCAGGTCGTAGCTGTTGAGCACTACGTGCACGTTCTTGTTGGCCAGCACCTGATCCTGGAACGGTGGGTTGGAGAAGTGCCCGTTCAGTTCGGTGCCACCGGCCAGCAGCGCGGCGGTGGCATCCGGGTGCGGCACGGCCAGGGTGTACTTGTCGAGGCGGTTGTATTCCTTGTCGCCCCACTGCTGGGCGGCGGCGTACTGCAGGAAGCGCGATTGCACCGAAACACCCACAGCAGGCACCGCAATGCGGTCCTTGTCGGAAATGTCGGCGATGGTTTTCACGTTCGGGTTGCTGCTGACCAGGTAGTACGGGAAGTTGCCCAGTGAGGCCACGGCCTTGACGTTCTGCCGGTCCTTGGTGCGGTCCCACACGGTCAGCAGCGGGCCGACCCCGGCACCGGCGATGTCCACCGAGCCGGACAGCAGTGCGTCGTTGATCGCCGAGCCGCCAGACAGCTGCGCCCAGTCAACCTCGATGTCGATGCCCTGCTGCTTGCCGTGCTTCTCGATCAGGTGCTGGTCACGCACCACGTTGAGCAGCAGGTAGACGATGCCGAACTGCTCGGCGATGCGGATCTTGCCTTCGGCTTGCGCCACGGCGGGGGCCGCCAGGCTGCCAACGACCAGGCTGGCGCCCAGGCCGATGCTTGCCGCCAGGCGGCTGATGGATTTGCGCATGATGAATTCCTCAGTCGTCAGAACGGGGCATCGCCCTGGATGGTGGTGCGGAACAGTTTGCGGCGCAGGTGCGCGGGGCAACCGGTGGCCAGGTGGATCAGCGAACGGTTGTCCCAGAACACCAGGTCGTGGGGCTGCCACTGGTGGCGGTAGATGTTCTGCTCAAGCACGCTCAGCGCGTACAGCTGCTGCAGCACGTCGTGGCTTTCGTCGTCCGGCAGGCCGACGATGCGGGTGGTGAAACCTTCGCTGACGAACAGCGCCTTGCGGCCGTTTTCCGGGTGGGTGCGCACTACCGGATGGATGACTTCCTTCACCTGCGCGAGCTGCTCGGCGGTCAAGGTCGGGCGCCAGTTGCCTTCAAATTTGGTTTCGGCGTAACGGGCGGTGTAGGAGTGCGCGGCACTGCGGCCCTCGACCACTTTGCGCAGCGCCTCGGGTACGGCGTCCCAGGCTTTGTGCATGTCGGCGAACAGGGTGTCGCCACCTTCGCTGGGCAGCTCCTGGGCGTGCAGCATGGAGCCAAGGCTTGGCAGCTCCTTGTACGACAGGTCCGAGTGCCAGAACTTGCCGGCATCGCCGAGGCCGATATTCTGGCCGTTCTCGATGATGTTGGAGACGATCAGGATTTCTGGGTGGCCAGTGAGCAGGAACTGCTTGAGCACATGGATCTGCAACTCGCCAAAGCGGCGGCTGAAGGCGATCTGTTGTTGCGGGCTGATGCGCTGGTCACGGAACACCAGCACATGGTGGTCGAGGTGGGCGCGATGAATTCGGGTGAAATCCTCGGCGGTGACCGGCTTGGCCAGGTCCAGGCCAATGATCTCGGCACCGACGGCACCGGAGAACGGGCGGATTTCGAAGGTTTGCGGCTGGGCGCTGTCGATGGACGACAAGGCGTTCGAGGCGGCTGGCATGTGTCACTCCCACGCAGTGCGCGACTTCTATGGCGCGCAACGATCAGAAACGCACGGGGACTACCCGTGTGGGTTCAAGTCGTGCGGCGCATCGATTGGTCGACGGGTACGCAGTGGGAATGACTATAAAGGTATAAGAAAAATAGTTTAAATACCGTTAGCGCATAACCATATGAAACGGTTCACGCACTGAAAAGGGGCGCCAGGCGCCCCTCAACGCCATTCGCTGTAAGGCTCCAGCGAGGTGACCGGCAAGGCCAGGTTGCCGCGCCACGGGTCGAACAGGTAGCGCACGTAGAGCATGGCATGGCTGGGCGCATAATCTTTGCTGTGCTGCCAGTCGAAACCTCCGCCCAGCGCCCAGCGGTCGTTCAGGCGCCGCTCGAAGGCACCATGCAGGCGATAGCCCACGCCGGTGCTGCTGCTGGCATCGGTGGTCGCATCGATGTTCGACTCGATGATGTCGTAGCGCGCCAGCAACTTGCGGTTGAGGCTATCGTCCGGGTAGAGCCGGCTGCTGTCGCTGCTGGCATGTGACCAGCTGGCCGAGCCTTCCAGCAGGAACGACCAGTCATAGTTGCGCCAGGCATAGCTGACCGGCACACCGATCGACTCGTAGCGTTGCGGGCTGTAGTAGCCACCCTGACCGAGGCTGTAGCCGCCCAAGTCCTTGTCATAGCGCCAGTCCATCACGGTGAGGCCCACGCGCATGCGCTCGTCAGCCTTCTCCACGGCGCGGTAGTAATACCCCGCCATGGCGCGGGTGCGCTGGTTATCGGCAACGTTCTCGCCGACCAGCCAATGGTGGCCAAGGCTTGCCCAGACACCGTGATCCCCACCCTGGTCCCAGCTCAGGCCCAGCGTCGCACCGTTGGCCGTGACGCCACCCCAGCGCACGTTGGTAGCCGGGTCGCGCGCGCCGGCGAACGACAGCAGCGAGTTGCTCATCGGCCGGCGCGAGGCCGCCAGCGACCAACCCACCTGCCCCAGGTCGCCATTGACGATTGCGCCCCCCAGCCAGTTATTGACCTCATAACCCTGGGTCGTGCCCAGGTCGAAGCCCCAGCGGCTGTTCTGCCACCCCATCGCCAGCACACCGCCATTGGCCGTCTGCGAGCCCGGCTGGCAGGTCGGCAGAGGTGCGCCGCTGCGGGTGACGCCGACAAACTGGCAGGTACCGAAGTCAGCGGTGTTGTTGCCGTTTTCGTCGAGGTCGAACGAGCCGGCATCCATACCAATGCGCTCGACCCGCGCAAACGCCCTGCCGTCTTCCCAAGGGGTATCGACATGCAGCAAGGTCGATTGGGTGCTCAGGCGGGAGATACCGGGTGTGCCGTCGCTCTTGCGCCAGCCGTAGTCATGCATGAGGGTGACGTTGGTATTGCGCTGCTGGTACAGCTCATCGACGTCGCTGCGCAGGCTGCGCGCCAGCCAGTCATCGGTGTCCTTCGCCCGGCTGGCGAAAGTCATGGCCCGGTCGTCACGCGGCGAGGCCTGCGAGCGGCCGATCATCTGCGCATCGGCCATTGCCGCGGCATACAGATCCAGCGCCCGCTGTGGGTCGTTGGCGGCCACCAGGCGGGCGGCGTCGCGGCGCAGCAACGGGTCAGGCAGCGTCTGCCTGGCGGCAACATGCTCCAGCAGCTGGGCTGCTTTTTCCTTCTCGCCCAGGGCGATCAGCACGTCAGCATAGCGGCGCTGGGCATCGCTCTGCTCGTCGGTCAACTGCAGCGGCTGCGCAGCCAATAGCTGACGCACGCGAACCAGATCGCCTTCGGCAATCCAGCTCTCCATCACGCCCAGGCGCGCCTCCGCACGCTGCGGCTGAACCTGCAGCACGCGCTGGTAATAACCCAGCGCCTTGCGATGATCACCCCGCTGCGCTGCCCAGTCCGCCATCAACAGCAGGTCGTCCGGGTCGCCCTCGCCATGGGCCAGGCCGGCTTCCAGCACGGCGCTGGCCTCGTCGGTGCGGCCCTGGTCCTGCAGGCGCTGGGCCTGGGCCAGGGTCATGCGCCGGCGCACGCGCTTGTCGAGGGTGCGCATGTCGTCGGTCCAGGCACCTTGCGGCACGGCGCGCAGGGTGTCCTGGACCTGTGCATCGCGATCACTGGATTCCAGGTACAGGCCATGGGCGTAACGTGTGGCGGGATCGGCAGGCTGGCGCTGCAACACGCGGTTGAATGCGGCGTCGGCCTCAGCGTTGCGGCCTTGTTGGCGCAGGCTGTTGGCCAATTGGTAGGCCAGCCAGGGTTCATCAGGCGCCAACTCGGCAGCCTGCCCCAGTAGCCGGCTGGCGCTCGCCCAGTCCTGCCGCTGCACGGCGGCATCTGCCTGCTCGCGCAGGCGGCCAAGCTCCAGGCTGCGGCGCAGGCTGGCGAATTGGGCCTGCTGGGCCGCAGGCAGGCTGCTCAGATACGCTTCGGCCTTGTCTGTCGACTGCGCCTGATAGATGCGCATCAGGCCGCGCACCGCGCTCTCATTGCCTGGGACCTTGCGCTGCACCTGCAGGTATTGCCGTTCGGCACTGGCCAGGTCGCCTTCGGCGAACGCCACATCGGCCAGCCCAAGCATGGCGAACTCATCGTCAGGGCGCTGCTGGCGCGCCTGCTGGTAGAGCGAACGGGCGGTGCGTAAATCCTGCTTCTCCAGCGCGCTGTCAGCCCGCTGCAGCATCCCCCAGTACTGGCTGGAGGCTTCGAGGTCTTTCCATTTACTCATCAGGCGGGTGTTCTGCTCGATGGTAACCGCTTGGTGGAATGCCGCGTTGGCTTCCCCATAACGGCGCTGACGCATCAGCGCAACGCCGAGCGCGCCGTGCAGGCTGGCATCATCGGCATAACGGCGCAGGGCCAGACGCAGCTGTGCTTCGGCCTGGACGTTGCGGTCCTGGTCGAGCAAGGCCTTGCCACGCTGCCCAGCCTGCCAGGCCGGGTCACCCACCAGGGTGCGTTGCTGCTTGAGGTTGTCATTGGCCAGCGGCAACAGCGGCGACGCCGGATAACGCTGGGCGAATGCCTGCCAGGCAGCGACGCTGTTGGCACTCACCGGTTGCTCGGACAGGTAGTCGAACTCGCGCTGGGCGGCGGCATCGCGTGCCGTCGGGTCACGCGACAGCTGGTCGAGGATGGCCAGGGCTTCACTGTCACGGTCCTCGCTGAACAGCCAGGCGGCCAAGGTCTGGCGCAAGCCGACATTGCCAGGGTACTGGCGATCAAGCTGCTGCAACTGGCGGATCGCTTCCGGCCGCTGACCGGCCAGGTTGCCACGCACGCGCCAGTAGTCCAAGGCCAGGTCCAGGCTGGGCGGTTCGCCGCCGAACAACTGGTCATAGGCGACCAGAGCCTCGTCATAGCGCCCCGTCACTGCCATGAGCCGCGCTTGCTGCAAACGCTGCGCCTGCTCGGGCTGCTGCAGCGCCATCAGACGTCGGGCTTGCCGATCCTGGAGGCTGCCCGGTGCCACTGCAGCGATGCTTGCACGCAGTTGCTCGGCTTCTTCAGGTTTCTGCTCACGCAGCGCCAGGCTCAGCGAGGCCAGCAAGGCATCAGGGTTGCGCGGCTCCAACAAACGCAGCCTGGCCAGGGCGTCGTGAATCAGGTCATCGCGGTGCAGCGCCTCGCCAATTCGTACCTGCTCCAGCAGCCATTGGCGTTGCTCATCGCGGTCTTTCGGCTGCGCGGCCACGGCACAGGACAAAGCGGTCAGCGTCAGCACGCCGATCATTCGGAACATGGAGCACTCCAGGCGGGCAGCAGACGACCTTGGTTGTCAAAGCGATAGCGGGCTTGGTCCCAGCCTTGCCCAAACAGGACAAGGACCTGGTTGTAATACGCCTGTGGCTCGGCAGGTTGCTCGCGCAACCTTTTGCGCTGGGCTTCAAGCGCAGCGTGGCCATCTGCGGCGCTGGCCAGTAACGGCAACAGCGCAGAGGAGAAGCCCACCGGGCCATGGCCGCTCTGTGTACCAGTGCGGGCATCGACACTCTCCGGCGGCAGGCCGCCCTGGGCCGTGGCGGCGACCATCGGAGCGAAGTGACGCAGCAGCTCGTCGCGCTGCGCTGCACCGTTGGCCAGCATGCCCAGCCACAGGTACACGCGGATGGCGTCGTAGCTCCCGGCGCTGCCGTGCTCAGGGTCGGGCTCGATGCCTGCCGCTGGCGTCCACAGCAACCAGTCCGGGGCAAAGCCATTGGGCGATGACTGCAACCAGAGGCGACGTACGTTGCTGGCCATCTCGCCCCACAGTGGGTCTACCAGGGCAAAGCGGTCGAACAATTGCGGCGGCAGGTAGCTGGGGTTCAGGCGCCAGCCACGGTTGTCGTCAAAGCCGTAATCCGCCGGTAGCAGCATCACACCCAGGCCCGGCAACTTGCGCACGGTCTGTGCGGCGATGCGCCAGAGCATCTGTGTGCCCAGCCGGGCATACGTCGGCTCGTTCCACAGCCGCCCCGCTTCGAGCAGGCTGTAAGCAATCCACAGGTCGGCATCGCTGGCATTGTTGCTGTCCAGCACCTGCCATTGCTTCTGCTTGCCGCGGCCCCAGAGCCAGGCCGGCAAATGCCGGGAAAGGTCGCCTTCGGCCAGGTTGTTGCCGGTCCAGCGCAGCAGGTTGTCGAACGCCTGGCGGTCATTGCCGACCAGGGCGAAGAACAGCGCATAGCTCTGCCCTTCGGAGGTGGTGACCAGGCGCTCATCACTGCGGTCGAGCACCCGGCCATCCGCACTCATCAGGTCGGTCTTGAAGCGCTCCCAGGCCGGCCACGGGCAAGCCGCCGCCGCGCTGGCGACAGCGGGCATGCACAATACCAGCAGCAAGGCCAACAGCTGGCGCATGGTCAATCAGCCCCACTCAAGCGGCGACGCCCGGCCCAACGCAGCGCACGCCACAACAGGAAGGCGAACAGCAGCACGCTGATGACGGCAATTACCGCGATCAGTGCCGGGTAATCGGAGAGGTGGAACCACATCAACAACCACCATGGCAGCTGGCCAACGTAGTAGTGCTCGCCCACGAACTGGCTGCTGACACCACTGCTGCGCACCAGGGCAACGGAGCCTGCCACGGCGTCGAGCTTGCCGGAGTCGGCCAACACTTCACGCAGCAAGGCATACGCCTCATCGGAGCTGCCTAGCAAGGCAACGACGCTGCGCTGCTCATGGAACGGCGACTTCAGCCCGGTGATCGCGGCAATCGGCGCCTGCGCACTGACTTCGATGCGGTTGTTGGACATCACGGGGGCCGTGTCAAAGCGGCGGATGCCGGGTTGCTCCACCGCACGCCCCTGCACCATCCAGTCGCGCTGAGCGTTCAGCAACAAGCCCAGGTTCGGCTGCTCGCGCAGGTCTTCGGGCAGGCTGCCAATCAGCAGCAGGTCGGCATCGGCGTCCGCGGCCTGCTTCCAGTTGTCGCTCAGCCGCACATTCAGGGCCGGGTAGCCCACCTGCCCGCCGATGCTGCTGATGACGTCAAGCAACGTGCCGACCTGCATCGCCGTCGGCTTGGCTGGCACCACGACCAGGGTCTCGGACAGGTCGGCCATGCGGCTGTAAGGGAAGCCACTGCGAACGAAGGCGCGCAGGTCAGGCATGGCCATGTAGTGGTAGTAGCCGGAAAGGTCGATGGTCGAGTTTTCGTCGATCGCCGCACGCACGTCTACCGGCAGCGAAGTCTGGCAGTGGTCGCGCTGGGCGCTGCCCAGGGTGCTGGCGAAGCTGAAGTCGAAACGCAGGCGGTTGCGCGCGCCGATCTTCAGGGCCGGAACCAACGATTGCTCTGTCAGCGCGGTGCTGTCGGTGGACAGCACGTTCAGGCGCATCTCTTCCAGGGTGCTGCTGCGGCGGTCATTGCCCACCAGCGGCATGCTGGTGATGTACTGGTCGTTGACGCTGATGCTCAGGCGCGACTCATCGGTAACCGCTGGCGGGGTGTAGCGATACAGGGTCTGCAGCGGAATGCCTTGGTTGCGCCAGACGAACAGGTCGGGCGGCAGGTTCACGTCGAGGGTGATAGGGCGTGGCTGCAAGCCGCTGACCTGCAACTGCTCGGGGTAGTCAAGCAGCTCGGAGAACCGCACCGGGCGGTCGGTACGCGTCCAGTTCGGCGCGTCGTAGGGCTTGCGTGGCTGCAGCGCAGTCATCTGCTCGACCTTGACCCGCGAACCGCGGAACAGGTCGCTGCCAACGGCCAGCGCCGAGGCGGCCTTGACCAGGTCTTCGTCATTGCGGCCCAGAACCAGCAGCAGCTTGCTCCAGCGGTTGCTCGGGTGATCGATCAGTTGCACCACCGGGCCATCGACCGCGGGGAATTTTTCCAGGTCGGCGAGGAACGCCGGGCGCCGATCGTTGGTGGCGAAGACAATGGCTGGCTGCGGTTTTTCGCCGCTGGCAGGCAGGCTGTTGAACGACACCGGGAAGGTCGCCTTGCGCCAGCCGGCCTTGCTGCCGAAGTACGACGCCAGGATGGCAGCGGCACGCTGCTCGCCAAGGGTCGGGGTGTCGGCAAAAACCACCGGCAACTCGACCTTGTTGGTATCGCGCGCATCGAAGAACGGCAGCGGGAAGTAGGCCAGGTCATTTTCCAGCGCCAGCGCCTGCTCGCGCAGTTGCACCTGGCTCTTGCGGTTGACGTTCAGCCACAGGCCACTGTGCGCCGGGTCTTCACAGATATCGGTGTAGTGCCCGACGAACTCCAGGCGTACCCGGTTGAAATCGCTGATCAGTTTCGGGTCCAGCTGCAGCTGACGACGCACGCGCTGGCCGAGCTGGTCCTTCTCGATCGGCACCACCCCCATCAGCTCGTCGTTGAGGTACACGCGCAGATGCGACAGGTTCGGCAGCAGGGCTGGCGACGGGGTGTAGTCCAGTTGCAGCACCGCGTCGGTGGCCAGGCGATCCCGGCGCAGGCCGAACTCGATGTTTTCGCTGTTGCGAACGCCCAGCATCAGGCTGTCGGCCGATCGGCCAAGCTGCTCGAAGGTCTGGGTGACGGGCCAGTTGGGCACCAATGGCTCGGCCGGCATGGCAAGGGGGGCTACAGCGGCGACAGCAGCGTTCTGGAACAGCGAGGCAAGCAGCGCCATCGCCAGGCCCCAGGTGCGTGCGGGATAACGAGTCATCATGCGTCTCGGTCAGCAAGGGTCGTGGAAGGAAGAGGTCGGGGTGTATGCGGCAGGTAGCTAGCCAGCCAGCGCAGCAGTTCGTACAGGGGCAGCAGCCACCCGCGCAGCCAGATGGGGGTGTGTTCGATCATGCGCAGGTAGCCAACGCCGCCCAACTTGAGCACGTCCATCAGGCTGCGCAGCGGGCGGTCGACTTCGTGTTTGTCCTGATAACCCAGCCAGGCATCGGCGCGGGCGAAGGTGCAATGCACCAGGTCGATGCGCTGCTGCTGGTTGAGGCCCTCGAAGGTCAGGCCCACATGCCGGCCGACAATACGGGTGACCCGTGCATTGAAGGCAAACTCTCGCTGCCCGCGGCTCAGCAGCAGGCGCACGCGCGCCCCTGAGGCAGGCTTCACACCGTCACCCAGTTGCAGGCCGATACCACCATCGGAATAGTCGACCAGGGTGCAGGGGAAACCGTGGCCACTCTCCAGCTGCAGTGCGGCCGGCAGGTGCATCTGCACGCGGTGTGCACGGCGCACCTGGCGCACTTCGGCGGCCACTGCGCAGGCGGCGCCGAGGATCAGCAGGTTGTAGGTCACCCACAACGAACTGACAATCACCGTGCCGATTTCCGCAGCCGGGCCGGTGAACAGGCGCCAGACGGCAAAGCCCAGGCCGGCCACGTTGAGGCCTGCGAGGAACAGGTACGGCTGGGCGATGCGCCAGTCGAACTGGCCCTCCTCCATCAGGCCGCCCTTGGCGGTGACGTTGAACTTGCCCTTCTTCGGGGCAAACAATGCGACCGTGGTCGGGCGGGCGATGTACCAGGCCAGTACGGTCTCGTAGACCTCGCCCCAGAAGGTCTGCCGGTACTTGCCCTGCATGCGCGAGTTGGTGAGGCTGGCGTGAATCATGTGCGGCAGCACGTACAGCAGGATCATCACGGCAGGCGCATAGATGATGTAGGCGTGCAACAGCAGGAACGCCAGCGGCGCGGTGAGGAACACCAAGCGCGGCAAGCCGGCGAGGAAGTGCAGCATGGCGTTGGCGTAGCAGATCCGCTGGAACAGGCTCAGGCCGCGGCCGAACAGGGGGTTGTCGGTACGGAAGATCTGCACCATGCCGCGCGCCCAGCGAATGCGCTGGCCAATGTGCGCCGACAGGCTCTCGGTGGCCAGGCCCGCCGCCTGGGGAATGCCCAGGTAGGCCGAGGTCCAGCCCTTGCGGTGCAGGCGCAACGCGGTATGGGCATCCTCGGTGACCGTTTCCACGGCAAAGCCGCCAATGTCTTCAATCGCGGTGCGCCGCAGCACGGCACAGGAGCCGCAGAAGAAGGCGGCGTTCCACATGTCGTTGCCGTCCTGGATCAGCCCGTAGAACAGCTCGCCTTCGTTGGGGCGGCGGCGGAACGAGCCGAGGTTGCGCTCGAACGGGTCGGGCGAGAAGAAGTGGTGAGGCGTCTGTACCAGCGCCAGCTTCGGGTCCTTGAGGAACCAGCCGACGGTCATCTGCAGGAAGGAACGTACCGGCACGTGGTCGCAGTCGAAGATGGCAACCAGCTCGCCGTCGGTGACCCCCAGCGCATGGTTGAGGTTACCCGCCTTGGCGTGGTTGTTGTTCGGACGCACGATGTAGCCCACGCCGACCTCGTCGGCGAAGGCACGGAACTCCGCACGCTTGCCATCGTCGAGGATGTAGATGCGCAGGCACTCGCGCGGCCAGTCCAGGCCCAGGGCAGCGAGCACGGTGGTACGCACCACCGAAAGGTCCTCGTTGTAGGTGGGGATCATCAGATCGACCTTGGGCCAGCGCGTCGTATCTTCCGGCAGGTTCGCCGGTTTGCGCTCCAGCGGCCAGCAGGTCTGGATGTAACCGAGGATCAACACGAACCAGGAGTAGGTTTCTGCCGCGAGCAGAATCACCCCGCAGACCAGGTCGAGGGTGTCGTTCCAGTTCAGGGTCGAGGTATAGCGCCACCACAAGTAGCGGCAGGAAATGATCGTCGACAGTACGATCAGCATCAGGGTCGGGAAGCGGCCCGGCATGTAGCGCACCAGCATGGCGATGCCCCACAGCAGGAAGATGAACACCAGCTGCGCCAAGTAACCGAACGGCTCGGTCACGCAGAGCACGGCCAGCAGCACGGCGAACGAGGTGAGCACGGTATAGAACAGGCGCCGGCCGAACACGCCCAGCCTTTTCAGGCGCTGGGCGGCACCTTGCTGCAAGTCGCTGTCGCGAAAACGCGCCGGCACCTGGCCCATGGCTTCGGCCACCCGCGCACGGCAGTTGCGCAGCACCTTCAAGGCGCCGCGCAGATAGCCGCTCGCGAACGACAAGATACGCAGCGGCCGACCGGGTTTGCGCGGCTGTGGCACCCGCCGCAGCAGCAGCCAGCCGCACTGGATCAACAGCCGCAGCGGGTCGCCCAGCGTCGGCCGCTTGCCGACGAACTGCGGGAACAAGCGCTGACGCTCAGCCAGCAGTGCCTGCCAGGCCGGTGACTCCAGCCGCAGCAACAGGAACGCCAGCCACACCCCCAGGGTGAACAGCAGTGCGACCCCACGTTGTGCGCCGCGCGCGGTGAAGTGGGCGTAGGCCGAGAGCGGGGTCACGTTCACGCTTCGCGCCTCGCCAGGCAACGTACCGCCAGGCTTTGCACATCCCGGGATGCCAGGCATTGCGGCGCGTAATGGCCTACCGGCGCCTTACAGGCGAAGGCTTCGACGAACGCTTCATCACGGTGCACCAGTTGCATCGGCAGGCGCTTGCGGAACAGGTCACGCCACACCATCAGCACATCGCTCTGCAGGCTGCTGGCCGGGTCGAAACGGTTGACCAGCAGCATGTCGAAACGCTCGACCTGCTGACGCCCCAGCAGGATGTGGCTGGTCATCTCAGCCTCGGCCACCAGGACCCGCATGTCAGTGACGAAACCACGTGTGGCCTTGGTCGCTGACGGGTGAGGCAGGTCGAACAGCAGCCAGTCGAAATGCTTGGCCAGTGCGGCTTGGCGAGTACGCCACACTTCGGGCTGCTGGTAGCCGTTCAGCTCGCCGAGCCGGTGCGGATCCACTTCACCAAAGGGCATCACGCACAGGCCGTCGAGAACCTCATACAGGGGCTCGTCGTAGGGCCGCCCCTGCAGCTCGGCACAGGCCCAGCCGTCGCGCTGTTCGAGCGGCAGGTTGAAGTGCAGGCCCAGCAGGTTATCCGGGCTCATGTCGACCAGCAGCACGCGCTCACCCAGCTCACGCAAGGCATAGCCCAGCGCCGCCAGCAGCGCAGTACGGCCCAACCCACCACGCAGTCCATGCAAGGCCAGGCTGATCATGACTGCACGGCCTTCGACTGCTCGGTCCGCGCCAAGGCAGCTTCTTCCAGGCGGGCCATGCAGCTTTCGCCCAGCAGCGGCCAGCGCTGCAACGCCTGCTGCACACCGACCATCATGGAAATGTCCTGATAGCTCAAGGCAGGCATGGCCAGGTACTGGCGCAACTGGGCGATATCATCACTGCGGTCGGATGGGTCTGCTTTGCCAGTCTTCATGGGCTCTCCTTCGGAACAGGCTGCCAGTCCGGCTGGCCTTGCAGGCGCATATAGGTTTGGCCCTGGTAGTCCAGCACCTGGGCACCGGAGGTTTCCGACACGCGCTCGGTGGTCGGCAGGTCGGTCAGCAGGCTTGGCAGGTCGAGGGTCTGCCCCGCCCCGAGGCCCGCATACACACGGGAAACCAGCTCGGACAGCGCCAGGAAGCTGGTGGGTGCGGTGACCCGCAGAGGCTCGCCACGCGCCGGTTGGCCCATGCCAATGAACTTGAGGCCGACCGGCACATGGGTGATCGACGGTGTCGGGATCTCACGCATGCCCGACAGTTGCATGCGGTCACCGTGCAAGGACGCGCCGTGCTCGGGAACGATGGCGACCACCACGCGACGGCCGCTGCCTTCGAGCTCGTCGAGGAACTTGCCGAGGTCACCGAACAGGCGGTTGGCCCGCGTGGCGTAATCGGCCGGGCGCGTGCCGCCGTCGGCGGTCACCATGCGGTTGCCGTCATGCAGGCTGATGGTGTTGTAGAACAACGATACATGGTCGGCGCCGGAGCTCTTGCGCTTGCCCCACCAGCCGTGCAGTACGTCCAGGTCGCCAGCGATCGGCGAGCCGTCGAAGCTGACCAGCGCCCGCGGGAAGTCGCTGACGCTGAAACCTGGCTGCGGCATGTGCTGGGTGGTGATGTCGCCGATAAAGTTGTCGAAACGCCCACTGTGGTTGAGCAGCGTCTGGCTCTGGAACCCAAGCTTGGCCAGGTTCTGGAACAGCAGGCACTGTTCGGGCGCCTGCTGGTACAGGCCCGCATGGGACGACTGGCCGCAGCTGGCGCGAAGCATGCGAATCGCCGCCGGCCCGCTGTAGGAGGTCGCCGAGTTGAACTGATCGAACACCACGTCCAGGCGCGAGAACAAGGCGTTGTCGTGCATGCCGACAGCCGAGAGGTCGTCCCAGGCCAGGGAGCACACGTTGATTACCAGCAAGTCGAAGTTCTGCTCGTCCGCTTTCACGGCAGGGAATGTGGTCACCCGTTGCCGCTCGCTGGCGAAGAAGCGCTCCAGCCAGGCATTCAGGGTCGCCGTGTCGGCCACGGCCGCAGCCGGTGCAGCAGCGGCCGTGGTAGCCGGATTGCCAGCACCGGCGACGGCTGGCTGGCCACCACCGATGCTCAGCGCCGGCAGGCCGCCGACCGCCAGCCATGCCAGGCCGGCCAAGCTCAGCGTGCTCAGGCGCAGCCAATGACGCAGGTAAAGGTAGCCCACCAGCAGCAGCACCAGGGCGCCGATCAGGTTCCAGTTGATGAACCTGGCCAGCAGCTCCAACAGGTAATCCCACGAGAAATCGAGCACCCCCGGCTGCGCCAGCAAGCGCCGGAACGGTGGCAGCCAGGTGTCGTGATAGAACAGCGCGATGCCCACGGGTACGGCCACGACCTGGCGCCCGACACGCAGCCAGCGTCTCGGCAGCGGGATCAGCAGAAATGCCGCGAACAGCAGATTGGGCAGTGCCTGGAAGTCCAGCATGCCAACCGCGACCAACAGGAACTTGGCCAGGAAATAGAGGTTCCAGGCACCCAGACCGTGCCAACGGGCCGGCACCTGGGCGGACAATGTCGAACTAGTCATTATTCAGTGTCCTGACGCACCACACGGCGGCGTACACCCACCGGCTTCAGGTAACGAGGTCGCAAAAGGCGGTTCAGCCAGCCCTTCACGGTGGCACGCATGCTCACCACGAACAGGACCAGGATCAAGGTAACCAGCGCACTGATGCCAATTACCTGAAGCAGTTGCACGAAGTTCATGCGGCCCCTCCAGGGTCCAGGGCGATCCGCCGAGGCACCAGGGTGGGCCGTTTCAGCGCCGCTGGTAGCACCACCGACTCGGCCAGTGGCGGCTGCGGTACGGTTTCGTCGAGAAATGCCGGAGCGTCCAGGCTGTCGAGGCTGACCAACAGATCCTGGTTGATGAACAGTTCCTTCCAGGACAACTGGAAGATGTGGTCAAGCGCCTGCTCGACGCCCTCCGAACGGCAGGCGAAGAGGAACAGGAACAACACCTCGCCGACCACGCAGGCGATGTCGCCATCGCGGCGGAACACCGTGCGCGAGCAGGCCTGCAGCGGGCTCAGGCCCGGTGCCGGGCGCAACACCAAGAGCTGGTGGACGATTTCGCCGTTACGATGGCCGTGCCACATCTGCCGCACCGCTTCGGCAAACACCCGAGGTGCCACCAGGCCGCAGACCGGCATTGGCCGCAGGCGAGCGAGCAAGGCATCGAAGTCGGCCGGCAGGTGGCGGCGCCAGACATAACCCTGGATGCTGTCGACCATGGTCAGGAAACGCGACAGGCTGGCGCCAAACGGCACAATCTGGCTTGCACCACAGGCGAGCAACAGCTGTTCGTCCTGGTAGCGCAGGGTTGGCGCCATTTCCCGCACCACCAGCTTCAGGGCATTGCCACGCAGCTGTCGCAACGTGTGCAACTGGCGGGCAAGGACATCCAGGCGCTGGCCCCCATCCATGGCGAAAATCACGGTTGCCGACACAGCACGACTGGCCTTGGCGCCAACCTCGCTGATGCTGTCGAACACCTGCCAGTGCTCCGACAAGGCAGGCGCACCTTCGAGGACCTGGCTCTGGGCCAGGCAGAGCAGCTCATCACCGCCGGCATCGGTCAACGGCAGCGGCCGCCTGGCAACGGCAAAACCACCGGCATGGCGTGCGAGTTCCAAGTCTTGGGTGCCGGCAACGCCGAGCCTGTTGCTCCAGAAGTGCTGCAGGTAACGCGTGCCACCCTGGCCGCGATACAGCTGGGCGAGCCCGTCGAGCGATTGGTTGAATGCGCGCAGGCGCTCGACCAGCGAGGCACTCTGCCCTTCACTGATCACCAGAACCAGCGCACCGGCCGCAAGCGCCGCCTGGCGCAGCGCCTGGCACCAGTGCTCGGCGGTGCCACCTTCCCAGGCAGCCGATGGCACGATGACCAGCAGCACTCGGCCAGGCAAGTCGATACGCGGCAGGTCGCTTTTCAGGTGCAGAATGGCCCGCGTGTCAGCCTCGAACAACGTCAGTTCGCCAGGACCGCATGCGGGGTCCAGGCCTGCGAGGGCCTCTTGTATCACGCGCGCACCGCCCAGCAACGCCGCCCGGCCTTGTTCAGGCATGGCTTCGATCACTTGGCGGCAGAGCGTAGCGGCGTTTTCTGTGGTGTCACAGGCCAACCAATACAGGCCTTGCTCATGGAACTGACTATGCTCGGCACCTAGTCCGGGAATAGCCAACAACGGAATACTTTTCGTCAAAACGATGACTCTGAATTCGAAATCGGAGCTGATTCAAAGACGTAGGCCGCACGTACGCGCTAGCGACTTTTTGACGAGCAAAAGTGTCAAAAATACGACTACTGCAGAGTAGGCTTAGGTTTAGTCCGTCAATTCTACAGCACCAGGTGAAAATAGTGTCAAGATGATATTTGTGAGTTGCCGCACACGTTTGCCAATCGAGATCTGACGTGCCGTGCCATGCCGATGCTCAGCCGACTGGCAGGCGCAGCAGGGCAAAGTTGCCTATGCTGCGCCAGAGCCGATCCGAAGGCTTCAACATGATGAGGATGGACGCCATGTTCTATGTGCAACGCGACGGCGAGGGGCAGTTGGCGCGGGTGGAAGCCGCGCCCTATGCCGAGTACACGGAAATCCTGCCCGCCGACCATGCGGAAATCCAGGAATGGTTCGCCGACGATGTTGTCGAGAACAGCCTCAAGCAACTCAAGCAGAGCGACCTGGACATGATCCGCGTGCTCGAAGACCTGATCGAAGTGCTGACCACCAAGGGCGTGATCAGCATCACCGACCTGCCTGCCGGGGCTCAGGCCAAGCTGCTCAGCCGCTCGACGGCGCGCAAGGCGCTGGGCAGCCTGAACAACCTGATCGAAGAAGAGGAGGAAGGCGGGTTGATCTGAGATCAGCGCCAGGGCGCGGGCTCCCCAGACAGCAGGCCCTGAACCCCTTCGATGCCCAGGTCCTGCAGTACCTGCCGCTCGCCTTCGGTCTCGACCCGCTCGGCGATCAAGGGCAGGTCGATACTGTGCGCCGCACGCTGGATCGCCTCGATGAACAGCCGCTTGTGTTGCTCCTGGTCGATGTTGCGAATGTAGCTGCCATCGATCTTCAGGTAGGCCAGGCCCAGATGCGCCAGGTTGCCGATCATGCTGAAGCGCCCACCAAAGCGCTGCAGAGCCAGGCCGAAACCAAGCTCGCGCAGGCGCCAGGTCAACTGTTCCAGCGCGGCCTGATTCGGCAGTTGCTCCTCGCCGATCTCCAGGATCAACCGCGCACCCAGCGCCGTGTTCTGGCTCAGCAGCTCATAAACCCTCTCCAGAGCCTTCGGGTCGGCCAAAGTTGCAGCAGACAGGTTCAGGGCCAGCACCGGGCCGTGACTGCGCAGGTGCGCGAGCGCTTTTTCCAGCACCAGCAGGTCCAGCCGCGCCATCCAGCCAAAACGCTCCAGCCAGGGCAGGAAGCGGCCAGCGGGCAAGGCCTCGCCCTGCTCGTCGAGCAGCCGCGAGATCACTTTGTAATGAAGCACCCGCTGAGGGGCCTGGGTCTGGACCACCGGCTGGAAGAACAGCTCGAAGCGGCTTTTGACAAACGCCTCGTCCAGACGCTTATGCCACTCGTGCTGGCTGTCGCCAGCAACGGCAGCGGCACCCTGCTCCAGACATACCCAACCCGACGTCGGCTGATTCTCGGCACGCGCCAAAGCCTCGTCAGCCAGCTTCAGCAGCACCTGCGGCGCATCGCCCGGGCTGAACGGCGCCAGGCCAATGCAGGCGACCGGCGAGATATCGCTGGCACCCGTTTCGTGCAGGCTGTGCAATGCCGCCTCAAGGGCCTGGGCAAGCTGCACAGCGTCTTCGTGGACCATCCCGGGCGCCAGGACGGCGAATTCACCACCACGGCTGCGGGATATCAGGTCGTTGGTCTCCGGGAAGGTGGCGCAGGTGCGCCTTAGCTGCTCACCTACCGCTTGCAGCAGCTGGTCCGTACGCTGGCCGCCGAGACGTGCGTTGAGCCCTGCCAGGCCCTGTACACGCAGCAACAGCAGGTAACCGGCACGGGCTTCCTCCATGTTGCTGACGCGGGCGTTGAGCTGCATTTCGAAGTAGCGCCGGTTCGACAACCCGGTCAGGCTGTCCTGATAAGACTCGGCACGCAGCCGCTCACTGCGCTCAGCCTGCTCGCTGAACAGCGCCTTGAGCTTTTCAACCATCTGGTTCATTGCCTGCACTACCCGGCGCAGCTCTGGCGTACGCGGCTCCGGCAGGCTGTGGAACTCACGCCGGGCAATGGCCTGTGATTGCTCAACCATCGCATCTAACGGGCGCAGTTGGCGACGCAGCAGCAAGGCGCCCAGCGCCGCACTGCCAGCACCGCACAGCAGCAGCCAGCCCAAGCTGCCCAACGCGCTCTGCCAGACTTTACCAATGGCAAACATCGGGTGGCTGACCACCTCGACCCGTGCGGCCTGCTGCCAGCCACGGCTGACAATGGCATCGCCGCCAGCCGCTTCCAGGCCGATCAAGTGGATGAACCAGGCAGGCACGCCACCTGGGTCCGGCTCAGCGTGGCGCTCCACCAGCACGGCGTTGGAGCCCATGTCGACGACCTTGATGCTGGCATAGTAGCCACTGTCGAAGATCGAGCTGACCAGCAGCTCTACCATGGCCGGGTCATCGATATTAGGTGTCAGTGATAACGCCAACGCAGTGGCAGCGTCCTGGGCATGCGAGCGCAGCTGGTTGACGTACTGGCTACGCGAGCTTTCCAGGCTGACCATGAAGCTGCCACTGAAGGCGACTATCAGGAACAGACAAATGGCCAACAGCAGTTGTTTGAACAGTGACATCTGCGCTCCTTCAGTAGACCGGTTCGGCCGGGAACCCTTCGGCCTGCATTTTCTTCAACAAGTCCTGCCAGCGTGACAGGCGCTTGGTGTCGCCGACCTTCTTGTTGCCTGCGGCGCCGGTCAGCCACAAGCCTTCGCCATTGAAGGCGTAGACCGGCAGCAGGTCGGTACGTTGGCTGGCCGGTTTGATTGCGTCCATCAGGCTGTCGAGCACCAACGGCTGAGCCTGTGGGGTTGAATAATAGGTCAGGACCATGTGCGCCCGGTTCTGGCGCAGGGCTTTGACATAGGTGATGCGCAGCTTCTCGGCAGGGATACCCATGCGGCGCAGGCTGAAGTACTTGGCGATGGCATAGTCTTCACAGTCGCCGGCGCCCTTGATCAGGGCCTGGATTGGCGTGGCCCAGTAGTCGACTTCATGCCACAGGTCGATGTCTTCGACATAACGCAGCTGCTGATTGAAGAACAGGTTGACCACCTGCAGGCGCTGCAATTCGGTACCTTGGCGCTGCGTTGCCATCAGGTTCTGCCAGGCATCGATGCGGGCTTTGCCTGCCCCTAGCGGACCATATAGGGCCTGGGACTTGCGGCTGATCTCGGTGAAGTTCCAATCCGCATGCAGGCCGCCCAGCAACAGACTGCCAAGCAACAGCGCAAGGCAGGCGCGGCGCACGGTGGTTTTGAGCAACCAGGATGTCGCCACTGCGAAGCCCTGTTCAGATCAGTCCAGAGCAGCGATGGTGCGGCTTGGGCACATAAAAGACAATGGCACCGCGCAATCATGTAGCCGATGGTCGGCTGGCTATAACTTTATTGTTAGCGCTTAGTGTGTGTCGCTTCCTTTGCCGGGAAAACTCATCCACCATTATTGTGAACCTAGGCCGCTCGCTTCGTCGCGGCGCAGGTTTGACAAGCCCCCATACCTGTCACTAGTGTCATTGGATCCAACTTTTTTGTCGTCGAGGCACACTCCGCTTGGCCGAGAAAATCAAACTCAGTAACGTGCTGGCCAGCGAACAGCTGCCAGCACACCTGGCCCGTGGCGTCATCGAAGAGCGCCTGCGCAGCGCCATCCTAGATGGCCGCCTGCCACCTGGCACCGCTGTGCGCCAACAGGAAATCGCCGACTTGTACGGCGTCAGCCGCATGCCGGTGCGCGAGGCGCTGCGCCAGCTGGAGGCGCAATCGCTGCTGAAGGTGGAAATGCACAAGGGTGCGGTGGTCGCACCGTTGATTGGCGAGGATGCAGTCGACACCTATGCATTGCGCGTGCTCCTCGAGAGCGAAGCTTTGCGCCAGTCGATTCCGTTGCTCGATGCCAGCGACATTGCCAGCGCGCGTGGCTATATCCAGCAGTTGGAGAACGAAACCAGCCATGCGGAAATCGGCCGTCTCAATCGGCTGTTCCACATGGCGCTCTATGGCAAGGCATCCAACCAGAAACTGCTGCGCCTGATCGAGAACGAGCTGAACGAGGAAGAACGCTTCTTGCGCTTCCATTTGTCATCCATGGGACTGGGTAAGCTGACTCAGGACGACCATAACGCCCTGGTCGATGCCGCTGCTGACAAATTGGTCGACGAGGCGGTAAGGGTGCTGGAGCAGCATCTGAACAATGGATCGCGGGTGATCAGAAACTACCTGGACAAACAACTCGCCCGCTAGCGCTCAACGCCAGGGGGCTGTAGCCCGGAAAAGAAAAAGCCCCTGTCTGCAACGCAGACAGGGGCTTTTTGTTTGAATCTTGACGATGACCTACTCTCACATGGGGAAACCCCACACTACCATCGGCGATGCATCGTTTCACTGCTGAGTTCGGGATGGGATCAGGTGGTTCCAATGCTCTATG
>NZ_JBDJMM010000046.1:0-31595 GCF_039673865.1 Pseudomonas sp. TWI628 | reverse complement strand
CAACAACCTTGAAATCGTGGGGCCGCTATGCGGCCCATCGCCGGCAAGCGCGGCTCCCACTGGGATCTCGCGCCAGCTTTAGGAAGTTGGGCAAGACAGACACCTGCCAGCCCTCCCCCCAATCTCACAAAAAAGGCCCGGCAGGGTCACCCCTGCCGGGCCTTGTTCACTTCCGATACATCAACCCATCAACGCCCAATCGCCCGCGCCGCATCGGCGGTATACATATCCGGGGTAAACTTGCTCTCGTTCAGAATCGGCCCCTTCTTCGCCTCGTTGGTCATCCCATACCCGGTGTACTGCCCCGAGTTCAGATCCATGAAGAACTGCGACCCGGCCTGCCAGCCACTCATGTCCGGGTGGTAGTAGTAGTTGACCATCGCATGCTTCCACAGCTGCCCACGGGCATCGTAGTTGTCGGCCATCACCGCGTTCCAGGTGTCCTCGTCGATAAACAGCACACGCTTGCCGTACACGTGGCGGTAGCCTTCCTTCAGGTCGGCCTCGACCACCCACACCCGGCGCAGCTCATAACGCATGAACTCCGGGTTGGGATGGTTAGGCGTCAGCAGTTCAGCGTACTTGACCGTGCCGGCATTGGCCTTGAAGGCGTTGGCCGGGCTGTAGATCTCGCGCTTGCCCAGCAGCTTCCAGGTGTAACGCTCCGGCGCGCCGTTGAACAGGCGGTCCTCGTCCACCGTCATGGTGCCGTTGGTGCCGATCATCGGCTGGTCGTAACCGTACCCCGGCATCTGCCGCACACGCCGGGTTGACGGGCTGTAGGACCAGGCCTGGCGCGCCGAGGTGACGAAGTTATAGGGCTCGTGGGCAATGCTGATCACGCCATTGTCACGGGCAGGCTTGAGCGTAGTGTTGTAGCTCATCGCCTGGACCATGTCGGAGGTTTTCGGCTCCACGGTCGGCGAGTTGGCCTGCGACAGGTTGCGCGCATGGGCGCGGCCCCAGCCGATGCTGCCGTTGGGCAGTACCGAGGCGAGGTCGGAGATTTTCTCCTCGGTGTAGGCGCGCGCAGGCAGCTGGTGGTTCCACAGTACTTCCATGCCGTTCTTGGGAATCGGGAACGGCACCTGGCCCAGGCCCTCGACACCCAGCCCATCGTTGACCAGCTGGGCATGCAGGGCGTTGTCCATCACTCGCCGGCACACGTAGTCGGGGTAACGGAAGTCGCGGTGCCCCGGGTAGATGTTCATCTTGTAGCTGGTCGGGTACTTCTTCAGCAGCGCCTTCTGGCCATCGGTCAGGTGCGCGGCGTACTGGTCCATGTTCTGCGCGGTGATCACCAGGATCGGCTTTTCATTGGCATACGGGTCCACCGGCTGGTCACCGGAGAACTTGACGTGGTTCCAGCCCGGCACTTCGCCCAGGTACTTGCCGGTGTAGGGCGGGATGGTGCCCTCGGCGTTGCCGGCCTGCTCGGCGCCAACGCAGGTCAGGTCCTTGCCCAGGCGGGCGGCCTCTGCAGGTGGCACGGCGGCGTTGGCGCTGGTCACCAGCCCGCTGTTGAGGGTCAGAGCGGCTGCGAGCATCACAGTTGTTGTTGTCGTTTTCATGTACTGCCTCCTTCGCTGATAAGGCTTGTGGTATGGCTTCATTGTTCCGGTTCCTGCCGGCACGGCATCGTCCGGAGGGACTACGAGTCAGGCGCTGACCAGGCGTGCCTTGAGCTCGGCCTTGAGCACCTTGCCGGTGGCGTTGCGGGGCAATGGCTGGTCAACCCGATAAACCTGGGCCGGCACCTTGTAGGCAGCCAGGCGCTCGGCGATGAACGTGCGCACCTGCTCGTCGGCCGGCAGGCTGGCCGCAGCGCCATGAATCGCCAGCGCCACCACTTCCCCGTGCAGCGGGTCAGCGACCGCGAACGCCGCCGCTTCCAGCACCCCAGGCATGTCGCTGACACAGGTTTCGATCTCGGCCGCAGAGATCTTCTCGCCGCCGCGGTTGATCAGGTCCTTGACCCGGCCGCTGATGAACAGGAAGCCCTCGTCGTCGAGGTAACCGAGGTCGCCGGTGTCGAGCCAGCCGTCGCGCAGGGTCTGCCGGCTGGCTTCGGCGAGGTTCCAGTAGCCCTGCATCAAGGTTGGCGAGCGCAGCCAGATCAGCCCTTCGCGGCCAGCCGGCAACGGCTGCAAGGGGTCGTCGCCGATGCGCACCTCGACAATCGGCAACGGCCAGCCGGCGCTGGCCGGGCAGTAGGCGAACAGGTCGCCGCCAATCGCCGCGCCGATGCCGTTGCTTTCGGTCAGGCCATAGCCACTGCCGGCGATCACCTGGGGCTTGCGCACGAGCATCTCGCCCAGCAGCCCGGCCGAAGACGCGCCACCGCCAAGGCCCAGGCCAAACAGGCTGGCGGTGTCGGCGCCGTCATAGCGGGGTGAGGCCAGCAGCTGCTGCATCATCACCGGGGCGCCATTGAACTGGGTGCAGCGCTCGTCGCGGATCAGGTCCAGCGCCTGCTCGGCATCCCACTTGTACATCAGCAGCAGGCGCCGGCCGCCGCGCAAGGCCGAGAGGAACTGCGCATGCAGGCCACTGACATGGAACAGCGGCACCGCCATCAGGCTGGTCGAGGCAAAGCCACTGCCGAGCATGCCGGCCACCCGCTCGGGCGAGGTCAGCGCACAGAACGCGCCCTGGAACTCCAGCGCGGTCAGCGCCTGGCAGATCGCCCCATGGCTGGACAACACGCCCTTGGCGCGGCTGGTGGTGCCGGAGGTGTAGAGGATCAGCGCCGGGGCTTCAGGCGCCAGGTCCACGGCAGCCAGCGGCAGCGGCTCGGCCGCCAGCAGGTCCTCGTAGCGCAGGCAGTGCGCAGGCAACCCGGCGTCGGCGGCGCGCCCGACCACAATGTAGGTGCGCCCGGCCGCCGCCAGGTCGTGCTGGAGCAAGGCCAAACGTGCATCGTCGCCGATCAGCAAGCGCGCCCCGCTGTCCTCCACGCCATGCAGCAGCTCATCGTGCAGGCCCCAGCTGTTGAGCGGCACGCACACCGCGCCGCAGCGCTGGATGGCGGCAAACGCCACCAGCCAGGCCGGCTGGTTGCGCATGGCGATCGCCACCCGCTCGCCAGGGCGCAGGCCCAAACGGCCTGCCAGCTGGCCGGCCAGGCGGTCGACCGCGTCGAAATAGTCGGCAAAGCTCAGCCGCTGCTGCTGCCAGACGACAAACTCCTTGTCGCCATGCACCCGTGCGGCGTCGAACACCTGCAGCAGGTTACGTGGCGCATGGCGAAACCGGCGCGGGCCGCCCGCAGCCGGGGCCATCACTTCAAACGGTGAACCGGGGGCAATCAACTGCGCCCAGGCGTGCCGCCAATGGTCAATGTTCATCAGGGTTCTCCAGCCGCTGCGCTCAGGCGCAGGCCGCATCGAGGGCGGCATAGCGTTCGCAATGGAAGTCGCGATCACCCAGGCAGGCCTGGGCTACCCGTACCCGCTTGAGGTACAGGCCAACATCCAGCTCGTCGGTGACGCCGATGCCGCCATGCATCTGTACCGCCTCGTTGGCGACCTGCAGTGCGGTATCGCCGGCCTTCCACTTGGCCAGGCTGACCAGCCGCCCCCGCCGGGCCGCATCCAGTTGTGGGTCGTCGAGCGCCGACAGGCCGGCCATCACCGCACTGCGCGCCAGGGCCAGCTCGGTATACAGGTGCGCGGCGCGGTGCTGCAGGGCCTGGAACGAGCCGATCGGCACGTCGAACTGGACCCGGGTCTTGAGGTATTCCACGGTGGTCTCGAACAACTGCTGCGCAGCCCCCAGCAGCTCTGCGGCCAGGCACGCCCGGCCGCGGTCGAGCACCGCGTCCAGCACCGCCCAGGCCTCCCCGGCCGCCCCCAGCAGCGCCTCGCGGCCGACCCGCACCTGGTCCAGGCGCAGGCGCCCGCTGTTGCGCGAATCGATCAGTGGCAGCGCCGTGCACTGCACGCCCTGGCTGTCGGCCGGGACCAGGAACAGGCTGATGCCGGCCTCCTCACCGGCTTGGCCTGCTGTTCGCGCCGCTACCACGTAGGCATCGGCACCAACGCCATCGATGACCCAGAATTTTTCCCCGCTCAGGCGGTAACCATCGCCCTCGACGACCGCCGTCATGGCCACGTCGCAGGGGCGGTGACGGGCACCCTCCTCCAGCGCCAGGGCCAGGCGCCGCTCACCGAGGATCGCTGCCTGCAGCCAGTCGTTGTGCTGCTGCGCGGAGCCTGCCAGGGCCAGCAACGAGCCGGCCAGGACCACGCTGGACAACAGTGGCGTCGCCGCCAGGTGCTGGCCCTTGGCCTCGAAGATCGGCCCCAGGCCCATGCAGCCGAAGTCCAGCCCACCCAGGTGCTCGGCAAACGGGATGGCGCTCCAGCCCAGCTCGACCGCCTCGCGCCACAGCTGGGTGTCGAAGCCTTGCGTCACGCCCTGGTCACGCAGGCGCCGCTGCGCCGCCACCGGGCTGCGCGCAGCGAGAAAGTCGCGGGCACTGTCGGCCAGCAGGCGTTGTTCGTCGTTGTAACGCAGGTTCATGGCGACACTCCTTTCTTGCCGTCGGGCAAACCAAGCACGCGCTTGGCGATGACATTGAGCTGCACTTCCGATGCGCCCCCGGAAATGGTCAGCGCATAGCTGTTGAGCCAGGCGCGGGTCACCGCCAGCTCGCGCTCGCTGAAGCCCGGCGCCTGCCAGCCGAGGGCATGGCCGCCCATGGCGTCGAGCAGCACCTCGAACTTGTCGCGCTCCTGCTCGGTGTGCAGCAGTTTCATGATCGCCATCAGGCCGCTGATGTCGTCGCCGGCCCGCCCCTCCTCGGCCATGCGCTGCACCGTCAGGCCATAGGCATGCTCATCCATCGCGCAGGCCACCGCCCGCGCCTGCAACGCCAGCTCGCCCTGGCTGCGCGGCTGCGGCAGGTATTCGCGCAGCAGGGCCAGCAGGTCGAAGTGCGACGGCAGGCTGAACTCGCCGAACTTCGACATGGCCTTGCGCTCGTGCTGCAACAGGTACTTGCCGAGGTTCCAGCCCCCATTGAGCGGGCCGATCAGCTGGCTCTTGGGCACCTTCACGCCATCGAAGAACACCTGGCAGAACGCCGACTTGCCGCTGATCAGGTCGATCGGCACCGGCTTGACCCCTGGGCTGCGCATGTCCAGCACGATCAGGCTGATGCCTTCATGCTTGGGCGCCTGGCTGTCGGTGCGCACCAACGCGTACATCCAGTCGGACTGGTCGCCGTAGGAGGTCCAGATCTTGCTGCCATCGACCACGAAGTGATCGCCGGCGTCACGTGCGGCCATTTTCAGGCTGGCCAGGTCGGAGCCGGCGTTGGGTTCGGAGAAGCCCTGGCACCAGCGCACCTCACCCCGCGCCATCGGCGGCAGCAGGCTGCGCTTCTGCTCTTCGCTGCCATAGGCCAGCAACACCGGCCCGAGCATCCAGATACCCAGGTTGATCTGCGGTGGCCGGCACTTGAGGCGGCGCATCTCGCTTTCCAGCACCGCCAGCTGCTCGGCATCCAGCCCGGCGCCGCCGTAGGCCTCGGGCCATTCGGGGCAGAACCAGCGCTTGTCGCGCATGCGCTCGAACCACAGGCGCGCATCGTCATTGGCGAACTGCGGCTGGCTGGCGCCCCAGACCACATCGCCTTCGCCCATGGCGGTGCGCATCGACTGCGGGCAGTTGGCTTCCAGCCAGGCACGGGTTTCGTGCCTGAATTGCTCTATCGTGCTCATCGGATGCAACCCTCGGCCCAGGCCCCGGGCGCTGCCGGGGCGGGGCCTTTCGTTGTGGTTGTGGTGGCTCAGCGCTGGGTGCGCGGCATGCCCAGGCCGAACTGGGCGATCAGCTCGCGCTGGATTTCATTGGTGCCGCCGCCAAAGGTCACGGTGACCGAGGCGCGCAGTTCGTACTCCAGGTCGCCGTGCAGCGCTGCCGCCGCCGAGCCGCCACGGACCACGCCGTTGGCACCGACGATGGCCGACAGCCGGCGCAGGATTTCGATCGCCGACTCCGAGCCGTACACCTTGGTGGTCGAGCTCAACGCCACGTCCATGTGCTCGCGCTCAAGGTTGGCGGCAATGCGCAGATTGATCAGGCGCATGGCCTCCAGGCGCGCATAGCACTCGGCCAGCGAGCTGCGCACCCAGGCCTTGTCCATTGCCCGCCGGCCCTGCTCGTCACGGGCTTTGGCCCACAGGTAGACGCGGCGGAACAGCCCGACGACCTTGTCTGACCAGGAGCCCAGGCCCAGGCGCTCGTGGTTGAGCTGCGAAGTGATCAGCTTCCAGCCGCCGTGCAGCTCGCCGACCAGCATGTCCCTTGGCACCCGCACGTTGTCGTAGTAGGTGGCGGCGGTCGGGTTGCTGGTGGTCGGAATCACCGTGCTGGAGAACCCTGGCAGGCGGGTGTCGAGGATCAGGATCGACACGCCCTTGTGCCGCGCCTGGCTCGGGTCGGTGCGCGCCGCCAGCCAGATGAAGTCCGCCGACTCGGCGCCCGAGGTCCACAACTTGTTGCCGTTGACCACGAAGTGCTCGCCGTCCAGCCGGGCGCTGGTGCGCAGCACCGCCAGGTCGCTGCCGGCATCGGGCTCGGAGTAGCCGATGGCGAACATGATCTCGCCCGCGGCGATGCCCGGCAGAAAGCGTTCTTGCTGCGCGGCGCTGCCATGTTCCATCAGCGCCGGGCCCACCGTGCTGATGGTCACGAACGGCAGCGGCGCGCCGGCGATGTTGGCCTCTTCGAAGAATATCAGTTGCTCGGTGGCGGCGTAGCCCTGGCCGCCATGGGCCTTCGGCCAGCCCACTGCCAGCCAGCCGTCACGGCCCATCTGGCGCACGGTCTGGCGATACAGCTCGCCGCCCTCCTGGCCGCGCAGGCGCTCGCGCAGCTCGGGGGTCATCAGCGCCTGGAAGTAGTCGCGCACCTGGCGGCGCAGCGCATGTTGCTCGGGGGTAAGATCGACGAACATGCTGTGCTCCTCAGGCCGCGCCCAGAATCAGGCCACTGGTGGGCACACCGGTGCCGGCGGTGACCAGCACGTTTTCCACGTCTGCCACCTGGTTGACTGCGGTGCCGCGCACCTGGCGCACCGCCTCGGCGATGCCGTTCATGCCGTGGATGTAGGCCTCGCCCAGCTGCCCGCCGTGGGTGTTGATCGGCAGCTTGCCGCCGCGGGCGTGGTGCCCGGCGCGGATGAACTCCTTGGCCTCGCCACGCCGGGCAAAGCCGAACTCTTCCAGTTGCGGCAGCACGAACGGGGTGAAGTGGTCGTAGATCACCGCCGTCTGCAGCGCCTCGGGGCCGAGCCCGGACTGGCGGTACAGTTCCCGGGCGACCACGCCCATTTCCGGCAGGCCGGTGATGTCGTCACGGTAGAACGAGGTCATGCTCTGCTGGCCCTGGGTGATGCCCTGGGAGCCGGCCTTGATGGTCACCGGCTTCTGCCGCAGGTCACGGGCGCGCTCGGCCGAGGTGATGACCATGGCTACCGCCCCGTCGGACTCCTGGCAGCAGTCGAGCAGGTGCAACGGTTCGCAGATCCAGCGCGAGGCCTGGTGTTCTTCGAGGGTGATCGGCTTGCCGTGGAAGAACGCCTTGGGGTTGGTCGCGGCAAAGTCCCGCGCGGCCACGGCCACCCGGCCGAAGTCTTCGGAGGTGGCGCCATAGGTGTGCATGTAGCGCTGGGCGAACATGCCGACCCAGGCGGCCGGGGTATGGAAGCCGTGGGGCATGTACCAGCCGTAGTTGACGTTGTCGAAGATCGGCGTGGCAGCAAAGCCGTAGCTGCCGCTACCGAAGCGGTACCAGGAACGCTCGTTCATCGCCCGGTACACCACCACTACCTTGGCCACGCCAGTGGCCACCGCCATGGCCGCGTGCATCACCGGTGCGCAGGCGGCGCCGCCGCCGTGGGGCACCTGGGAGAAGAACTTGACGTCCTTGCAACCCAGCAGGCGGGCGATTTCGTACTCCGGCACCTTGTCCACCGAATAGGAGCTGAAGCCCTCCACTTCCGAGGGGTCGATGCCGGCGTCGCGCAGGGCTTGGAGGGTGGCTTCGAGGGCCAGGCGCAGTTCGGTGCGCCCGGAGTTCTTGGAAAATTCGGTCGCGCCCAGCCCGACAATTGCGGCGCGCCCGGAAATCGAAAGGTTGCTCATGCTGCCTCCACTGGTCATGGCAGCACCAGCGCGACCGTGCCGGTCACGTGGTTGCCCATTGAGTTCTTGCCGCTCAGGGTCACTTCCACCGTGCGGGTTTCGGGGTCAAGGCCGGTCACGCTGCCGCTGAAGGTCATGCAGTCGCCGGGGTAGTTGGGCACGCCCAGCTTGATCTTCAGCGTGGTGAAGCGCGCCAGCGGGCCGGCCCAGCCTTCGACGAAGCGCTGTACCAGGCCGTTGGTGGTGAGGATGTTCATGAACACATGGGGCGAGCCCAGTTCACGGGCGGCATCCAGGTCGTGGTGGCCAGGGAAGTAGTCGCGTGTGGCAATCGCGCCGCCGGCAATCAGCGCCACCGTGATCGGCACCTGCAGCGCTGGCAGGGTTTCGCCGGGGCGCACATCGTCAAAGCGCTTGGTGTTCTTCGAGGTCATATTTCCATCCCAGCTTGTCGTTGTCGCTCAGCCAGTCGCCGAGCCGTTCCAGGCATGCCGCCGAACCGCCCAGGGCAATGCCCAGGGCGCGGCTCCAGTACAGGTAGCGGTGAATCGGGTAGGTCAGGTCGACGCCAATGCCGCCGTGCACGTGCTGGGCGACATGGCCAATGCGGTGGCCGGCCTCGCAGGCCAGGTAGGCGCTGGCCTGGGCCTCGGACGGTGCCGGCAGGCCAGCGTCCAGCCGGTAGCACAGCTGCCACAGGGCGCTGCGCAGGGCCTCCAGGGCGATGTGCGCATCGGCCATGCTCATCTGCACCGCCTGGAAACTGCCGATGCGCCGGTCGAACTGCTGGCGCTCGCCGACATAGGCCACGGTGCGCTGGATGTGCTCGGCACTGACACCCAGTTGCAGGGCCGCCAGGGCGGCGATGGCACGGGGTTCGAGCCAGGCCAGCGCGGCGGCGGGCAGCACGCGGTCGGCACTGACCCGCAGGCCCTCGATGTGCAGGTCGGCGATGGCTTCGCCGTGGGTCAGCACCCCCGGCACGCGGCGGATGGCCGGGTTGCCGAGGTCGAGCAGCAGCAGCCGTGGCTGGCCGTTGGCAAGCACCGGTAACAGCGCTGCGTGGGCCTGCCCTCCGAGTGGCAGTGCGGCCACCTGCCCGCTCACCTGCCAGCCCTCGGCACAGGCCGTGGCCTGCAAGGCGATACCGTTTGCGGCGTGCAGGCCGTCCAGCGACAGGCTCAGCAAGCGCTCGCCAGTAGCGGCCTGGGCAGCCAGCGGCGCCAGGTCGCCCAGGCCAAAGGTGGCCAGGGTCGCGGCCGCCAGCTGATGCCGCCACAGCGGTACCTGGCCGAGGCTGCGCCCTTGGGCCTGCAACACCAGCATCAGTTCGGTCATGCCCAGGCCGCTGCCGCCCTGCGGCTCCGGAATGGCCAGGGCATGCAGGCCGGTTTCCTGGCACAGCGCCCACAGCGGCGCCATCAGCGGCTCGCCGCTGGCATCCCAGTGGCGCAGGTAATCGTCGTGGCAGTGGTCGGCGAACAGGCTCTGGGCCATCTGTTCGATGGCCCGCTGGTCTTCGCTCAGTTGAAAGTCCATGGGCGCCCCTTACTCGGCCACAGGCCGGAACAACGGCAGGGTCTGCTGCGCGTCGAAGGTGTGGAATTCGACCTGCAGGCGCTGGCCGATCTGCAGTTGCTCGCGCTGCACGCCGATCAGCCCGGCGACCAGGCGCACGCCCTCGTCCAGCTCGATCAGGCCGATCGGGTTGGGGTGGTCGAACGGCGGCACTTCGGGGTAGTGCATGACCACGAAGGAATACAAGCTGCCGCGCCCGCTGGCCTGGACGCTGTCCCACTCGAAGCTGTGGCAGGCCATGCACACGGGTGCCGGTGGGTGGCGCAAGGTGGCGCAGGCGCTGCAGCGCTGGATCAGCAGGCGGCCTTCGGCGCAGCCTTCCCAGAAGAACCGGGTGTCGTCGCTCACCCCTGGCAGCGGGCGCTTGGCCTTGGCCAGTGCGGCCTCGGGCTTGGCCGCTGGCTGCGGGTTGGCCGGGCGGAACTTGAACACGCGGAACAGCAGCTCGCCCACCGGCTCGTCGCCTTCGGGCTTTTCGACGAAGTGGCTCATCACCAGGGTGACGAAGAAACCGGTGCCCAGGGCGGTGGTCTTCTCGTCGCCCACCGCGTCCAGGCGGGTGGTGTAGTACAGCCGCTCACCCAAGTGCACAGGGCGGGTGAAGCTCAGCTCGGAGTTCACTGCCACCACCGAGGCGTAGCCGTATTCTTCGATCAGCTTGAGCACTTCGTACGGGTTCTCCTCGGTGGAGCCCGGCGGGTAGTTGTTGGCATGCAGCCCTTCCATGGTCCACACCTGGAGCATGGCCGGCGGGGCGACGATCGCCTGGTGCGGGCTGCTCTGGGCAAAGTCGGGGTCGCTGTAGAGCGGGTTGTCGACGCCCATGATCTCGCACCATTGGCGGATCATCGGCGCATTCACCGCATCCCAGGCATACACCCGGCCATATTCGCGGCCCACGAGGGCGCGCACGCTGGATAGCAATTGTGGGTCAGCCAAAGTCGTCTCCTGCTACGTGAGGGCGGCGCGCCGATACGGCCACCGCCAGGTGGTCGATCAAGTCGGTAGGGCCTGGGCCGCACTGAGAAACGCCGGGCGTTCGCCACCGCCGTGCAGCAGCAGGTTGCAGCCGCTGGCATAGCTGGCCAGGGGTGAGGCGATGTACAGGCAGGCGTTGGCGATGTCGCTGGCAGCAGCCATGCGCCCGGCCGGGATGCCGGCGCTGACGGCGGCAATACCGTGCTCGCTGCCGTAGTGCAGGTGGGCCTGGTCGGTCAGCACCAGGCCGGGGCTGACCGCGACCACGCGCACTTTCGGCGCCCACTCCACGGCCAGCGATTGCACCAGCGCCAGCACCCCGGCCTTGGCCGCGCCGTAGGCGGCGGTACCGGGTGAAGCACGCAGGGCGCTGATGCTGCCGATGAAGACAATGCAGCCGCCCTGCGCCTGGGCCTGCATCAGGCGGTTGGCATGCTGGGCGGCGTTGAGCGGCGCGATCAGGTTCAGCCGCAGCACGCCCTCATGAAAGCGCGGCGAGGCGGTGGCGGCCACCGCCGACGGGCTGCCGCCAGCGTTGTTGACCAGCACGTCGAGGCGGCCGAAGTCACGCTCGATGGTGTCGAACAGTGCCTGCAGCGAATCGCCGTCGCGCACGTCGGCGGCGATGAACTCCGCGCTGCGGCCCTGGGCGCTGGGCAGCTGTTCGGGCTGGCTGCGGGCGCAGACGATCACTTGCGCCCCGGCCGCGAGAAACCCTTCGGCGATACCCGCGCCGATCCCTTTGCTACCGCCGGTGACGAGCACCACCTTGCCACTGTAATCAAACGCCATAGCCTGTTCCTCGTTCTGCCATGGCAACCGACTCTAGAGGCTCGAAGACGGGTGTACTTCGTCTGAACGGACGATGAATGGGCCAGGGTGCGGGGTAACACTGGCGGCCATCGCGCCCCTGCACACGAGGAACACCATGCCTGATTCAGCCGCTCCACCGGTCCTGCTCGAACGCCCGCTACCGGGCGTGGCGTTGTTGCGCCTGAACCGCCCGCACGCCACCAATGCCCTCAGTCTGGAGCTGCAAGCGCTGCTGTCGCGCCACTTCAGTGAATTGGGTGCAGACCCGGATGTGCGCTGCATCCTGCTGACCGGTGGCGACAAGGTGTTCGCCGCTGGCGGCGATATCGGCAGCATGGCCGGGGTCGGCCCGATCGATATCTATCGGCGCCATACCGAGCGGGTCTGGGCGCCGATCCAGCACTGCCCGAAGCCGGTGATCGCTGCAGTCTGCGGTTATGCCTATGGCGGCGGCTGCGAGCTGGCGATGCTCGCCGACCTGATCGTCGCCGGGCGCAGTGCGCGCTTCTGCCAGCCGGAGATCCGCATCGGCATCATGCCCGGCATTGGCGGCACGCAGCGCCTGGTGCGGGCGGTGGGCAAGGTCAAGGCCATGCGCATGGCGCTGACCGGGCAGCCGATCAGTGCCGAAGAGGCCTGGGTGGCGGGGTTGGTCAGCGACCTGGTTGACGATGACCAGGTGCAGGGCCATGCGCTGGAGCTGGCGCGGGTGATTGCCGGGATGCCGGCGCTGGCGGCCGAGCAGATCAAGGAGGTGATCCTGGCAGGGATGGATGCGCCGCTGGACGCGGCCTTGGCGCTGGAGCGCAAGGCTAATGCGTTGTTGTTTGCCTCAAGGGACCAGAAGGAAGGGATGCAGGCGTTTATCGAGAAGCGGGCGGCGCGGTTTGAGGGGTGGTGAGGTTTGCTCGGGATAGGGTTAAGGCTGCAATGTGCCTGCCATGACATTTGCAGCGCCTGTGGGTGCCTGCCATGGCTTTTTCAGCGCCTGTGAGATCGAGCGCCGCCCGCGCGGCGCATCGCGGGCAAGCCCGCTCCCACATTTGTTTCGGGCCAATCTTTCCTGTGAAGCCAACAGGGACCGCTTTGGTGCACGACTGGAGACTGGTGGTGCCGCATCAGCGCCTACCGAGATGCATCGCCAGACCCTGTTAGCTTCCACCGAAATGCATCGCCATGCTAACAAAGCGGGTCCTGTTGGCGGCACAGGAGTAACTGGCCCGAAACAGATGTGGGAGCGGGCTTGCCCGCGATGCGCCGCGCGGGCGGCGCTCGATTTCACAGGCGCTGAAAATCCCAAGCCAGGAAAATCCCAGGCGCTAAAAATCTCAAGCCAGGAATATCCCTGGCACTGGAAAACCCAAGGCAGCCCCCCTCAGATCGACATCACCAACTGCCCACTATCAATCCGCAACTCCACCCCATTCACCGCCCGCGCCTCATCACTGGCCAGGTACAACACACTGGCCGCCACATCCTCAGGCAGGCACATGCGGTTCATCGGGTCACTGTCGATGGTCAGCCGCGCCGGGTCGACCCCTTCAGGAAAACCGCCACGGGTCATGTCGGTGAGCACACCATCCGGATGCAGCGAGTTGCAGCGAATGCGATAGCGACGACGCCGACAGAACGCCGCCACCGAGCGGGTCAGCGCCGCCACCGCGCCTTTCGAGGCGCTGTAGGCCAGGTAATCGTCACGCCCGGCCAGGGCCGCCACCGATGACAGGTTGATGATCGAACCACCCTGCTGTTTCATCAGCGCGATGCCCGCACGGCAGCCCAGGAACACGCTGGATGCATTGACCCGCATCAGCCGCTCCCAGTCGCGCAGTTCGGTGTCCTCGATGTTGCCGGGCTGCAGCATGCCGGCATTGTTGAGCAGGATATCCAGCCGGCCATGGCGCTCGGCAATAACCGCCATCACCCGCTGCCACTGCGCCTCATCGCTCGCATCATGAATGATGAAACTGGCCGCCGGGCCCAGCGCTTCGGCCAGGGCAAGCCCGGCCTGTTCATCGATATCGCTGATCAGCACCTGGGCGCCTTGCTCCACCAGCAGCCGTGCACTCGCCGCGCCGATGCCCTTGGCACCCCCCGTGACCAGGGCAACCTTGCCCTGCACCCGCCCGTTTCGTTCACTCATGACGCCACCTCGCAGTCCGTGTTCAAGCGTGCCCCGGCAACCACGGCGGCTCCGGCGCGACGCCCGGAAAACACGCAATCGGCCAGGGACAGGCCACTGATGTAAAGATGAGAAGGAATACCCAGCGCCGTGCGCCCGGCCGCGAACAACCCGGCGATGGCCTGGCCGTCGCCGTCCAGCACCGCGCCGCTGCCCTCGTCCACGCGCAGGCCACCGAGGGTCAAGGCGCCCAGCGGGAAGATCGGATTGCCCACCGAGATATCGCAGGCATAGAACGGCCCCTGCTCCAGCACCTGGCGCCCGCCCGCCGATTTGCCGAACGGGTCCGGCGCCTGGCCACGGGCCGCGGCATTGTTGGCGAGCAACGCCTGGCGCAGGTTTTCCGCGCGCATGCCGGTGGTTTGCGCCAACTGCTGCAGGCCCTTGCCCTTGCGCGCGCCCAGCAGCATCAGCACCAACGCCGGTAGCGCCTGGAACCACCAGTAACCGCCAAACAGCGCCTCGCGCAGGGCCTGCTTGCGCAACGGCGCATCGAGTACCAGCCAGGCTTGCCCGCCCTGCTCTTCCATCAACGGCTGGCCGAGGGTCGCGCCGTACACTTCTTCGTTGCAGAAGCGCTCGCCGGCGCGGTTGACCACGATGCCCTTGTGCCAGCTGTACGGCGGGTTGATGAAACGCCAGGCCGATACCCGCTGCAGGCGGTCGCTGGCCGCGCCGACGCTGAGGCCCAGGCGCAGGCCGCTGCCGTCGCAGCCGGTGGCGCCGACCTTGAAGTTGCGGCGGAACGCCGGTGCGTGGGCCTTGATCAGTTCGCGGTTGAAAATGAAGCCACCGGTGCTCAGGACCACCCCGTTCATTGCCCGCACCAGCCAGGGCCGGGCGTGCTTGTGTTCGAGCGCGCTCAACCGGCGACGCAAGCGGTCGCAGTAGCCCGGCATGAAGTTCTGCAGGCGTTCGGCGCGTGCCGCCAGCCGCGCATGCTCGCGCGCCTGCTTGCTGCCCGGTGCCAGGCGCCACAACTCTGCGCCGATCACCCGCCCCTGCCCGTCGAGTACCAGGCGCCGGGCAGCTGACTGCGGCAACGGCCGCACGCCGGCGCGCAGGCAAGCCGCCTGCAAGTGGCTGTACAGCACCGCGCCGCACTGGCCCTTGCCGACCGTGCGGTGGCCACGCGGCGCCGCCGGCTGCTGGCCGGCATAGGCCGGCACCAGTTCGTTGCCCGAGTAGTAGAGAAAGGCGCCGTCGGGCGGGTACGAGGTCTTGCCGCCAGGTGGCATCTGATGGGCGAACGGCGCACCGTGGCTTTCCAGCCATTGCAGGTTGGCGACGCTGTCGCGGCAGAAGCGCCACAGCGTGTCGTCACTGACCACGCCCTGGGTTTCATGCCGCAGGTAGTCGAACATCGCCTCGGGGCTGTCGTTGAAACCCGCCGCCTGTTGCTGTCGGGTCCCCCCGCCGGCATACACCACGCCACCACTGCGGGCGCTGGCACCGCCGCCGGTGAAGCGGTCGGCGACCATCACATCGGCGCCCTCGGCGCGTGCCTGCAGCGCCGCGCAGGCGCCGGCGGCGCCCCAGCCGATCACCAGCACATCGCACTGCGCCTGCCATTGCAACGCCGCCGCGTCGGCCACCTCCAACGGTTCGAGAATCGCGGTGACGGCGCTGCTCATGCCACCTCCCGGCGCGATGCGGCCAAGTGGTTGGCGGCCACGTAGGCAAAGGTCATGGCCGGGCCCAGGGTACCGCCGGCACCGGGGTAGCTGGTGCCCATCACCGAGGCCGAACAGTTGCCGATGGCATACAGGCCGGCAATCACCGAGCCGTCTTCACGCAGCACCTGGGCCTGGGCATTGGTCAGCAGGCCGCCCTTGGTGCCGATGTCACCGGCATCCAGGCGCATGGCGTAGTACGGCCCCTTGCGCAGTGGCGCCAGGCACGGGTTGGGCTTGATGTTGCAGTCGCCGTAGTAACGGTCGAAGACATTGCCACCGCGGCCGAAGTCCAGGTCGACACCGGTACGGGCATAGTCGTTGACCTTGGCCACGGTGCCGGCCAGGCCCTGGGCGTCGACGCCGATCTTGTCGGCCAGGGCCTCCAGGCTGTCGGCCTTCCAGTACAGGGTGTCGCGCCACTCCGGGCGCAGGCGGCTGTCGGGCATGACCTGGGCCGGCATCAGCGGGCCCATGGCGTAGTTGAAGCGGAAGTGGCCGTCGAAGATCACCCAGGCCGGTACCGAGCCACCGCCGGTGCGGGCATTGTCGCGGTGCATGGCGTCGACGAATTCCAGGTACGGCGCCGCCTCGTTGACGAAGCGCTGGCCCTGGCCATTGACCACGATGGCCCCGGGGAAGGCGCGCTCGGCGAAGATGCCCCGGGGCTTGTCTTCGCCGGGCACGGCGATGGTCGGCGCCCACCAGGCCCAGTCCATCAACGCGGTGGCCGCGCCTTGGGCCAGGCCGGCCTGCAGCGCGGCGCCGGTGTTGTTGCCCGGTGGCGTGGCGCTCCAGGCCATGCGCGTGGGCTTGGGCAGGTACTGTTCACGCAGGGCCTGGTTCTGCTCGAAGCCACCAGAGGCCAGGATCACCCCATGCCGGGCCTGCAAGGCGAGTTCGCGGCCCTCGCGGTAGATGCGCACGCCGCTGACCCGGCCCTGCTCCACGATCAGTTCACGGAAATCGCTGTTCAGCCACAGCGGCACGTTGCGGTCCATCAGCGAGCGGCGCAGCGAACAAACCAACGAGCTGCCCAGGGCGGCGCGGCGGTCGAAGCGGCTTTTGCGGCGCCACTTGAAGTCGAGCTTGTAGCGCAGCATCAGCCGCAGGATCAGCAGGCGCCAGCCAAAACCACGGGCCATGGCCTTGTGCGCATCCCGTGCGGTCCAGGCGATACGGCCCATCAGCAGGGTCGAGGGTGACGGCTTGCGCAGGTTGTCCAGTTCGGCGCCGAGCAGGCTGCTGTCGAACAGTTCCGGGTCGAGGGTGCGCCCGCCGGGTAAGGCGCCGGGCAGGTGCGGGTAGTAATCCGGGTACTTCGCCGCCACCGCGTAGCGCACACGGCTGCAGCGGGTGAGCGCCTCGATCATCTTCGGCGCGTTGTCCAGGTAGGCCTGCAGGCGGGCCGGCTCGACCTGGCCACCCGCGGCGGCATCGAGGTAGCGGCGCGCCTGCTCGACACTGTCGTTGCCGCCCTGGCGGGCGAAATAGTGGTTGTTGGGGATCCAGATGCCGCCCCCGGAAATGGCCGAGGTGCCACCGAACTTGTCGCTCTTTTCCAGAACCAGCACGCTGAAGCCCTGGTCGGCAAGGAACACCGCCGAGGTCATCGCGCCGGCCCCTGAGCCGACCACTATCACGTCGTACTGGGTTTGAGACTGATCTTGAGCCGTCATTGTTGTTGTGCCATTCGCTAAGGTCAGGGAGGAGCCGCCAGCACCCTCGCGGTGCGGCTGGCGGCGTGCATCCCATGATCGGCGCTGGCTGACGGGCACTCATCGTCAAAGCGGACTAGGCGCTACAGCTGCGCCCGCCGCCCAGCCCACGGGCGGTCCTGCTCCAGCTGGCTGGCCAGGCGCAGCAGCAGGTCTTCGCCGCCGAGCCGGGCGGTGAACAGCATGCCCACCGGCAAGCCGCTGTCGCTCTGCCCCAGTGGCAGCGACAGCGATGGCTGGCCGCTGACGTTGGCCAGCACGGTGAAGCCGGCGCTGCCCATCGCCCGCTGGGCGTAGCTGTCCCAGGGCTGGTCGAGGCTGAGCTGGCCCAGGGCCGGGGTGAGGTTGGCGGTGACCGGCGAGAGGATCACATCGAAGCGGGTGAACGGCTGCTCCATCGCCGCGCCGATGCGCTCGAAGCTTTGCCGGGCGCGGTACATCGCCTCGCCATTGGTGGCGCGGGCGCGCTCCAGCACCACCTGGGTGATCTGCTCCAGGTCGCCCGGGCCGGCTGCACGGCCCAGCGCCTGCTCGCGCTCGTGCACCAGGGTAGTCAGCGCGGTGCCAATCACCGTGCCATGGGCGCCGAACAGTTCGCGCGGGTCCACGGACAGCTGCAACTCTTCGAGCTCATGACCGAGGCCCAGCAACTGCTTGATGGTCTGTTCAAGGGTGGCGGCAATCGCAGGGTCCAGCGGTGCACCGGTCAACGACTGGCGCACCACGGCCACGCGCAATTTGCCCGGGGCACGCTGCAACTCATCGACGTAGGGGCGCTGCAGCGGCGCACTCCAGTAGGCGCTGCCGGCCTCGTGGCCCTGCCCGGCATCGAGGAACAGCGCGGTGTCACGCAGCGTGCGCGACACCACATTGCCGACGCTGGCACCGAACCAGCCCTCGAAATGCAGCGGGCCACTGGGCGTGCGGTAGCGGCTGGGCTTGAGCCCGACCAGGCCGCAGTACGACGCCGGGATGCGGATCGAGCCGCCGCCGTCGGTGGCATGGGCCACCGGGACGATGCCAGCGGCCACCGCTGCGGCGGCGCCACCGGATGAGCCGCCAGCGCTCATGGCCAGGTTCCACGGGTTGTGGGTCTGGCCCCAGAGCAGCGATTCGGTGGTGGTGGTCAGGCCGAATTCCGGGCAGGTGGTCTTGCCGAACGGCACCGCGCCGGCCTGCTCGTAGCGGGCGATCAGGGTGCTGGTGACCGTGGCCGGCGGCGCATCGCGGAACAGCCGGCAGCCATGGCTGGTCGGCGTGCCTTGCAGGTAGGTGTTGAGGTCCTTGAGCAGCAGCGGCACGCCGGCCAGCGCGCCCTTGGCGCTGTCGCCAGCTGCGCGGCGACGGGCCAGCAGGGCTTGGGCGTAAGCCTCGTGCAGCATGTTCACGGCGCCGACCCTTGGGTTGACGGCGGCATACCGGGCCAGTGCGGCGGCCAGCAGCTCTTCGCCACTGAGGCTGCCGGCACGCACCGCCTCGGCCATGGCCCAGGCGTCCAGGCCTTGGTAGTCAGCGGCAGACAGGCCGGTGGCTGCGGCGTCGGCATAGCGCCCCAGCACGCCAACGCCCAGGCCGACAGCCCCGGCCTTGAGCACGCTGCGACGTGACCAGCTGGAGGTAGCAGTGGAATGCGGATCTTGGGTCTGATTACTCATGGCGTCCTGTTCTTCATTGTTGTTATTACGCATCAGTCGGCAGTGACCTGGGCCAGCATGGCGGCGAGGTAGTGCTCGCCATAGGGTGGCAGCAGCCCCCACTCGCGGCGCGGGTCGTGCGCCGGGACCTGGAACACGCTGCGCAGGTGGCTGAACTGGAGGAACCCCTCGCGGCCGTGATAATGCCCCATGCCCGAGGCGCCGACACCGCCAAACGGCGCGTCGTGCAGGGCGGCATGCATCATCACGTCGTTGAGCGTCACCCCGCCAGACAGCGTGTGGTCGAGCACCCACTGTTGCTCCTGCGGGTCTTCACCGAAGTAGTACAGCGCCAGCGGCCGGGGCCGGCGGTTGATCTGGGCAATGGCCTCGTCCAGCGCGTCATAGGCCAGCACCACCAGCGCCGGGCCGAAGATTTCTTCGTGCATGATCTGCGCCTGCTCGGGCGGGTTGACCACCACGCTCAACGGCCGACGGCGTTCACCCGCGCTGCAGGGGGCCACCTCGGGCATCGTCTCGACACGCACACCAAGCTGCTGCGCATCCTGCACCAACGCCGCGACCCGCGCCAGGTGCCGGGCATTGACCACGGCCACCACATCCGGGTTGCCGGCCACGCTCGGGTTGAGGGCACTGTAGGCGGCGCGCAGCTCGGCGAGGAAGCCTTCCAGCTTCGCCCGGGGCACATAGACCAGGTCCGGGTTGATGCAGATCTGCCCGGCATTGGTAGCCTTGGCCACGGCAATGCTGAACGCGGCCTTGGCCGGGTCGGCACTGGTGGAGACGATCACCGGCGACTTGCCGCCCAGCTCCAGGGTCACCGGCACCAGATTCTGCGCGGCATTGGCCATCACCTTACGACCTACCGCCGTGCTGCCGGTGAACACCAGGTGATCGAACGGTTGGGCGGTGAAGGCATCGGCCAGCTCCGGGCCGCCGGTCACTACCGCCACCTCCAGCGGGTCAAGGTGCGCGGCGCACAGTTCGGCGACCAGAGCCGCGGTACGCGGCAGCACCTCGGAGGGTTTGAGGATGGCCCGGTTGCCGGCGGCAAGGGCCGATGCCAGCGGGCTGAACAGGGTGTACAGCGGGGCATTCCAGGTGCCGATGATGCCCACCGTGCCCTTGGGCTGGTAACGCACCCAGGCCTTGGCGCCGAGCTGGTCGTAGGGGGCGAAAGGCGCCCTGGGCTCATCGGCCATCCACTGCTGCAGGTGATCCCTGGCGTGCTTGAGGCTGGCCAGGGCACCGAGCACATCGTTCATCAGGCTGAAGCCGGCAGGCCGGCCGCCGAAATCCTCGTCGATGGCCTGGGTCAGGCTCTGATGGTGGCGCACCAGCAGGTCGATCACCTGCTGCAGGCGCTGGCGACGGCGTTCGGCGGTGACGGCGCCCTCGCTGACGAAGGCGCTTTGCTGCCGCGATAACAGACCGCTGAGCGCCTGGACCGATGACGAAACGGGTGGCATGGGTGTCTCCTCTGGCTGTTGACTGCGCCCGATGCGCATGGCGCCACACTAGCCATGGCGCGGGGGCTGCGCCTCGTCCGATCGGACCAGAATCGAGCAACTGCGTTAGTCCGTTGAGACGATGCCCAGCAAGGCCTGCAGGCCAATACTGGGCGCACAAAAGCCACCCCGCATGAGGCCAGCCATGGCAACCCCACAGATCGGTTTCGACCCCCAGGCCTTCCGCGCCGCACTTGGCACCTTCACCACCGGTGTCACCATCATCACCTCCCAGGGCGAAGACGGCGCGCCCGTGGGCATTACCGCCAACAGCTTCAACTCGGTTTCGCTGAACCCGCCACTGGTGTTGTGGAGCCTGTCCAAGCAGGCGCGCAGCCTGCCGGCGTTCAGCAACGGCAAGCACTGGAACGTGCATGTATTGTCGATCGGGCAAGAGAAGCTGTCTGGCCGCTTCGCCACCCAGGGCGAGGACAAGTTTGCCGAAGTCGAGCTCGACAACGGCATCAGCGATGCCCCGCTGCTGCAGGACTGCACCGCGCGCTTCCAGTGCCGCACTGCCTTCCAGTATGAAGGCGGCGACCATGTGATCTTCGTTGGCGAGGTGCTGGCCTTCGACCATAGCGACCGCGCACCGCTGGCCTTCCAGAGCGGCCAGTACGCCCTGGCCACGCGCAAGCCGCGCAGCGAGCTGCGCCTGGCCACCACGCCGCCGCCACCGGAATGCAGCTACACCGAAGACCTGCTCGGCTACCTGCTCGGCCGCGGCCACTACCAGGTGCTCAACCAGTTGCGCCAACTGCTCAGCAACCAGCAACTGGATGAACAGGCGTTCTTCGTGCTGGCGGTGCTGTCGATCCGCGACAACCTGACCTTGGGCGAACTCAACACCTTCGTCAGCTACACCGGCCACGTGGTCACCCTGGCCGGCATGCGCTTCCTCGAACGCCAGGGCCTGGTGGCCATCGAAGGCGATGCTGCACAGTTGCGCTTCGTGCTGACCGCCAATGGCCGCGAGCTGTCGTTGCAGCAGGTGGCGCTGGCCAAGGTGGTGGAGGAAGACCTCATCGGCAAGCTCGGTGAGGCCGATGCCCAGGCGCTGAAGGTGTTGCTCAAGCGCCTGATCGTGGTCAGCGACCCCGGCCTGCCGGACCTGTGGGCACCGCGATGAGCAGCGCCACGCCTACCCTGCCGCCCACCACGGTCGGCTGGCGCAGCCATGGCCTGCTGCTGTTGCTGGCGGCCGTGTTCGCCGACAACTTCGTCGGCCGGCAAATCCTGGCGGTGATGTTCGAGCCGATCAAGGCCGAGTTCCAGGTCGGTGACAGCGCGCTGGGCCTGATCTCGGGCCTGGCCTTCGCGGCCGTCTATGCCCTGCTCGGCTTGCCGGCCGGGCGCCTGGTCGACCGCCTGCCACGGCTGCGCCTGCTGGCGCTGGCCTGCCTGCTGTGGGCGCTGGCCACCATGAGCTGCGGGCTGGCGGGCAGTTTCGTGGTGCTGGCCCTGGCGCGCATGCTGGTGGCGGTGAGCGAAGCGCCGACCACCTCGGCATCGCTGTCGCTGATTGCCGACCTGTACCCGCCGCAGCGGCGCTCGTTTGCTATCAGCTGCTTCACCGCCGCACCGACCTTTTCGTCGATCATCGGCCTGAGCATCGGCGCCTGGGTAGTCGAGCAATATGGCTGGCGCACGGCGTTCATCGCCCTCGGGCTGCCGGCCCTGGCCTTTGCCGTCATCCTTGGGCTGCTGGTGCGCGAACCGGCGCGTGGCCGCTGGGACCTGAATGCCCATCCAGCACCGGCGCCGCGCCTCGGCCTTGGCGCCGAAGCCCGCGCACTGTGGGCGCTGGCGCCGTACCGCTGGCTGATCCTCGCGGGCGGGCTGACCACCCTGGGCTCGTATGCCGTGGCCATGTGGAACACCAGCTTCCTGGTGCGCTCCCATGGCCTGTCACTGCGCGATGCCGGCATGCTCGCTGGCGTGGTCTGCGGCAGCGCTGCCGGCGTTGGCGGGCTGTTCAGCGGCTGGCTGAGCGACCGCCTGGCCCACCGGGGCGCGCACTGGCAATTGTCACTGCCGATACTGGGCCACCTTGCGGCACTCTCGGCACTGGCCAGCTACCTGCTGTGGCCCAGCGAGCGGCTGATGTACCTGGGCGCCTTGCCGGTACCGGTGGCCATGCTGTGGTGTGCGCTGTACAGCTTCTTTGCCGTGTGGTGGGTGGCGCCGTCGTACAACCTGGTCACGCAACTGGTGGCGCCACAACAGCGCGGCACGGCCATGGCCCTGCAGACCATCGTCAGCACCCTGCTGGGCGTGGGGGCCGGCCCGCTGCTGACGGGCCTGCTCAGCGACCTGCTGCAACCGCTGTTCGGCGTGCAGTCGCTGCGCTACGCGCTGTTGCTGGTGAGCCTGCCGGTGCTCGGGGCGGTGCTGCTGTTGCTGCGCACGTCCCTGCATGTGCAGGCCGATGTCAGCGATCAGCGCACTTTCAGCAGGTGATCCAAGGACAACCTGCCCGCCCCTCGCGCAATCAACAGCAGGAGCAGGCCTGCCCAGGTCAGGTGGGTGGGCCATGCATCGGGGTAGACGAACACTTCGATCACCGTGGTCATGCCCAGCAGCGCCAGGGCCGACAGGCGGGTCATCAGGCCCAGCACCAGCAGCAACGAGAACAGGTGCTCGGAATAGGTGGCCAGGTGTGCCGCCAGCCAGGGGGAAATCAACGGCAGCGCGTATTCGGTGCGAAACAGCTCATAGGTGCCCGGCGTGATGGTCAGCAAGCCTTCGACCTTGGTTCGCCCGGAAAGGAAGAACACCGAGGCAATGCCGAAGCGCGCAACCAGGCACAAGACGCTGTCGCCCAGAAGCTGTTGCAGGGCATCGGCAAAGCGGTTCCAGGCGTGCCGCAGGTTGCTGGCCAAGGGCGTGGGGTGGACATGGTCCATGGTGGTTTCCTCAAGGAAAGCTCAGCGGGCGGAAGACCTGTGTAGTGATCAGGCGGCCGAGCAGGTCGCCGAAGTCCAGGTCCGGTTGGGTGTGTTGGGCATGCTGTGAGGCCTGCTCCAGGGACTGCCCGGCTGCGCAGGCCTGCAGAAACGCGCAGCCGCCCTGCTCCAGCGACTGGTGAGCAACGCCCTCGGGGCCGCCGACGAACAACACCCCTTCGCCGGCCCACGGCAGTTCGTCTGCCCACTCCAGCTGCTCGCGGCCGCAGCGCCAGAGGCGGTAGGCTGGATGCGCCTCACACCAGTGCCAGCGGGCATTGCTGCGGGGGTACAGGACGCTGCGTGCCAGGTCGCTGGCCGTCATGCCCGCCAGTTCGGTCAGGTTGAGGCAAGGCGCATCCAGCGCGCTGAAGGCCTCGTTCCAGCAGGCATCCAGCCGCGCAACGTCGGCCAGGTACGGCACACCGTGTTGGGCCTGCGCCTGCTCGATAAAGTCGGCGAAGGCCGCGCCGTAATGGATCAGCCGGGGATCGTCGGGCGGCGCTTGCCGGGCATAGGCCGCTGCGGCAGCCTCCATCCATTGGCGCCCGACCAGGGTCAGGACGCTGGGGAAATTGGCACACAACGCTTCCACGCAGCCGGCCATGACCGTGTTGCGGTACACCGCGAACGCCGGTTGTTCGATGAGCGCCGCCAGCCCTGGCGCCGGGCGCCCCTGCAACGCGGCGCAGAAGGCGTCCTGGAACTGGCTCAAGGTGAAGTTCATGGCTGCACTCCAAGGCTATCAAGGGTCGCCTGGGCGATGGCCCGTTCGCCCAGCAGTTCATTGAACAGCGGGACATTGCCATCACGCTCGACCAGCGTCGGGCGCGGGCCGATGCGGGCGATCAGGCGCCGGTAAAGCGCCCAGACCGGCTCGGCGACACGCGCATCGTGCGAGTCGACCAACAGGCTGCCTTGTGCGTCGTGGCTGTAACCGGCCAGGTGGACTTCGCTGATCGCCTGTGCCGGAAAGCGGTCCAGGTAATCGCTGGCACTGAAGCCCAGGTTGTGCGCACTGACGTACACGTTGTTGACGTCCAGCAGCAGCCCGCAACCGGTACGCCGGGCCAGTTCGGCAAGGAAGTCGATTTCGTCCCATTCATGCCCGTCCAGCTGCAGGTAATGGCTGGGGTTCTCGATCGAGATCCGCCGCCCCAGCGCTTCCTGGCTGCGCTGGATGTTGCGGCTGATGCGGGCCAGGGCCTCACTGCTGCGCGGGAACGGCAGCAGGTCGGGGTGATAGGCGCCGCGCCAGGTCGACCAGGCCAGGTGCTCGGACACCAGCACCGGCCTGACCTGGTCGATCAGCGTGCGCAAACGCTGCAGGTGCTGCGGGTCCGGGTCGGCATCGGCCGCCAGCGACAGCGCCACGCCGTGCAGCGACAGCGGGTGGTGCTCGGCGATGCGCAACAGCCAGGCAAGGCGCGGGCCGCCGACCATGTAGTTCTCCGGGTGAACCTCGAACCAGAGCCCTTCGGCGCGGCACGCGAGCGCCTGGTCAAAGTGCTCGGCCTTGAGCCCGACCCCGGCGCCCAGTGCTGCATTCCCGTTCATGGTCGGCCTCCCCTGCTCAGGCCTTGGTCGGCGTCAGCGAACCCATGCCGTTCGGGGTCTTGATCGAAGTGCAGGTGCCGGCCGGGACGTTCTTCCAGTGCATGCCGTCGTAATCCTTCTTGGCAGAACCGGCGCAGGTGGTGCCGGCACCTGCCTTGCAGTCGTTCTTGCCGGCCATGGCGACGCCATAGCACTTTTCCATGGCGGCGCCGCTGCCGGCCGGCTGGGTGGGGGTGGCTGCCAGGGCAGCGCTTGCCAGCGACGCGAGGGCCAGGGCAGCGGTGGCGAGGGCTAAGGTTTTCATGCTGAAGTCTCCAGAGTGGGTGGCCGTGGCACTTTTACCGGCGGCTCATGGAGTAGTTCGTGGCGTGCGCGGATCCGGTTACAGCCCTGGAAAAATTTTTCGCTCAAGTGGCTGCAGCGACCTAAGGTTTCACTCACAGAAAATGCACCCAGGGTGTAACCCAGGCGGCCCATGCAGCGAACTGACTCACAGGCAGTATTTGATGCGCGCGAAGCCCAGCTGCAAGCCTTGCTGCTGGCCGGGCTGGCGGGCGACGCGCAGGCCTACCGGGCCTTCCTCGCCGCCCTGGCGCTGCATATCCGGGCGTTTCTACGACGGCGCCTGGCCAGCCGCCCGGCCGAGATCGAGGACCTGCTGCAGGAGGTGCTGCTGGCAGTGCACAACGCACGGCATACTTATCAGGCACAACAGCCGCTGACCGCCTGGGTGCAGGCGATTGCCCGCTACAAGCTGGTCGACTACCTGCGCAGCAGGGCCCGCTTTGATGCCCATAACGCGCCACTGGATGACGACGCCGAGCTGTTCGCCAGCAGCGATGCCGAACCGGCCGAAGCCAGCCGCGACCTGGCCAGGCTGCTGCAACAGCTGCCCGAGCGCCAGCGGTTGCCGATCGTCCATGTCAAGTTGCAGGGGCTGTCGGTGGAAGAAACCGCGCAACTGACCGGGCTTTCCAGCTCAGCGGTCAAGGTGGGCATACACCGCGGCCTGAAGGCACTGGCCAGGTTGATTGGAGGTAAGAGCGACAATGAAGACCGATGACCTGATCACCCTGCTGGCCGCAGGCGAAGGCCCGGTGCAGCAAAACGCTACGGGCCGGCGCCTGGGGCTGGCCGTGCTGCTTGGCGGCCTGGCGGCCGTGCTGATGACCTTGGCCATTTATGGCGTACGCAGCGACCTGGCCGAGGTGGCGCGCACGCCGCTGTTCTGGGCCAAGGTGGCGTTGCCCAGCAGCCTGGCGGTGCTCGGGCTGTGGCTGACCAGCCGGCTGGCCAAACCTGGCGTGCGCGGTGGCCTGGCCTGGGGGCTGCTGGGCCTGCCCTTGCTGCTGCTGTGGCTGGGCGCAGCGCTGAGCCTGGCCGGCGCCCCGCTGGATGCACGCGCCGACCTGCTGTTGGGCCGTACCTGGCGCACCTGCGCGCTGAACATCACCTTGCTGTCGCTGCCAGGGCTGGTCAGCGTGTTCTGGGCCTTGCGCGGCCTGGCCCCGACCCGTTTGCGCCAGGCTGGAGCCGCTGGCGGCCTGCTGGCCGGGTCGACGGCGACCTTGGCCTACTGCCTGCACTGCCCGGAGATGGGCGTGCCGTTCTGGGGCCTGTGGTACGTGCTTGGCATGCTGCTGCCGACCGCGCTCGGCGCGTGGCTGGGCCCGCGCCTGCTGCGCTGGTGACGCCTGTCAGATCCGCCGCAACCAGCCGATGAACTGGGCGAACAGCTCCGATTGCGAGTTGATGTCCAGCTTCAGGTAGAGGTTCTTGCGGTGCATCCGCACGGTCTCGGGTGAAATCCCCAGTTCATGGGCCGTGGATTTCACCGAGTGCCCCTGCAACACCATCTGCGCCACTTGCCGCTCGCGCTCGGTCAGTACCCCGCAACCAAAGCTGTCGAACGCGGCCTGCACGCTCCCTTTCGCTTCTGGCTGCTGCTCCAGGCCGTGCCGGGCAAAGCGCATCAGCAGCTCGCGCACCATCGGTTCCACCGCCTGCAACAGGTGCAGTTGTTCCACACCCAGGCGCGCACCGCTGCAGCCCTGGAACAGGCTCAGGGAAATCTTGCTGTCGTTGCCCAGGTCGACGATGAAATAGCTGTCCTCGCTGCAGCCGGTGCCCAGGTAGTAGGTCTTGTAGTAGTCGCTGTCGAAAAAGTTGTCCGGGGCGATGTCTTCCAGGTGGTAGAAACCCTGCGCCAGGCCCTTCTGCACCGCCAGGCAGAACGGGTCGAGCAGGTAGCCCGCGGCGAAATAGCGCTCCAGCACCGCCTCGTGGTAGCGGGCCAGGATGCCCTGCTGATACAGCAGCTGCGGCGGCTGGCCCTTGCGTTCGAGGCTGATCAGCATCGACTCGGCCGCCACCAGCTGGCTGATGGCCGCCGCCAACCAGGCCAGCGCGTCCGGGCCGTCGCTGTGGGCGAAGGCTTGTTGCAGGGCGCCGTGCCATTGCTGCAGGGCATGAAACGGCAGGTTTATTGTGGTGTTTTCGTGTGCTCGGCTCATGCCCCGCAGTCTACCGGCCGGGGCACGCGCGTGCATCTTTGGCAGAAGGTCGATCATTGGCCTTGATACAGGCCCTGCTCGGTCAGTTCCTGGGCCGCTTCGAGAATGCAGCTGCGCAGGGTGTCGACGATCTCGTCGACCTGGGCGTGGGTGATGATCAGCGGCGGCGACATCACGTTCAGGTGCATGATCGGGCGCACCAGCAGCCCCTTGGCCTGGGCCCGCACGTGGATGCGCTCGCCGATGTTCACCGCGTCGGGGAACAGCGCCTTGGTCTGCTTGTTGGCGACGAATTCGACACAGGCCATCAGCTTCATGCAGCGCACCTGGCCAACCAGCGGCAGCTCGGCGAGGGTCTGCAGGCGCTGCTCCAGGTAGCTGCCGACAGCGTTGACGTGGGCCAGCAGGTTTTCCCGCTCGATGATCTCGATGTTCTTCAGCGCCGCCACGCAGCACACCGGGTGGCCGCTGTAGGTGAAGCCGTGGGTGAAGCAGCGGCCCTTGCCCGGCTCGGCGATGACCTTCCAGATGCGCGCTGAGAAGATGCACGCGCCCAGTGGCAGGTAGGCCGAGGTCAGGCCCTTGGCGGTGGTGATGATGTCCGGGGTGACGCCGAACAGCGCTTCGGAGGCGAAGAAGGTGCCCAGGCGGCCGAACGAGGTGACCACTTCGTCAGCGACAAAGAGGATGTCGTAGGTCTGGCACACCTGCCACATGCGCTGGAAGTAGCCCTCGGGCGGGATGATCACCCCGCCCGAACCCATGATCGGTTCGGCGAAGAAAGCCGCGACGTTGTCCGCGCCCAGGGAGAGGATCTTGTCTTCGAACTCGGCCACCAGGAAGTCGAGGAACTCGGCCTCGTCCATGTCGTCCGCCGCCCGGTAGAAGTTGGGGTTGGAGACGTGGTGGATCAGCTCGTGGGCGTAGTCGAACTCCGGCACCCGGTCGGCGGCCTTGTTGCCGATCGACATGGTCAGGCAGGTCGAGCCGTGGTAGGCGTTGTAGCGGGCGATCACATGCTTCTTGTGCGGCTTGCCGCGGCAGTTCTGGTAGTACTGGATCAGCCGGTAGGCGGTGTCCACGGCGGTGGAGCCGCCGGTGGTGAGGAACACATGGTCGAGGTCGCCGGGCGCCAGGCTCGCGAGCTTCTGGCACAGTTCGATGGCTTTCGGGTTGGCCATGTCCGAGAACGGGTTGGAATAGGCCAGCTGGCGCACCTGGTCGGCGATGGCCAAAGCCATTTCTTCGCGGCCCAGGCCGATGTTGGTGCACCACATGCCGCCGACGGCGTCGAGGAAGCGGTTGCCCTGGGTGTCGTGGATGTAGGCGCCATCACCGGCCTGGATGTTCAGCGCGCCCTGCTCGGCATGCTCGTCGAACATGTGGTAGCCATGCATGTAGTGGGCTTTGTCGGCTTTCACCAGCTGATCGTTGTGCGCGGTGGCGGCCAAGGGGCGAGTCGGGGTAGCCATAAGCAATTCCTTGTCGGATCGGTACGGTGAAAGGAGTCAGATGCCGGTCTTGACCGTGCTCCAGACCCGGGTGATGGCGCGCATGGCCTGCGGATCCTGGGACTTCTGGGTGAACAACCGCTCACGGGTCTGCTCGTCGGGGTAGATGGCCGGGTCGTTGCGGATATCGGCCTGCACCAGCGGCGTGGCGGCCGCGTTGCTGTTGGCGTAGTGGATGTAGTTGGTCACGTCGGCCATGGTTTCAGGTTGCAGCAGGTATTCGATGAAGCGGTGGGCGTTGGCCACGTGGGGCGCATCGTTGGGCAGGTAGAGGCTGTCGAACCAGATCAGCGAGCCTTCCTTGGGAATGAAGAACGCCAGGTTGATGTCCTTCTTCGCCTCCACCGCGCGGGCCTGGGCGGTGGCGTAGTCGCCGGACCAGGTCAGGGCCATGCACACGTCACCGTTGGGCAGGCTGGTGAGGTAGTTCACCGAGTCGAATTTCTTGATGTAGGGGCGGATGCCCATGAGCACGTCCTGGGCGGCCTTGAGGTCGGCCGGTTTGGCGCTCTGCGGGTCTTTGCCGAGGTACTTGAGGGCCAGCGGGATGACTTCGCTGGGCGCGTCCATCACGGTCACGCCGCAGTCGGCGAAGCGCGAGACGATCTTCGGGTCGAACAGCATGGCCAGCGAGCCGATGGGCGCGTCGGGCATGCGCTGCTTGATCTTGTCGACGTTGTAGGTGATGCCGGAGCTGCCCCAGGTGTAGGGCGCCGAGTAGACCATGCCGGGGTCGAAGGCTTGCAGGCTCTGCACCACCTGCGGGTCGAGGTTGGCCCAGCTGGGCAGCTTGCTCTTGTCCAGCGGCTGGAACACCCCGGCCTTGATCAGCGGTGGCACCAGCGAGCCATTGAGCATCACCAGGTCGTAGCCGGAGCGGCCGGTGAGCAGTTTCGTCTGGACCGTCTCGTAGCCGTCGAAGGTGTCGTAGATCACCTTGATACCGGTTTGTTTTTCAAAATCGGCGAGGGTGTTTTCGCCGATGTAGTCGGTCCAGTTGTACAACCTGAGCGTATTGCTGGTGTCTGGTTCGCTGGCCAGGGCGGCCGTGGCGGAACAACACATCAGCAGACTGGAAATCACCTTCAATGCCTTGCGCATAGCAACTCCATCGTGTGATCAGGATCGGCTCGGGTGAGCGGATGGAGCCACTATCGGGGGGATTGGGCCACGGGGCCATAACCCGAATGGGTGGGGTCGCGCATAAATAGGCTGAACTTATATATCCATACGTTAAATCGATTTTATTTATGCACAGTGCACTGCAAGGATGCGTGACACAGGGCGCACCTTGCTCGGCGCCCTTTTCGGTCCCTTTCTGGAGAAGCACGATGCGCCCTTTCTGGCTGGAACAAGCCCTGAACAATCAGCCCGATGAACCCTGCCCGCCCCTGCGCCAGGACACCCGCGCCGATGTCTGCATTGTCGGCGGCGGCTACACCGGCCTGTGGACCGCCATCATGCTCAAGGAACAGAACCCCGAACTCGATGTGGTCATCGTCGAAGCGGACATCTGCGGCGCGGGGGCCAGTGGGCGCAACGGCGGTTGTGCGCTGTCCTGGTCGGCGAAGTTCTTTACCTTGGAGCGTTTGTTCGGGCTCGAAGAGGCCGTGCGCCTGGTCAAGGCGTCGGAGCAGAGCATTTATGCGATCGGCGACTTCTGCAAAAAGTACGGCGTGGATGCCGACTACCGTCTGGACGGCACGCTGTACACCTCGACCAGCCAGGCCCAGGTCGGCTCCACCGACGCGGTGGTCGCCGCGCTGGAGCGCCATGGCATCAACACCTTCAGCAAACGCCCGCTCGCCGACGTGCAACGGATGGCGGGCTCGGCCCAACACCTGGAAGGCTGGTACTCGCCCGCAGCGGCCAGCGTACAACCGGCCAAGCTGGTGCGTGGCCTGCGCCGCGTGGCACTGGGGCTGGGCGTGCGCATCCATGAAGGCACGCCGATGGTCGGCCTGGACGAAGGGCAGCCAGCCACGGTCATCACACCCCACGGCAAAGTCACCTGCGCCAATGGGGTGCTGGCGATCAATGCCTGGATGGCCCGGACCTTCCCACAGTTCTCGCGTTCGGTGGCGATTGTCTCAAGCGACATGATCATCACCGAGCCTCGCCCGGACCTGCTGGAACGCATCGGCCTGACCAGCGGCGTGACCGTGCTCGACTCGCGGATCTTCGTTCACTACTACCACAACACCCCGGACGGGCGACTCATGCTGGGCAAAGGGGGCAATACCTTCGCCTTCGGCGGGCGCATGCTGCCGGTATTCGACCAGCCATCACCCTATGCGAACCTGCTGCGCAATTCGTTGGAAAAGTTCTTCCCGGCATTCACCGGCGTCGATATCGCGGCAACCTGGAACGGCCCTTCAGATCGTTCGGTCACCGGCTTGCCGTTCTTCGGCCGCATGGGCGCCAAGGGCAATATCTTCTATGGCTTCGGGTATTCCGGCAGTGGTGTGGGCCCCTGTCACATGGGCGGTCAGATCTTGTCGTCGCTGGTGCTCGGGCTGGATAACCCCTGGACTCGCTCGCCGTTGCTCAACGGCCCGCTCGGGCATTTTCCACCGGAACCCATCCGTTACCTGGGGTCATTGATGGTACGCAATGCCATTCGCCGCAAGGAGCGTGCCGAGGACCTTGGCCGGCGCCCTCGCCGGCTGGATGTTCAGTTGGCCAAGTTTGCTGCTGCGGCCGGCAAGGCGGACAAGGCGTGAGTGCTCGAGCCCCCCGGGGCTGCTTTGCAGCCCATCGCCGGCAAGCGCGGCTCCCACCTTGATCGGCGTACACAGGACCTGTGGGAGC